>CAMCBT010000001.1 GCA_945873115.1 uncultured Mitsuokella sp.
GAAACCAGCCAATCAGTCTGCGCCTACGGCTTGACTTCTTGGGGTTTCATAGTAATATAGGTAGTGTATTACAGAGAGCGAAAGCAAATATCCCGATAAAAGGAGTAACAGGAACGGATGAATCGCAACGATGAATGCTGGTGCGGCAGCGGAAAGAAGTACAAGAAGTGCCACGAGGCCTTCGACGAGCGCATAAAGGAGATGAAGTTCGACTTCATGCGGGGGCAGGTGCGGCCCCCTCGGAAGCTTATCAACAATGCGGCAGACATCGCCGCTGTCCGGGCGGCAGGTGTCGTCAATGACGGCGCATTGGATCTGGCGGCGGGCATGATGCGCCCCGGTGTCAATACGGAGTCCATCGACGACGCCATCGCCGACTACCTGACGGCAAAGGGAGCCGTCTCGGCGGACAAGGGCTTCGAGGGCTATCCGAAGAACACCTGCATCTCCATCAACGATGTGGTCTGTCATGGCATCCCCTCGAAGAAGACCATCCTCAAGGAAGGTGACATCGTCAACGTGGACATCACCACGAAGTACAACGGCTACTTCGCCGATGCCTCCCGCATGTACATCGTGGGGGGCCATGCGGACGCCAATGCGGAGCGCCTAGTGCGGGTCTCCCGGGAGTGCATGGAGCTGGGCATTGCTGCGGCAAAGCCCTGGCACTTCCTCGGTGACATCGGCGCCGCCTGCGGCACCCACGCCCGGGAGAACGGCTACTCCGTCGTCACGGACCTCGGCGGCCACGGCGTGGGCAAGGGCTTCCACATGGAGCCCTTCGTCCCTCACACGGGCCAGCCGGACACGGGCATGCTCCTCGTCCCCGGCATGATTCTCACCGTAGAGCCCATGATAAACGAGGGCACCTACAAGGTCACTGTGGACAAAAAGGACGGCTGGACCGTCCGCACAAAGGACAAGAAACTCTCCGCCCAGTGGGAGAACACCATCCTCATCACCGAGACGGGCGTGGAGATTCTCTCCTCGTAACAGTGAGTTCGTGTACCCTATGCGAACCCTTGAGCAGGGTGAGTGCAGGGTATACGAAGCGACTGCAACATAGTATTTATCTTAGGAGGTAATTGATATGGCTGAAGGCTGCAATCACGACTGCAATTCCTGTGGCACCACCTGCGGATCTGACACCCGCAAGGATCTCCACGAAAAGCCCAATACCCTGAGCAACATCAAGCACGTCATCGCCGTCGTCAGTGGCAAGGGCGGCGTGGGCAAATCCCTCACCACGGGGCTCCTCGCCGTTGAGACCTCCCGCAAGGGAAAGCATGTGGGCATCCTCGATGCGGATATCACCGGCCCCTCCATCCCGAAGATGTTCGGCGTCTCCGGCTCTCCCACGGGAAATGAGCAGGGAGTCTATCCTGTCAAATCGAATCGGGGCATCGACATTGTCAGCATGAACCTGCTTCTCGAGAATGCCACGGACCCCGTCGTCTGGCGCGGCCCCATCATCAGCGGCATCGTCAAGCAGTTCTGGACCGACTTCGTCTGGCAGGACGTGGACTATCTCTTTGTGGACATGCCCCCTGGGACAGGCGACGTGCCCCTGACCGTCCTCCAGTCCATCCAGCTGGACGGCATCGTCATCGTCACCAGCCCCCAGGAGCTCGTCTCCATGATTGTGGAAAAGGCCGTGAAGATGGCGGAGCTCATGCACGTCCCCATCCTGGGCGTGGTGGAGAACATGAGCTATTTCACCTGCCCCGACTGCGGCAGCAAGCATTCCATCTACGGCGAGAGCCACATCGATGAGATTACCGCCGCCCAGGGCCTCGACATCCTGGCGAAAATCCCCATCGAGATGAGCCTCGCCAAGGCCTGCGACACCGGCCAGATCGAAAATATCGAAAAGACCTACATGGAGGATGCCGTCAAGACCCTGATGGAAAAATCCAAGGCCATCGACAACCCCTACGCAGAAGCATAAGCCTATCTCGAAAGTAGGTACTGAAAGCCCCCCCTCTGGGAGGCACTCGAAGATGGATGCCACATTTCTACACGTGAAAAAGAGGTCACTTCAAAGGAAGTGGCCTCTTTTAGTGCGCCAGATAAATCGGCGTGAGCTTTGCGTCCTCGGCGCGGGTCTTGTCGAGAAAGCCCGCCGCCACCATGGCGTCCAGCACCACGAACTGGCGCTTCTTTGCCATCATGAAGTCCACATAGGGAGAGTAGAGGGAGGGGGCATTCGGCAGGCCTGCCAGCATGGCGGCCTCCGGCAGACGCAAATCCTTCGGCCTTTTGCCGAAATACCCTTCGGCGGCGGGGCCTATTCCATAGTAGCTCGACCCGTAGTAGATGGTATTGAGATAGAGCTCCAATATCTCCTCCTTCGAGTAGTTCGCTTCCATATCGAGGGCCAGCAGGAATTCCTCCCCCTTCCGCCCGAAGGACTGCTCGTGGGAGAGGAAGAGATTCTTCACCAGCTGCTGAGTGATGGTGCTGGCGCCCTCCTCGATTTGCCCGTACTGGAGATTCACGAGGGTCGCTCGGGCGATGCCTGAGGGGTCAAAGCCCCAATGGCTGTAGAACTTCCGATCTTCCACGGCGATAATCGCCTGCTTCATATCCTCCGGGATATCCTGGATGGGCACATAGGTCTCCCGCCGGAGGCGGCTCTCCACCGCCCGCCGGAGAAAGAGGAACCGCTCAATCCTATCGAGGGCCGAGGGCTCCGTTGTCTCCGTCTGGGCGGAGATGGGGGCGGGGGCGAGCTTTGGCAGGAAGTCGCCAGCCTTTGACCAGGTGCGGGGCGAAAAGATGGCCGTGCCTCCCGCCAGAAAGAAGGCAAGGAAAAAGATGAGGCAGAGAAGCCCAATGTATCGCAGAAACGAGCGCATTGCCCGCCTGAACCGTGATTTCTTCATAGCATGTCTCCTTCTGGGCCGCCCCCAGGTTCTTGCTGTCCACGTCGAAGTCCTCGAAGATCTAGCCTTTAATCTCCAGTAAGTATACCATAAATCTGTTCCCCGTAAAACAAAAAAGCAGTATCACGAAGCTTGCTATCCGTGATACTGACTTGCTGTTGTGGAAAACGCCAGGGACGATTGGCGTGGAGGTATTCACAAGATTTTACACTATCATCAAATCCATGGGCCCATTATATTCCCTACTGCCTCGCCTTATCTTTCCATTATTGTTCTCTTTTGGAAGATTTTTTGGTATAATGGGAAAGGTTTCTTTCTCAATTACGAAAATCGGATGGTGAAATTACATGAAAGTCACAAAAGAGGATTTTGAGAACGTGGCGAATCTGTCGCGCCTTTCCATTCCGGACAGCCAGACAGAGGCCTACCTTTCCCAGATGGATGCGATTCTCTCCTATATGGACAACCTCTCCGAGGTGGATACGGAGAAGGTAAAGCCCACTACCTATGCTCTCCCTATGGAGAATGTCTTCCGTGCCGATGAGGTGCGCCCGTCGCTCCCCCGGGAGCTGGCCCTCTCGAATGCGCCCCTGCAGGAGGATGGCTACTTCAAGGTGCCGCGGGTATTGGAAGAGTGAGGAAAGGATAAGACGATGAAATTATATGAGAAGACAGCCCATGAGCTGCATGACCTCCTCACGGCAAAGGAAATCACGGCGACGGAGCTCGCCGAGGACGTATTCTCCCGGGTGGACGCTGTGGAGGGAGAGGTGCAGGCCTACCTGACCCTCACCCGTGACGAGGCCCTGGAGCAGGCAAAGACAGTGGATGCGCGCATTGCAAAGGGAGAGAAGCTTCCCTTCCTCGCGGGCATCCCGGGGGCTATCAAGGACAATATCTGCACGAAGGGAACCCGCACCACCTGTGCGTCGAAAATCCTCGAGCACTTTGTCCCGCCCTACGATGCGGCGGTCATGGAGAAACTGGCGAAGGAGAGCCCTGTCCTCGTGGGCAAGGCAAACCTCGATGAGTTCGCCATGGGCGGCTCTACGGAGAACTCCGCCTACCAGAAGACCCATAATCCCCACGACCTCTCCAAGGTGCCCGGTGGCTCCTCCGGCGGCAGTGCGGCGGCCGTGGCAGCCGGCACAGCCATCTGGGCCCTGGGCTCCGATACGGGCGGATCCATCCGCCAGCCAGCCTCCTTCTGCGGCATCGTGGGGCTGAAGCCCACCTATGGCCGCGTCTCCCGCTATGGCCTAGTGGCCTATGCCTCCTCCCTCGACCAGATTGGGCCCCTTACGCGGGATGTGCGGGATGCGGCGAATCTCATGAACATCATCGCCGGCCATGACCCGATGGACTCCACCTCGAGCTCTGCCGCCGTGCCGGACTATACAAAGGCTCTGACGGGGGATGTAAAGGGCCTCAAGATCGGCCTGCCGAAGGAATACTTCGTGGAGGGCCTCGACAGCGAGGTGGAGACGGCTGTGCGAAAGGCCGTCGAGGACTTCCGCGCCATGGGGGCCGAGATGAAGGAAATCACCCTGCCCCATACGAAGTATGCCATCTCCACCTACTACCTCATCGCTCCCGCCGAGGCGGCGACGAACCTGGAGCGCTACGATGGCGTGAGCTATGGAGAGCGCATCGATGGGGCAGATCTCGTGGAAATGATGACGAATACCCGAACGGAGCTCTTCGGAGAGGAGGTCAAGCGGCGCATCATGATCGGCAACTACGCACTTTCCGCCGGCTACTACGATGCCTACTACCTGAAGGCACTGAAGGTTCGCACCCTCATCCAGCAGGACTATATGGAGGCCTTCAAGAGCGTGGATGTCATCCTGGCACCCACGGCTCCGACCCCGGCCTTCGGCATTGGGGAGATGGTGTCTGACCCGTTGAAGATGTATCTGCAGGATGTCTGCACGGTGCCTTTGAACCTCGCAGGAATCCCGGGGCTGACCCTTCCCTGTGGCGTGAGCAGCGCAGGCCTTCCCATCGGCCTCCAGATTATCGGAAAGCCCCTGGGGGAGGAGACGATTCTCGGCGCGGCCTATGCCTATGAGGAGAGCCACGACTATAAGAACAAGATTGCGGCAGTGGGAGGAGAAAAGGCATGAAGTACGAAGCTGTCATCGGTCTTGAAATCCACTGCGAGCTCAAGACAAAAACAAAGATTTTCTGTGGCTGTGCAACGGGCTTCGGCGCGGAGCAGAACACCCATGTATGCCCCGTCTGCCTGGGCCTTCCCGGCGTGCTTCCCACCATAAACCGCCGGGTTGTGGAGTTCGGCATCAAGGCGGGCCTCGCGACGAACTGCACCATCAACAAGTACAGCAAGTTCGACCGAAAGAACTACTACTATCCGGATCTGCCGAAGAACTGGCAGACGAGCCAGTATGATTTACCCATCGCCGAGCATGGCTGGGTGGATATCGATGTGGAGGGGGAGAAGAAACGCATCCGCCTGACCCGCATCCACATGGAGGAGGACGCAGGAAAGCTCGTCCACTCCGGCAATACCATCAAGGACTCTGCCTCCTCGAATGTGGACTACAACCGCACCGGCGTGCCGCTCCTGGAGATTGTCTCGGAGCCGGATCTCCGCTCGGCGGAGGAGGCCCGGGCCTACATGGAGAAGATAAAGGCCATCATGGAGTACATCGATGTGTCCAACTGCCGCATGGAGGAGGGCAACCTCCGGGCAGACATCAACGTATCCCTGCGTCCTGTGGGCACGACGGAGCTCGGCACCCGCACGGAGATGAAGAACATCAACTCCTTCAAAAGCCTGGTGGAGGCCATCGAGTATGAAATCGAGCGACAGACGGAGGTGCTGGAGGACGGCGGCCACATCATCCAGGAGACCCGCACCTTTGACCCGGCCCGGGGCATTACGCTTTCCATGCGGTCGAAGGAGAACGCTCACGACTACCGCTATATGCCGGAGCCGGATTTGCCGCCCATCGTGACGACGGAGGAGGAAATCGAGAAATTCCGCAGCGAGCTGCCGGAGCTGCCGGATGCCCGCAGGGCCCGCCTCGAGAAGGAGTACGGCCTCTCGGACTATGACGCGGGGATTCTCACCGGCTCCCGGGCCATGGCGGAGTACTTCGATGCGGTCATCGCCACCGGCGCGGACGCAAAGCTGGCGGCCAACTGGATTATGGGCGACCTGTCGAAGAATCTCAATGCAGAGTCCATCACCATAGAGAAGTCTCCTGTGGAGGCAAAGCGGCTGGGCGAGATGATTCTCCTCATCATGAAGAACACCATCTCTGGCAAAATTGCCAAGAAGGTCTTCCAGGAGATGTGGACCAGCAAGGACGCTCCGGCGAAGATCGTGGAGGACAAGGGTCTCGTGCAGATCACGGACACGGCTGCCATCGAGGGTATTGTGGATGAGGTCATCGCGAAGAACGAGAAGGCCGTCGCCGACTACAAGGGCGGCAACAAGAAGGCCATCGGCGCTCTCGTGGGCCAGGTCATGAAGGGCAGCAAGGGGAAGGCAAACCCCCAGATGGTCAATGAGCTGTTGGCGAAAAAGCTACAATAATATACGGGCAATCGATACAGGCAGGGGATGGGCAAGTGCTCATCCCTTGTTTTTTACAGAAAAGGGGAGTACTCTAGGGGCATAGGAGGAAAAACTCATGAAACACATCACTATGATAAAGATGCAGGGCTGCCCCTACTGTGCCAATGCTCTCCGTGCCATGGAGGAGCTCCGGGGCGAGGATAAGTACAAGGTTCTGACCGTGGAGGAGATTGACGAGAATCTCGAGACGGAGAAGGCGAAGCCCTTTGCCAAGGACTACTACTATGTGCCTTCCTACTTCGTGGAGGGGAAGAAGCTCTACGAGGCACAGCCGGGCCAGGACTACGATGCCATCTATGCGTCGGTTAAGAAGGTCTTTGATGAGGCCCTGGCTTAAGGAAAAGATGGAATAACCGATAATACTATTGTAAGGAATATAAAGGAGGGATATATATGGATAACATGAGCATTGCCGCGGCCTCTGTCGGGATGAATCAGGGACAGGTCATGCAGCAGTTCGGCGTCGGCGTCCTGAAGATGGCGATGAATTCGGAGGCTCAGGGTACGGAGGCACTTCTGGAGTCACTGCCCCAGGAGAGCCTCGACCCGAATCTCGGCAAGAGCGTCGACATCCAGGCGTAATACGTTGTGAGCTAGGTACGTTCCGTGTCCCCTCGCTCACCCTATCTCCGCTTTGCTGACCTGTCCAAGAAGACAGCCATAGGCTGGCTGATTGGCTAACAGGTGGCATGCGAAAGCGTCCCAAGATCGATAGTGATTGGCTGACGCTGACTGCTAAAGGGTTCGCGAGGGGGACACGAACATACTATGTAACAAAATCAATTCTTTCAGTTAAAAGGCTGGAAGAATTTTTTTTACAATTTATTTGACTTTTTGACATTTAGCCATTGACTTTTTGTTTTTTTCGTTGTATAGTCTTTATAGATTTGAAGTTAGCACTCGGCTAACCAGAGTGCTAACAATGAGAAAGGAGGGGAGAGCGGATGGCTGGGGAGCTTGACGAGCGCAAGCAGCGCGTACTCAGGGCAGTCATCGACGATTATATCCAGTCGGCGGAGCCCGTGGGCTCCAGGACACTAGCCCGGCGGTACGACCTGGGGGTGAGCCCCGCCACCATACGAAATGAGATGGCGGATCTCGAGATGCTGGGATATCTTCGCCATATCCACACCTCCTCCGGCCGCATCCCCTCCTCAAAGGGGTATCGGTTCTACGTGGATGGGCTAATCCCTCCCGCGCCGGTGGGTGCGGAGGAGCGGGCCTGCATCGATGCCTGGTATCGGAAGCGGGTAAAGCGCATTGATGAGGTCTTTCAGGAGACGGCACGTCTCATCGCGGAAATCACGAAGAACGTGGCCATCGTCCTGGCACCCCAGATGACAAAGGCGCGGTTCCATTGCCTGCAGTTCCTTCCCCTGGATCGGGAGCGGGTCGTCGCCGTTCTCATGACGGATGCGGGCTTTGTGGAGAACAAGATTATCCACATGCCGGCGGGCTCCTCCTTTTCCGATTTTCAGCGGATGTCCTCCTTTATCAATGAAAGGCTGGCGGGCAGAGCTCTTGCAGAGATCACCCGGGGCGCCTTCCGGGAGCTCCACGAGGCGATGGGGGATGAGGCCATCTTCGAGGCGGCCTTCTCCGTCATCGAGCGGGCGCTGGACGACACGAAGGAAGAGCGGCTGTATCTAGGCAGCACTACCCACATGCTGGACCAGCCCGAATACCACGATGTGGAGCGGGTCAAGGAGGTCCTGCTTCTCCTGGAGGAGCAGGAGCTGGTGAAGGATATCCTCCATGCACACATGGGGGAAGGGCTGGAGGTCACCATCGGGCAGGAAAATGACAACGACCATTTCAAGGAGTCGAGCCTGATTACCGCCACCTACCATCTCCACGGGGAGCTCCTGGGCACCATAGCCGTCATGGGGCCGACCCGGATGGAGTACGCAAAGGCCATGAGCCTGCTGGAGTATATGAATGACAACCTGACGAACGTCATACGGCGTTTGGAATGGTAGCGGGGCTGTCCCCGGAAGAGGTGAGTGAATTGTCATCCCACTTGAATAAGGATTTGAAGGAAAAGGACAAGGAAAAGATGGAAGAGATGCAGCGCGAAATCGACGCCGCCGAAGCAGAGCTCCGAGAGGAGGCCTCGCCGGAGGAAGAGGCCAGCGAGGAGACTGCCGAGGAGCCGAAGGCCGACGAGATTGAGGCTCTGAAGGCGGAGCTTCAGGAAAAGGACGATCGGCTGAAGCGGCTCCAGGCGGATTTCGAGAATTTCCGCCGCCGGACGGGCAAGGAGCGCGAGGAGCTCTCCGCCGTCGTCACCCAGGAACTTCTGAAGGACATGCTTCCGATCCTCGACAATTTCGACCGCGCCATGGCGGCGGAGCAGAAGGACGGGGAGGCCTTCCAGAAGGGGGTTGAGATGCTGTATCAGCAGTTCAAGGAAACCCTCGCCAAGAATGGTCTCGAGCCCATCGAGGCGGAGGGCAAGAAGTTCGATCCGAACTTCCACCAGGCGGTCATGCGTACAGCAGACCCCGACAAGGAGGATGATACGGTCTCCCAGGTGCTCCAGGCAGGGTACCAGGCAAAGGGACGGGTCATCCGCCCCGCAATGGTTCAAGTCGTCGCAAATTGATTGCGGCTTGATATAAGCTTGTAGATTGAAGTTTTATACATATTTAGGAGGATAAGACCATGTCAAAGGTTATTGGTATTGATCTCGGTACGACAAACTCCGTTGTATCCGTCATGGAAGGCGGCGAGCCCACCGTCATCACGAACCCGGAGGGCAGCCGTATCACCCCATCCGTCGTGGGCTTCACGAAGGACGGCCAGCGTCTCGTGGGCCAGCTGGCAAAGCGCCAGGCGGTCTCGAACCCGGATCGCACGATTTCGTCCATCAAGCGCCACATGGGCGAGACGGACTACAAGGTGACGATTGATGGCAAGAGCTACACGCCACAGGAAATCTCCGCCATGATCCTGCAGAAGCTCAAGGCTGACGCAGAGGCATACCTCGGCGAGACGGTCTCCCAGGCGGTCATCACCGTGCCGGCCTACTTCAACGACAGCCAGCGTCAGGCCACGAAGGACGCAGGCAAGATTGCAGGACTTGAGGTTCTGCGCATCATCAACGAGCCGACGGCAGCAGCCCTCGCCTACGGCCTCGACAAGGATGAGGATGAGACGGTTCTCGTCTTCGACCTGGGCGGCGGCACCTTCGATGTCTCCATCCTGGAGCTCTCCGGCGGCACCTTCGAGGTTCTCGCCACCAATGGCGACACCCACCTCGGTGGCGACGACTTCGATAAAAAAGTTATGGACTGGATGGTGGAGTCCTTCAAGAAGGAAAACGGCATCGACCTCTCACAGGACAAGATGGCAGCGCAGCGCCTGAAGGAAGCGGCTGAGAAGGCGAAGATCGAGCTCTCCAGCATGACCCAGACGAGCATCAACCTGCCCTTCATCACGGCAGATGCCTCGGGCCCGAAGCACCTGGATCTGACGCTCTCTCGCGCCCAGTTCGATGAGATGACCCGCGACCTCGTGGAGCGCACCATGGAGCCCACGAAGAAGGCCATGGCAGATGCAGACCTCACGGGCAGCGACATCAACAAAATCATCCTCGTGGGCGGCTCCTCCCGTATCCCGGCTGTCCAGGAGGCTATCCGCAACATCCTGAACAAGGAGCCCTCGAAGGGTGTCAACCCGGATGAGTGCGTCTCCGTCGGTGCTGCTATCCAGGGCGGTGTTCTCGTGGGCGAGGTCAAGGACGTGCTCCTTCTCGATGTCACGCCGCTGTCCCTCGGCATTGAGACCCTCGGCGGTGTCTGCACGAAGCTCATCGAGCGCAACACCACGATTCCGACCCATAAGAGCCAGGTATTCTCCACGGCTGCGGATAACCAGCCCTCCGTCGATATCCACGTCCTCCAGGGCGAGCGCGAGATGGCGGCCGGCAACAAGACCCTTGGCCGCTTCGAACTCACGGATATTCCTCCGGCACCGCGTGGAGTGCCCCGCATCGAGGTCTCCTTCGATATCGACGCCAACGGCATCGTCCATGTCTCCGCAAAGGATCTCGGCACGGGCAAGGAGCAGAAGATTACGATTCAGTCCGACAGTGGCATGAGCAAGGAAGACATCGACCGCATGGTCAAGGAAGCCAAGGCCCATGAGGCGGAGGATAAGAAGCTCAAGGAGTCCGTCGATGCCAAGAACCAGGGAGAGGCCCTCGTCTACCAGGCAGAAAAGACCATCAAGGATCTGGGGGACAAGGCGGACAAGACCCAGGTGGCAAACGTCCAGCAGGCCATCGACAAGCTCAAGGAAGCCCTGAAGGGCACGGATACGGAGGCCATCAAGAAGGCTACGGAAGATCTCCAGAAGCCCCTCTACGAGCTCAGCGCAGCCGCCTACCAGCAGGCCCAGGCCGCAGGCGCCCAGCCGGGCGCAGGAGCCGGAGCGCAGCAGGAGGCACCGGCCCAGGACGCTGGCAAGAAGGAAGAGGATGTCGTGGATGCTGAGTTCACGGATGTCAAAGACAACAAGTAAGGGACCCGCTGATTAAATGAGGTGCTCCGGATTTGCGTGGATGCGCTGTATCTCCCTAGGAGACAAACCGGAGGCGTAGCAGAGCTACGCTGAGGATTTGTCGACGACGGGAGGACAGTGCAGACGCGTGAAGACGGAGTGTCGAATTAATCAGTGGTTCCTGAGCTATAGAGCCATGCGAGCGGGGAGCAGGGGCAAGTTGCCTGCTGCCCGCTTGTTTGTAAAGAGGTGTAGAGCGTGAGCGAAAAACGCGATTACTATGAAGTCCTTGGCATCCAGAAGGGCGCGAGCGAGACGGAGATAAAAAAGGCCTACAAGAAAATGGCCCGCAAGTATCATCCGGACCTCAATCGCGATGACCCGAAGACAGCCGAGGAGAAGTTCAAGGAGGTCAATGAGGCCTACGAGATCCTGAAGGATCCGAAGAAGAAGCAGGCCTATGACCAGTTCGGCCACGCTGCCTTTGAAAACGGCATGGGTGGCGACGGAGCTGGCGGTGGCGGCTTCGGGGGCTTTGGCGGTGGCTTTGGAGGCTTCGGCGGAGGCGGCGGCTTCGACGATATTTTCGACATGTTCTTCGGCGGTGGCGGCCGCCGCAGCTCTGGCGGCGTTCGGCCGGAGCGGGGCTCGGATCTCCGCTACCAGCTGGAGCTTACCTTCGAGGAGGCGGCCTTCGGCAAGAAGGTGGAGATCGCCTATCCCCGCACGGAGGAGTGCTCCGAATGCCATGGCAAGGGCGGCACGGACGCAGAGAAGTGCCCGGACTGCCAGGGCACGGGCATGCGCCAGCAGGTGCAGAACACCCCCTTCGGCCGCATCGTAAACCAGACCGCCTGCTCCCGCTGCGGCGGCACGGGCCAGATTATCAAGAACCCCTGCAAGAAGTGCCATGGCTCCGGCCATACCCGAGAGCGGCATAAGGTGGATGTGACCATACCGAAGGGCGTGGATCAGGGCACGCGGCTCCGGGTCCAGCGGGGCGGTAATGCGGGCTCCCACGGCGGGGACTACGGCGATCTCTACGTGTATGTCTCCATCAAGCCCCACAAGTTCTTCCAGCGCAGCGGCAATGACGTGGTGGTGGAGGTGCCCGTCTCCTTCGTGGAGGCGACGCTGGGCGCCACGGTGCAGGTGCCGACCCTGGACGGCCCCGTGGACATGAAGATACCCGAGGGCACCCAGACGGGCAAGACCCTTCGCCTCAAGGGCCGCGGCATCCCCTTCCTCCGGGAGAATGGCCGCGGCGATGAGCACGTGGTGGTCAAGGTGCTGACGCCGCAGAACCTTACCGCAAAGCAAAAGGAGCTCCTGCGGGAGTTTGGAGAAATCAGCGGAGACAAGGTGAACCCGGAAAAGAAAAGCTTCTTGGATGGGATAAAGAATCTATTCAAATGATATTGACGCTGCTTCAGAAATGGAGCAGCGTTTTTCTATGCCTTGATTCTAAGGGAATTCGTGTACAATAAATTTCAAGGTCTTTAATTTTTCACCGAGAAAAGCTTGACACATACTCTAAGGGAAGTCTCCTTGCGGAGGTTTTAGAAATGATGTAAAATAGGAACGTCGTATTTTGGCGAAGTACAGTCGGCAGGAGGTGGGCCCATGAATCTTCTTTCTCGAATTATCGGCCACACTTGTCTTGTGTTGCGCCATAAGTTCTGGGTCTTCCGCTTTGCCTGCGTTGCCGGCATTCCCTGGCAGGGAATGATGCACGACCTTTCGAAGTTCTCCTGGACGGAGTTTTCCGAGAGTGTGCGCTACTACAATGGCAAGGTGTCGCCTATCAAGATTTGCAAGGAGAAGAATCACGGCCTTTCCAAGGCCTGGATTCATCATCATGGACGTAATCTCCACCACTACGAGGCCTGGTATGATGACTTCGACCACGGTCCTGTGCCCAGGGACATGCCCTATAAGTACGCGGTGGAGATGATCTGCGACTGTCTTGCCGCCGGCCGCACCTACGGAGGGAAGGATTTTACCTATGCCTCGGAATACTATGGCTGGTGGAAAAGGCGCCTCAAGGGGGGCTGTGGCATGAGCGACCATATGAAGGCATTCATGGAGGCTGTCCTAAGTCGGCTGGCCCGGGAGAACAGCCTCGATGCCCTTCGGCCGGGCTCGACCCGGAAAATATATGCGGAGACCGTGGGAAAGAATCCCTTTGATTACTGAAGAAGTGGGGGAGAGACATGATAGATTTGCCCGCTGGCTGGGCGGAACGACTTCAAAATATCGATTGGGATGCGGTGCGGGAGAAGGTGCAGGACTATGGATTGGCCCTGAAGGTGGTGCAGGGCACCTGGTCGCGGGAATCCCTGCTGGACATCGCCCAGGGGAAGATCTTCATCCCGGACAGTGTCATGAATGACGCCATCGCAAAGAGCCTGACACCCGAGGGAAATCTCAAGGCCCTGACCCTCGCCTCCCAGGAAAATGGCAGGCTTGCCATAGCTGCCGAGGCAAAGGACTTCGGAAAAATCGAGCTGACAGGAGAAATCAAGGAGTTCGTCCACGAGGGGGAGAATTCCTACATCGTCTATCGGGTGCGGGAGAGGAACCTGCCCGGCAAGGGGCTGGCCTCCTGGATATTTTCCCGCATCTCCATGTCCATGGCGAGCCGCCTCCTGGGCCATCTGGAGCTGCCGGAGATCATGCCCATGGAGATTCATGGCAATACCATCCGCGTGGACTACAGCAAGGCTCTCGCCGAGTCGAAGCTGGGGACGACGGAGTTCGAGGGCCATCGCCTCATGGACATGATTATCATCACAGGTGCCACGCCAAAGGCGGGGGGCATCGAGTTTAAGACCCAGCTCAATGTGCCGGACGATGTGCGTGAGGCCCTCCTGCGCATCGCCTTGAACAAGGGACAGAACGAGATGCAGGCGGCGCCAGGGGAGGAGAAGCCCGCGGAGCCGGTAGGCTCCAGCGATGAAAAGGCGGGACAGGCAGCGCAGGCCGCTTCGGCTGATGCGAAAGAATAGGAGGATTTTTTTGCGGATAACAAGATTTGGAAAGGCTCTGGCCGTATTTGCCCTATGCGCTACGGTTTCCATGCCTCTCATGGGCCAGGTGGAGGCCAAGGCGAAGGAGAACAAGACACCGAAAATCGTATTCATCCCTCTGGATAACCGGCCCATTTCCGACAAGCAGACGGCGGATGTGGCGAAGAAGGCGGGCTATGATGTCATCGTTCCTGGCGACGAAATCCTCGGCAACCGGGATGATCTTGGCCACCCGGATGAGCTCTGGTCCTGGCTGGAGACGAATGCCCAGGATGCAGATGCCGCCGTCATTGCAGCGGACTCAATGCTCTACGGCAGCCTCGTGGGCTCCCGCAAGCATACGGAGAAGAAGTCCACGGTCCTCTCCCGGGTGGAGAAATTCCAGGAGTTCCGCAAGGCCCATCCGAAGCTGAATCTCTACGTATTCGGCTCCGTCATGCGCACGCCCCGCACCGGCGAGGCCTCGGGCCACGAGGAGCCGGGCTACTATCGGAACTACGGTGCCGATATCTTCCGCTACACGGAGCTCAAGGACAAGCAGGAGGTGGAGGGCCTCACGAGCCGCGAGAAGAAGGAGTACGCCTTCCTGGAAAAGCTCATCCCCCAGAAGTCTCTCGCTGACTGGATGGGCCGTCGCACGAAGAACTTTGAGGCAAACAAGGAAATGATTGGCCTCACCCGAAAGGGGGTCTTCAACTACTTCGTGCTGGGCCGGGACGACAATGCACCCTACTCCCAGACCCACTATGAGACCCGGCACCTTCTCGAGGATGGGAAGGATTTGGGCGGCACCCGCTTTCAGTCCATTGCCGGCATCGATGAAATGGGCATGCTCATGCTGGCCCGGGCTATCAACGATATGCGCCGGGAGGTTCCCTTCATCTATGTCCGCTACAATTGGGGACGAGGGGAGTTCACCGTTCCCTCCTACTCCGACGAGAAGATAGGCGACTCCATCGCCAAGGCCATCCTTGCCACGGGGGCAATGCAGGTGCGCTCGCCGGAAAAGGCGGATTTGGTGCTGACAGTCAACACGAATCCTGACGGCAAGACCTACGAGGCGAATATGCTTCAAAATGATGGAAAACAGCGGGAGGGCACGAAGTATTTCGCCGATATCGTGTCGGACTACGTGGCAAAGGGCTATCCCGTCGCCATCGCCGATATCGCCTTTGCCAATGGCTCCGACAATGCCCTGATGAACGAGCTGAAGAACCGCGCCCTGCTCTTCAAGCTACGGGGCTATTCGGGCTGGAATACGGCGACGAACAGCACGGGCTTCGTGCTGGGGGAGGGTATGCTGACGAACCGCATGACGAATGACGCCATCGACTCCTTGCTCGTGACCCGCTACCTCGATGACTGGGCCTACCAGGCAAATGTCCGGAACACCGTGGCCCGCCAGCTCACCTGGCTGCGCGGTGACGGCGTCTACGGCCTCCTGGGGTCGAAGAAGGATGCGGTCTCCGTGCGCTCCACCCGCATGCTCCAGCAGTTCGTGGAGGCAAACCTCCCGCCACTTCCGGAGCTGGAGGATCTCACGGTCACCTTCCCCTGGAACCGCATGTTCGAGTCGGACATCATCCGCTCGGAGCACTTCGATTTGGAAGAATACATGAAGCAGAAAAAGAGCGAAACGAAGTAGGATTGCTATGCTGGGAGCCGTGCAAACGGCTCCCTTTGCGTTATCCATTTATATGGTCTGGCTTTCTGGCAGGAAGCCTCCTTCAAGCGGGGGGGCTTCCTGTTTTTTATTGACAGGGGGGCTGTTTCCCGTTATGATGAAAGAGACAAATGTCTTCTTTTCTTTCGGCACGGTCTATATGCTCTAGCCGTGTCGCGGATGCTTTGTATAGGGGAGGAATACGCATGAAAGTCGCTGTTATGATGGGAAGCGATTCGGATTGGCCGATTTTAAAGGGCGCTGTGGATTTCCTGAAGAAATTTGACATTGAGGTGGAGGTCATCGTGGCCTCGGCCCATCGGACGCCCGCCCGTGTACGGGAGTTTGTGGAGTCGGCCCCGGAGAAGGGCATCGGGGTCTTTATCGTGGCGGCCGGGGCGGCAGCACATCTTGCTGGCGTCGTGGCCAGCTACACCACGTTGCCGGTCATTGGCGTGCCCATCAATGCCACGTCCCTGAACGGCATGGATGCGCTTCTCTCCACAGTCCAGATGCCCTCGGGCATCCCGGTCGCCACCATGGCGGTCAATGGGGCGAAGAATGCGGCGATTTTCGCTGTGGAAATCTTTGCCGTGTCGGACAAGGGGCTATCGGAAAAGCTCGCCGCCTATCGGAAGGAAATGGCTGACGAGGTGGAAAAGAAGGCAGAGCGCGTCAAGGCGCAGCTCTAAGCAGCAAAAGCATATCGAGTAGTTCGTCTGTCGGAAGCATGAGGTAACGAGAACGACAATGTATGAGAATGGCTATTCCCAGAAGGGAAAATGGAAAGAGGAGTGCGGTGTATACGGCATCTATTCGGAGATGGAGGACGTATCGTCCATGACGTATCTCGGCCTGTACGCGCTGCAGCATCGCGGGCAGGAGAGCGCGGGCATCGCCCTGACGGATGGGGCCTGGATGGACGTAACCCGGGGCATGGGCCTCGTCAATGAGGTGTTCCGCCACCAGCTGCCCCACATGGAGAACCAGCGCATCGCCGTGGGTCATGTGCGCTACTCCACCACGGGATCGAGCCTCCTCGCGAATACACAGCCGCTCCTCGTGAACTACGCGGGGGGAAGGATTGCCATGGCTCATAATGGCAATCTGACGAATGCCGCGGAGATTCGCCATAGCCTGGAGCAGGAGGGGACAATCTTCCAAACCTCCATCGACTCGGAGGTCATCGTGAACCTCATTGCCCGCTCCCGCAAGGAGACTGTCGAGGAGCGCATCATGGACTCCTTGCTGAAGGTGAAGGGATGCTATTGCCTCACCATCATGACGGAGGACAAGCTCATCGGCGCTCGGGATCCACAGGGCTTCCGCCCCCTTTGCATCGGAAAGACCGAGGAGGGCAGTTGGGTCATTTCCTCGGAGACCTGTGGCCTCGACGTGGTGGGGGCTGCCTTTGTCCGGGACGTGGAGCCGGGCGAGCTCGTTGTCATCGATAAGGACGGCCTTCATTCCCGCTTCTTCGCCAAGGGAGAGAAGCGTGCCGGTTGCATCTTCGAGTACATCTACTTCGCCCGGCCGGACTCGGTCATCGATGGGCAGAGCGTCCACGAGGCCCGGTTCGAGATGGGGCGCATCCTTGCTCGGGAGTCAGGCTTTCAGGGTGATGTCGTCATGTCCGTGCCGGATTCCGGCACCACGGCGGCCACGGGATTTGCCTATGAGTCGGGCATTCCCTTCGCCGAGGGGCTCATCAAGAACCGCTATATCGGTCGCACCTTCATCCAGCCCACCCAGAAGAAGCGGGATACGGCAGTGCGCCTGAAGCTCAATCCCGTTCGCTCCCTCGTGGATGGGAAATCCGTCATCATGGTGGATGACTCCATCGTCCGGGGCACGACGAGCGGGAAAATCGTCAAGATGCTCCGCAATGCCGGGGCAAAGGCTGTCCACATGTGCGTCAGCAGTCCTCCCATCGGCTTTCCCTGCTACTATGGCATCGATACCAGCATCCGCAAGGAGCTCATTGCCGCCACGAAGAGCGTGGAGGAAATCCGGGAATATATCGGGGCGGACTCCCTCCACTTTCTGAGCCTGGAGGGGCTGAAGCAGTGTGTGCCGAAGCTCAATGCGGATGACATGTGCTATGCCTGCTTCAATAGTGCTTATCCCATCGCCGATGGGGAAAAGCCTGCAGGAGATAGCAAGTATGTCTTCGAGCGAGGGAAGTGCTGAGGAATCGGAAGGAAAGGAACGTCATGGCAGAAAAAATGACCTACAAGGACTCCGGCGTCGACATCGATGCGGGAAATCGCTCGGTGGAGCTCATCAAGGAGAGTGTCAAGGCCACGTATCGCCCAGAGGTGCTGGGAGACCTGGGCGGCTTCGGCGGCCTCTTTGCGCTGAATGCCGGGAAGTACAAGGAGCCTGTCCTCGTGTCCGGCACGGACGGGGTGGGGACGAAGCTGAAGCTGGCCTTCCTGCTGAACCGCCACGATACCATCGGCCAGGATGCCGTCGCCATGTGCGTCAACGACATCCTGGTGCAGGGGGCGGAGCCTCTCTTTTTCCTGGATTATCTCGCCGTGGGATCCCTTGACCCGGAGCAGGTGGCAGCTGTGGTGAAGGGCGTGGCAAATGCCTGCAAGGAATCGGGCTGTGCCCTCATCGGCGGCGAGACGGCGGAGATGGCAGGCTTCTACCCGAAGGGCGAGTACGATATCGCGGGCTTCTCCGTGGGGGTCGTGGAGAAGTCGAGGCTCATCACCAGCGAGCGGGTCAAGGAAGGGGACGTGCTCCTCGGCCTCCCCTCCTCAGGCGTCCATTCCAATGGCTATTCCCTCGTGCGGAAAATCTGCTTTGAGCGCAAGGGCTTCAAGGGGGATGAATACATCGAATCTCTGGGAAAGACCATCGGGGAGGAGCTCCTGATTCCGACTCGCCTCTATCCGAAGACCTGTCTGCCCCTCATCGAGAAGCACGATATCCACGGCATGGTGCATATTACAGGTGGCGGTTTCTACGAGAATATCCCTCGGGCCCTTCCCAAGGAGCTTGCTGTCGAAATCGACGGGGCAGCCTGGAAACTGCCGGAAATCTTCCGACTCCTCCAGGAATGGGGCAATGTGGATTGGAAGGAAATGTATCGCACCTTCAACATGGGCATCGGCATGGTGCTCATCGTATCGAAGAAGGAGGCAAAGGCCATCCAGTCGGAGCTTGCCGCGAAGGGTGAGGCTTGCTATGAAATCGGCCGCGTCCTGCGGGGCGCTCACGATGTCACGATAAAAGGTGGCGTTTTTCATGGCTGAGGTACTGGGAGTCCTGTGCTCGGGACGGGGAACGGATCTGCAGGCCATCCTCGACGCCATCGATCGGGGTGAGGTGGATGCCAAAGTCGCCGTCGTTATCGCTGACAAGCCGGAGGCCTTCGCCCTTGAGCGGTCAAAAAAGGCGGGCATTGCCGCCGTCCTCGTGGATCGGAAAAAGTACGAGGGCCGGGAGTCCTTTGAAGAGGCACTTATCGAGGCTTTGGAGAAGGCCGGAGTGACGCTCGTGGTGCTGGCAGGCTTCATGCGGATTCTGACTCCTCTGTTCGTCCGCCACTTTGCGGGCCGCATCATGAATATCCATCCGGCACTTCTTCCTAGCTTTCCAGGGGCCCATGCCCATCGGGATGCCCTGGCCCATGGGGTCAAGGTGTCGGGCTGTACCGTCCATTTTGTGGATGAGGGGACGGATAGCGGCCCCATCATCCTCCAGGCGGCGGTGCCTGTCCTCGATGGGGACACGGAGGAGACTCTTTCCGCCCGGGTGCTGGAGGAAGAGCACCGCATCTATCCCAAGGCTATCCAGCTCTACTGCGCCGGGAAGCTCAAGGTCACGGGGCGCATCGTTTCCATTGTGGAATAAGAATTTGCGGCAGAATGAAATCGTGCAAAGATAAGGAGTCATTATGAAAATCAAGCGTGCACTCATCAGCGTGTCCAATAAGGAAGGCGTCGTGGAGTTTGCAAGAAGGCTGCATGCGTGCGGTGTGGAAATCGTCTCCACCGGCGGAACAATGAAGGCCATCAAGGAGGCGGGCATTCCCGTCATCTACGTGAGTGATGTGACGGGCTTCCCGGAAATCATGGATGGCCGGGTTAAGACCCTAAACCCGAAGATTCATGGGGGCATCCTCGCTGTGCGAGACAATCCGGAGCATGTGAAGGCCATGGAGGAGCACGGTATCACGGGCATTGACCTGGTGGCGGTCAATCTCTATCCCTTCAAGGAGACCATTGCAAAGCCGAATGTCACCCTCGCAGAGGCCATTGAAAACATCGATATCGGCGGCCCTGCCATGGTGCGGGCGGCAGCGAAGAATTTCAAGTTCGTCACCATCGTGACGAATCCGAAGCGCTACGAGGAAATCGCAGAGCAAATTGAAAAGAGGAGGGAGGTAGCGGACCGCACCCGTATGGAGCTGGCCCAGGAGGCCTTTGCTCATACCTCGGCCTATGACTCCATGATTCAGGAGTATCTTTCTGAGCAGTTGAAGAAGTGAGGCGCACGTATGAATATCCTGATAATCGGATCGGGCGGACGGGAGCACGCCCTTGCTTGGAAGCTCGCCCAGTCGCCAAAGGCGGACAAGCTCTATGCGGTGCCGGGCAATCCTGGCATGGCGGAGGTCGCCACCTGCGTTCCTGACGTTTCCATCACAGATAACGACGCCCTTGTCGCCTTTTCAAAATCCCATGATGTGGATCTCGTCGTCGTGGGGCCGGAGGTACCGCTCACGGGCGGTGTCGTCGATGCCATGACGGAGGCAGGCATCAAAGCCTTTGGCCCGACGAAGCTTGCGGCAGAGGTGGAGGGCTCCAAGTCCTTTTCCAAGCACGTCATGGAAAAATATGGTATTCCCACGGCTGCCTACGCTGTCTTTACCGATGCGGACAAGGCTCGGGCCTATGTGGAGGAGCAGGGGGCACCCATCGTCATCAAGGCGGATGGCCTTGCCGCAGGCAAAGGGGTCATCGTCGCGGAGACGAAGGAGCAGGCACTCGAGGCTGTCGATGCAATCTTGAAGGATGAAGCCTTCGGCGTGGCGGGCAGCAGTGTCGTCATCGAGGAATTCATGGAGGGGGAGGAGGCCAGCCTCCTGGCCTTTACGGACGGGGAGACTGTCCGGCCCATGATCAGCGCCCAGGACCACAAGCGGGCCTACGATGGGGACAAGGGCCCTAATACCGGCGGCATGGGCACCTACGCACCTGCCCCTGTCATGACGAAGGATCTGGTGGATGAGGTGACGGAGCGCATTCTACGGACCATGGTGAAGGCTCTGAAGGCCGAGGGACGCACCTACAAGGGTTGCCTCTATGCCGGTCTCATGATTACGAAGGAGGGCCCGAAGGTGGTGGAGTTCAACGCCCGCTTCGGCGACCCGGAGACCCAGGTGGTCATTCCGCTTCTCCGGGGAGACCTGGTGGAAATCATGCTAGCCTGTGCGGAGGGCACCCTCGACAAGGTGGACTTCTCCTGGGAGAAGGGCGCAGCTGTCTGCGTCGTCCTGGCCTCGGGGGGATATCCCGGTGCCTACAAGAAGGGCGTGCCCATCGATGGCATCAAGAAGGCAGAGTCCCTTGGGACTCTCATCTTTCATGCCGGCACGGCAGAGAAGGACGGAAAGCTCGTCACGGCAGGGGGCCGCGTCCTGGGCGTTGTTGCCAAGGGCATGGATATCCGCTCGGCGGTGGACAGGGCCTACAAGGGGGTCGAAGCCATCTCCTTCGAGGGAGAATTTCATCGCAAGGACATCGCTCATCGGGCTCTGGAGCGCCTCTGATATGCAGGGCATAATCCGATTTGATTATGGAATACGGTTGCATTTTGCAGCCGTATTTTTTTTGCCATCTGCCTGGCAAATGAAAATTATTCATTTTATCACAATAGATGCGACTGATTATACTTGACAAACATAGTGAGATAGATTACCATAATCTTGGGTAAAAGATATCATTCTCATAAGCAAGTAGGAGGCGTTCACGTTGACACTCAAAGAGGCCAAGACTGGCATGTCTCTCAAGGTTCTGAAGATTGGTGATACGGATCTGAAGGAGCGCTTGATGACCATGGGGCTTATCCCGGGGACGAAGATTACGGTTCTTCGCTCCGCGCCGCTGGGCGACCCGATTGCAATCGGCATTCGTTCCTATAACCTCGCCCTGCGCCGTCAGGATGCAGAGCACATCGAGGTTCAGCAGGTCGGCTAAAGGAAGGAGATTTTGCTAGAATGGCAACTTTAGCAGTCGCACTTACCGGCAATCCGAATACCGGCAAGTCGACCATTTTTAATGAGCTTACCGGTGCACGCCAGAAGATTGGCAACTGGCCGGGCGTCACCGTCGACAAGAAGGTGGGCTACACCCGCTACAAGGACCGGGCTATCTCCATCGTGGATTTGCCGGGCACCTACAGCGTCAATGCCCGCAGCCCGGAAGAGAAAATCGTCATCGATTATCTCATGAACAACAAGCTGGATCTTGTCATGGACGTGGTGGACAGCTCGAACATCGAGCGCAACCTCTTCCTGACGGTCCAGCTCCTGGAGCAGGGCATACCCCTTCTCATCGACCTCAACATGCAGGACGATGCAGAGCGACGGGGCATCCGCATCGATACCAAGAAGCTGGAAGAGGTCGTCGGCATGCCCGTCGTGGAAACGGTGGGCCGCAGCAGCAAGAGCCGCAAGAAGCTTCTCGATGTCTTCACCAGCACGGTCATGGCCCACTACGAGGTGAGCCCGACGGTGCAGGCCCATATCGATAAGATTGAGGCCATCAAGAGCAGCTCCAAGACAGAAGAGGAGAAGCAGGAAGAAATCATCGAGGCTCGCTACGCCCTCATCGACACCATCATGGCGGCCGCCGTCAATACGGCGAACATGAGCCAGTCCACATCGGAAAAGGTTGACAGGTATCTGGCCAATGGCGTTCTTGCCCTCCCAATTTTCCTCGCGATTCTCTACCTTGTCTTCCAAATTACCTTTACCTGGATCGGCCAGCCCATTGCGGACTTCCTCGACGAGGCCATCAATACAGACTTCGTGGAATTCATGACGGATACCCTCACAGCGGCGGGCGTCGCCGACTGGATGGTTTCTCTCGTCTGCGATGGCATCATCGCCGGCGTCGGCGCAGTTCTGACCTTCGTGCCCCTCATCTTCGTCCTGTTCTTCTGCCTGTCCTTCTTGGATGGCACGGGCTACATGGCGCGCATCGCCTTCATCATGGATCCGATTATGCGCCGTTGCGGCCTGACGGGCAAGGGCATCATGCCCCTCATGATGGGCTTCGGCTGCGGTGTGCCGGCTATCATGGGTGCTCGCGCTCTTGACTCGGAAAAGGATCGCATGATTTCCATCCTTGTCACGCCCTTTTTGACCTGCGGCGCGAAGCTTCCCATCATGGCGCTCTTCGCGGCCATGTTCTTCCCGGATGACGCAGCCAACGTGGTCTTTGCCATGTATATCCTCGGCATGGTCATGGCAATCGTTGTGGCAAAGGGGCTGGGCTCCACCGTCTTCAAGACCCAGGGCTCCACGTTCCTTCTGGAGCTCCCGCCGTACCGCATGCCGGACATGAAGTCGGTGCTCCTGGAGACCTGGGACAAGGGCAAGGGCTACCTCATCAAGGCTGGTACGATTATCTTCGCCGCCTCCGTCCTGCTCTGGATTCTTTCGAACTACAACTTCTCCGGCCCCTGCGAGATTGAAGATAGCTTCATCGCCTCCATCGGCAGTGCCATGTCGACAATCTTCACGTTCCAGGGCTTCGATACCTGGGAGGCTGGTGCAGCCGTCATTTCCGGTATTCTCGCCAAGGAGACGGTGGTGGCAACCATCGGCGTCCTCTACGGGGCAGCCGATGTCTCCACGGAAGCTACGGATGCTGCGGATACGGCTCAGACCCTTCTTCAGACGGGCATGGCCGGTGCCTTCACGAGTCTTTCCGCCATCGCCTTCATGGTCTTCTCCCAGCTCTACACGCCCTGCGTCACGGCGCTCGGCACCATCAAAAAGGAAGCTGGCGGCTGGAAGTGGGTGGCCTTCTCGGCGGTTTACATGTTCGTCATTGCCTGGTTCGTCTCCCTGCTTGTCTATCAGATCGGCAGGCTGCTGGGTTTCGCGTAAACGCCGAAACGTAAATTTTCCCAAAAGGAGGGAGCAATATGCCGACATTCATCTGTGGAGCAGTCATTGCTGTAGGTCTTTACTATGCACTTCGCCACGTCATCCGTAATTTCCGGATGGGGCGGGAGGATTGCTGCGGAGGCTCCTGCTCCTCCTGCAGCGGCGCATGTCATGGCTGTCATGCAGCTCCTGCAAAATAAGATAACGATTCAAGGGCCCTCGGGATTTTCCTCGAGGGCCCTTGCTGTAAAAGAGATCCGGTTTTCGGATGCGGCTGAGCATTGCAAAATTATCAGGAGAGATTCTTTCTTTTTCTTGATTGGAGCGTAAAACTATGATAATATAATATTGTTTATTATTATATATTATCTTATAGGAGTCTATGTATGAAAAAGACGGAACTTGCCAAAAGAATTACAAGCTGCCTGACACTCGGTGTATTCTCCACGCAGTCCCTCCTTGCTTTTGCTGCAGAAATCCTCCCAGACAACAATGCTCCTGTTGAGGAGCGTCCGCTGGTGATGGAAACGGCAAACGGGATTCCCCTTGTCCATATCACGGACCCGACAGCGGGCGGAGTCTCCGTCAACCATTACGAATTCTTCAATGTCCCGGAACGGGGAGCCATCCTCAACAACAGCTTTGATCTCGTCTCTACGCAGCTGGCGGGATACGTACAAGGCAATCCGAATCTTATAAGCGGCACAGCCCATGTCATTGTAAACGAGGTGACAAGCGCAAATCCCTCGGAACTCCGAGGCTTCCTGGAGGTCGCAGGAAACAAAGCCGACATCGTCATAGCCAATCCCAACGGGATTTTGGCAGACGGTGCCGGTTTTTTGAATACCGCAAGAGTCATCCTTGCCACTGGGCGCACGGAGCTGGATGGATCAGGCAATCTGGCATCGTTGCGCGTAGATAGTGGAAATATCGTTGTAGCGGGCAAAGGCCTCAATGGCCTGGGCGCGGACTCTGCCGAGCTCTATGCGCGGGCCATCGAGGTCAATGCCGGCCTTTGGGCAAAGGATGCGAAGATCGTCACCGGGACGAATGTCATCGGTTACGGAGATGGTGTCATATCTCCCAGCGAAGAGAAGGGAGACGCTCCTGCCTATGCCTTGGACGTAGCTGAAATCGGCGGGATGTACGCGAACCGCATCACGCTCATTGGGACGGAAAAGGGAGTCGGTGTCAATCTCCAGGGGCAGATAACGAGCACCCAGGCGACCTCCCTTGATGTGAACGGAAACCTGAAGACCGCCGGAAATCTATACTCGGATGGGAATACCTCCCTTCAGGCCGAGACTGTAGAAAACAGCGGGAAGATCATCAGCAATGGAAATACAGAGATCCGGGCAGAGACGGTTGTCAATAAAGGTGGAGCGGTATACGGGAATGAGATTTCCATCCAGGCGGAGAAGCTCGTCAACGAAAAGAATGCTGCCCTGGAATCCCGTCTGGCCGAAGAGATGGCCGTGCTGAAAGAGAAGTCCGACACCCTGGAAGCGGCTCATAAGGAAGATGTGACGCGATTCACAAACGCAGGCGCGGAAGCGTCCTATCGACGGAATATCGAAGCGGCGGAACGGGCCTATGATGCCCAGCTGAAAATCGTAGAGGATATCAAGAAAGAGCTCGCAGCGCATCCAGCAAGCGCGATTGCCGCGAGACAAAAGCTTTCCGTAGATGCAGGCACAATCCGCAATTCGGGGGACTCGCTTCTGTACGCTGGAGAGGACATGGACTTGTCTGTCCGAAAGAAGCTGATAAACAATGGGGCGCAAATCGAGGCAAAGGGCAGTATCCGCATTGCTGCGCCCGTGACGCAGAATGAAAATGCCGCCTTTTCTGCGAAACGGGTCATCACGAAAATACAGGAAAACCCGACAAAGCTGCGCATCGATGAGGGCGGCCATAGCGAGCAGGGACAGGCCTTTCCGGAGTGGGAATTTACCGAAAAGGACAGCGGCTACGGCGCAATCCACAGCGCAGCTCCTGGAGAGAAAATCAATCATTTTACAGTCGTTCGGAGCCATTCAATTCTCTCCGAGGAACAAGTGCAATCCTCCCTTCCCGGCAGTATCCGGGCAGGCAGAGACATCCTTCTGGACGGAACTGTTGAAAACGAGGACAGCCGCGTCGTGGCAGGCGGAACCCTGCAGGCGACAGGACCCGTCCATAACACGGCCACAATGCAGCAGGAGATGGCAGTCACCTTCGGGACGGTCCAGCCCAGCTATACGGAACGAAGAAACTGGCTCCACAAGGGAAAGGTGCGAAAGTATGGCGACAGCTCCTACATGACACCGGAAATCGCAAAGAGCAATCCGTCGCCCCTAGGCATCCAGCTTTATGCAGACAGCAAGGATGACCTCGCCAAACAGGCGGATATTACAGCAAAGGAGCGGGAGCGCGTACAGAGTGCCCTTTCTCCCTTCGGGCTTGTTCCAATGGCCTCGGGCCAAGGAGAGCAGCCAGGACAGGTGGGGAGTTTTTCTATCAGCGCACTCTATCGTGTTCATCCAGAAGCTACGGCAAAGTACCTCGTCGAGACAGATCCCGCCTTCACCAGCAAAAGGAAATTTCTTTCCTCCGACTACATGTATCGCCAGCTGAAGTGGGATATGGACAAAGTCCCCAGGCGGATAGGCGACGGCTTCTATGAGCAGCAGCTTTTGGCCGACCAGATTCTCCGGCAGACAGGCAAGCGTCATCTCGAAGGCTATGAAGATGACGAAGAGGCGTACAAAGCTCTTATGGATGCGGGGGTGGCATACGCCAAAGAAGTGAACCTCGCTCCCGGCATCGCCCTCTCAAAGGAGCAGGCCACAGCACTCACCCGCGATATGATATGGCTGGAGGAACGGGAAGTCACTTTGAATGGCAAGAGGGAACGGGGGATATATCCTGTCCTTTATAGCAGAAATGCAAAGGGCTTGCGTCTCTCAGAGGGAGGCAGCCTCATATCGGCGAAGAATCTTGTCCTTGAGACGAAGGAAGGCCTCACAAATGCAGGAACCCTCTACGGCGAAAGCATTCAGGCAGCAGCAGGAAATATTGAAAATACAGGTCAGATTCTTGGGCAAAACATCAATCTAAGCTCCGGGAAGGATATCCAGGTGCAGGGCTCCATCCTTGGAGATAAGAATGTCCTCTTGGAAGCAAAAGGGGATATCGCCGTCAAGAGCACCACGGAACGCCTTGCTCATCAGGATGTGCTCAATACTACAGCCGGGATTTCCGTCACGGGGGATGGAGGCCGCCTGGTGATGAACGCAGGGAAAAATCTGGGGCTGGCAGGTGCGACGCTCATGGCCTCCGGAGAAAAAGGCAAGATCCAGCTAGCTGCTGGACAGGATGCAATCCTATCGACGAAGAAGCTTCAAAGCGATAAGGACATGACGGCAAGTGCGGAGAATTACCTGCGCACGAAGCGCGGCACGGAGCTAGGGACGAAAATCCATGCAGATGGGGATATCACGATTTCCTCAGGAAACGATATCGTGGCAAGGGCAGCGATAGTCAGCAGCGAGGAGGGAACCGTCTCCCTTGCAGCGGGGAATGACATTGCCTTGGAAGCCGGGCGGGAGACAGCGGAGGATCACTATGGAATCCAGTATAAGGGCAGCGGGCTTCTCTCGACGAAGACCACCACAATCCGCTCAGATGCCGAGATGGATACAGCCCGTACAACCGACATCACCGGGAAGAACGTCAGTCTTTCTGCCAAGCGTGACATAGCCCTCTCTGTGGCCAATATCGTGGCGGACAAGGAAGCATCTGTCGATGCCGGACGGGATTTTTCGGCCGCATCCGCCGAAAATCATTCCCATACAGAAAACCATAAGGCCGTCAAGAAATCCGGGATCCTCTCCTCGGGCGGGATCGGCTTTATGATTGGGACGCAAGAAACAAAGACGACTCGGGACAGGGATTCCATGACCCAGCAGGGCACGAATATCGCTGCGCTTGATGGGAGCGTCTCCGTCAATGCAGAAGGAAAAGCCCATATCTCCTCCAGCAACATCCTTGCGGGGAAGGATGCAACCCTCTCGGCAAAGGAAATCACAATCGATGGGAAGGACAACGTCTATCGCGATATTCTCACACAGGAGGAGAAGACAACAGGCCTGACCATAAGCTTCGGGGCGGGACTCCTCGACCTGGGGCAGGAAATCTACACGCCTATCAAGCGCATGGGCGAGGTTCGGGATGACCGGCTCAAAGCCCTGTATGCCTACCAGGCAGGACGGATCCTACACGATGAATTCTCGGCAGGAAATCCCCTGACAGATAAATCCATATCGCTCCATATCGGCCTAGGAACAAGCCAATCCTATAGCCGTACGGAGAATATCCAAAAGGAATATGCGGGCAGTCAGATTACCGCAGGAGAGAATGCAAGCCTCACTGCAAAAGAGAAGGATCTGACGGTCAAGGGCAGCAACGTAGCAGGAAGGGATGTTTCCCTTGCAGCACAAGGCAATGTGCGTCTGGAAGCGGGAGAGGATACAAGCATAACCACCACGGAGGATAGATATAGCTCGGCGGGGCTCGGTGCAGCTTTTTTCCCACAGGGGCTATCCGGCCTCAGCCTTCATGCAAACAAAGGACAGGGAGACAGCAGGGAAGCCGTCACCACCTACACGCCAAGCCGCGTATCTGCAGAGAAAAACCTTTGCCTCTCCGCCGGAAAAGACGTGGACGTCATCGGAAGCAAGGTACAGGGAAGTCAAATAGCGGCAAAGGTCGGCGGCAACTTGCATATCGAGACCCTGCAGGACAAGGAGACCTATAGAGAGCAGAACACCTCCGCAGGGATAGGGGTATCCTGGAGTCTTCATGGGGGTGCCTTCTCCAAGCCTACCTTCGGCGGGGACTGGAGCAAGGGAAATATCGACTCCCACTATCGCAGTGCAAGGGAGCAGGCAGGCTTCTATGCAGGAAAAGACGGCTTTGATATCTATGTCCAGGGGAACACCAACCTGAAGGGAGGAATGCTAGCCAGCGAAGCCTCTGCGGACAAGAATCATCTGTCCACAGGGACATTCTCTTTCAGCGACCTGGAAAATAAGGCAGACTACAGCGCGATAGGCATCGGTGCGTCCTATCATGCGTACGGCGACTACGACAAGATGAAGCCGAACGCGAAAAACAAGATCTACAACACCATAGGCCTTGCGCCGAATCTTTCCATGCCCGCCATGGGGAAGGCGGATAGCAGCACGAAATCTGCTGTTGCTCCTGGCAGGATAGACATCCGAGAGAATCCCACGCAGGATGTCTCTGTCCTGAGCCGTGACACAAGAAATGCGCTGAATGAGCTGGGCAGAATTTTCGACAAGAAGACGGTGGAGGAGCAGCAGGAACTTGCCCGCGTCTTCGGCGAGGAAGCCTTCCGCCTCGCCCACAACCTCCGGGACGATGGCAGCGGCAGAAAGATTGCAGTCCATGCTATCATCGGCGGAATCATGAGCCAGATCACGGGAACAGGGGTTGCATCTGGAGCGATAGGTGCAGGAGTGAATGAGGCTGTCATTGGTGAGATAAAGAAAATTAAAGACCCGGGAATGGCACAAATCGTCAGTACGATTGTCGGTGCTGCATCAGCCAAGCTGATAGGAAAAAGTGCAGGTTCTGGTATCGTATCAGCGGTAGGTGGAACAAAGTGGAATTATCTGGCAGAGGATCATGTTCCAGTTACAATTGGCATTAGTGTGAAAGATGCTGGATTGGGGCATGTGGGAATTGTTGTCGAGACAGATACGGGAGCTTATGACTCAGCTGATTATGGGCGATATGGTACGGATGTCGTAGAGAGCAGTAGTGGCTTTGCCGCCCCGATTGGTCAGGGAACGGTTATTACACGATGGTTCTATGATCCAACAGGTAAATACACCTATATGCTAAATCCAGAATATGTAAATCCTGAAGAAACGGTAAATGCATATAACGACTGGATAAAAAGCAACGGCTATTTACAGATTCCCATAGACCAAACAACGAATTATTTTGGAGAAGCCTGGGATGAAAGTATCAACCAAAATACACAATATTATAGAAACGGTGAAGAGGACTATAATCTTTTAAGCAATAACTGTGCTACAACTACCAGAGATGCCATCATACAAGGTACGGTATATAAAGCACTAAGTCCTGAGGCTGCAATAACTATAGAGCGGCTACGGAATGAATTCAATCCTTCAACTATTCGGGAAATCCTAGAAGAAGATTTGATTGAATTTCAAGGAAAGGGATTAGTGGTGGGACGTGCTTTTTGAGGTATAAGTCAATGGTATCTACGCATAAATGTAAAATAATAGTCATTTTCTTATTGCTTGCTGTATTTTTTATCTTCTGGATTATCAAGGCAGGATTTCAATATTACACGGATCAAACCCGGTATTCAGGAACCATTATAGGCCAATATTTAAAAACAGTGCATCCATCATTCATCCTCCAGAATCCCAACAATCCAAAAGAAAAAGTTGATATTGTTCTTACCATGTTCTTTCAAGAAGAAGATCGGGTAATATCGCCTGTGCTTGTGTCAGAGGGGCTTTACTTTATTCTGACAAAATGGTACGAAGAAGAACCGCCTCGAATTATGTTTCTTAACGAAAATTCTTTAAAGGAAATAAACATTAAGTGGCCTGAGAATATATCAGATTTCTATGTGAAAAAAATATACGTTTATGACCAAAAAATATATCTGGCATTGCTTGCCAAAAATTATGGGATTCCCGATAGGATTTATGTTGTTTCTAAAACTGGTGGTATTGCCAGAGAGGTTTGCGATAATGTAGATCTCCATAGTCATGGAGATTCTAGCGCACAAATGGATGGCGTTCCTATCCAATATAGGGACGGGTTAATTTGTTATAGCTGGGATGATCCAAGTATCGAATTTGTAAATGAGGAAAGAGAAGAGAAGTTGTTTTCACTGCCAGTAGGAACTGCCATGTTGATGAAAGGTTGGTATGAGGAAGGCAAGAGCCTTCTGCTATGGAGTGAAAATCCAAATTATGGAATTGTAGTGGATTTAAAGGGGGAAGTTTTATTTGAGATATATCGTTCCTTGTTTTGGGGAACTAGTAGTTGGGATGTATATGGAAATGTGGATAACGCCATTCTCTTGAAATCCATGTCTATCAGAGATTATGATTATGTACCAGGTATTGATAAATTATATTTTTTACGTCGGGAAAATATAAAACACTTTGATTCTGGTATATACGATGTTAGTACAGGCAATATGATTCCGTTACACTGGAAAAACATCATTTCCCCAAAGGGGTGGGCGAAAGTCGATTATGACAAGGAATATTTTGACAGTTTATCCAATTCTGCTAAGGCAGAAATACGGTGATTATACTGATCCCCCATGCAAACAAAGGACAGGGAGACAGCAGGGAAGCCGTCACCACCTACACGCCAAGCCGCGTATCTGCAGAGAAAAACCTTTGCCTCTCCGCCGGAAAAGACGTGGACGTCATCGGAAGCAAGGTACAGGGAAGTCAAATAGCGGCAAAGGTCGGCGGCAACTTGCATATCGAGACCCTGCAGGACAAGGAGACCTATAGAGAGCAGAACACCTCCGCAGGGATAGGGGTATCCTGGAGTCTTCATGGGGGTGCCTTCTCCAAGCCTACCTTCGGCGGGGACTGGAGCAAGGGAAATATCGACTCCCACTATCGCAGTGCAAGGGAGCAGGCAGGCTTCTATGCAGGAAAAGACGGCTTTGATATCTATGTCCAGGGGAACACCAACCTGAAGGGAGGAATGCTAGCCAGCGAAGCCTCTGCGGACAAGAATCATCTGTCCACAGGGACATTCTCTTTCAGCGACCTGGAAAATAAGGCAGACTACAGCGCGATAGGCATCGGTGCGTCCTATCATGCGTACGGCGACTACGACAAGATGAAGCCGAACGCGAAAAACAAGATCTACAACACCATAGGCCTTGCGCCGAATCTTTCCATGCCCGCCATGGGGAAGGCGGATAGCAGCACGAAATCTGCTGTTGCTCCTGGCAGGATAGACATCCGAGAGAATCCCACGCAGGATGTCTCTGTCCTGAGCCGTGACACAAGAAATGCGCTGAATGAGCTGGGCAGAATTTTCGACAAGAAGACGGTGGAGGAGCAGCAGGAACTTGCCCGCGTCTTCGGCGAGGAAGCCTTCCGCCTCGCCCACAACCTCCGGGACGATGGCAGCGGCAGAAAGATTGCAGTCCATGCTATCATCGGCGGCATCATGAGCCAGATTACAGGAGCAGGATTTGTCTCTGGCGCGATAGGTGCAGGGATAAATGAAGCAATTATCCGTGAAATAAAAAAGATAAGAGATCCAGGGACTGCACAAATTGTAAGTGCAATTTTGGGGGGCGCGTCTGCAAGGATAAGTCACAGTAATGTCATGGGAGGAAGTTTGGCTGCAATTATAGGAACAAAGGAAAACGCATATGGTGAACGTCCTACTTATGATGGAGCAATCATATATGTCAATGAAATAGGATATTTTAAAATAGAAAATGGTATAGATGTTTATTTGCCGAATGGTGTACCAGAAAACGTATACGTATGGTTGCAAGACCCAGAGAATCCAAATTTTGGCTGGGATTATAAAAAAGGAGATGGAAAGGGGAGCGGGGATCGATATACAGATAAAGTAGTAGTCTATCAAGTATATACAGTAATTGATGGAAAAGCCTATGGTATCGCAATTTTAGACGATACGAAAGCAGAGAAAAAAGAAAGAATTAATCAAGAGGCTAAGCTGTATATGGAGGCGATAGTTGCAGCGAGCAATTCTGGCATTGCCAAGGAGTTGATGGATTTTGCAAAACAATATAACGAAGCACCGCAAGAGGCGAGTTATGATGGTATACAGAATGAATTATTCATGCAGGTGCTCAACTATATAAAGAATCTATATGAGAGGTAATTTTATTATGCTAGATGTGTTCCTTCCTGATTTTTATCGATGCGTGCAGGCAATATCATATTTTTTTATAGTATTTCTATTTCTTTGTGTATGCTTTCGATTTAATATTAAATTTTTCATGTTGAAAGATGTAAAATTTACCTCGTATTTAAAAAAAATGTTGACAATTTATTTTTTTACATGCGTATCGAGTTTTTTTTATATCATATATAGAGAAACGAGCTGGGGCCAGACGGATTTTCTTGGATTTTTTTTTGCTGTTGTATCTGATGTGATGTTGATAAGCACAATATTTGACTGGACAAAGAAACATGGATGTAAAAAAAATCACACAGCTTATCTTACTCGTGCTATATATTAGCGCAGATTTATTTCGAATAGGAGGAGGGAATCATAAAGAAATCATTTTTTTGACATTATGTCTATGGGGATATTTTTTGTATAGACTTTACCCACCGACTGAATCCAAATGAGTATGATATATGCAATCTTGTTGCTGAAACAGGAAATATGATTCCATTACATTGGTAAAACATCATTTCGCAAAGGAGTGGACGAAAGTCGAATAATTTGAAAGTTTATCCAATGTTGCAGAGGAAAACATACGATGATAGTATGGTAGAATGCTTGTATTCGTCATTCCAACTGGGACAGGCGGATATTGTTTTTTGGAAGCTAAAGGGGGAGCTTTGAGACATATCATCATTTTAGTAGCTTTGTTGTTCGCTCTTTCCGTTCTTTTTTCTTCATCTGTATCAAATGCTGCACCGATACAGCAAGAGCAGCTTGATCAGTCCCGGATACAAGAGGAAGAGAGACATGAACGAATAAATCAGAAACGCGCGGAGATTGACATGCCATCAGACTCTTCTAAAACGATTTCTGATGATGAGGCAGATGTCCATATATTCATAGGCAAAATTATCGTCAAAAATGAGGGGAAGAAGTTTCCTTTTCTGGACAATGTCACACGAGGATATGAGGGGCGGGAGCTTTCGTTAAAAGATATCAATGAGGTCGTCAACAGGATGAATCGAGAACTGCTGAAGCGTGGCTTTTCGACAAGTCGTGTTGTCATCCCGGAGCAGAATCTTTCGAATGGGGAGTTGCGTCTTGTCCTGCAGATTGGTCGTATTCATGAGATTCGATTTGCAGAAGGGAGTGATATCCTCTATACAGGGAATCTCTTTCCGTTTCGCGAGGGCGATATTCTGAATGTGCGGGATATCGAGCAGGGGCTGGAGCAGGCAAAACGGCTGCCTTCGCAGGATATTACCGTGAAACTGCTGCCCGCACAGGAACCACAGATGACGGATATCGTGGTCACGGTGTCGCGCGGCAGGAATGTTTACGGCACGATTTCGATGGATGATTCCGGCCTTGAGGATACGGGAAAGCTTCAATTCTATGGGAGCGTCGGCGTGGATCAAATATTCCAGCGAAATGATATCCTGCGTATTGGCATGAATCTTGATGGAGCGCAGGATGGCTACATCAAGGGAACCCGTGGACACCATATCAGCTATACGATTCCGTATGGGAATCACACCTTCACGCTTTCCTACCAGCGGTCGAAATACCACCAGATCGTGGAAAGCAATCCATACGATTTCATCAGTGCAGGAGATACGAATATTTCGATGTTTTCCTGGGACTATGTGCTTCATCGTACGGCAAGCCGGAAGACGAGTATGGATCTGCGGCTCCGAAAGAGGAATTCCCATAGCTTTATCAACAATGTGGAGCTTCCTATACAGGCAATGCACCAGACTTCACTGGAGCTGGGATATGCAGAGCGGCTGTACATGGGGCGGGATACCTTTTATTTCCGGTTGGCACATCGCTTTGGACTCGGGTGGCTGGGTGCACAGGAGGAAAAGACGTATCCCTTGGCACCGAAGACGCGCTATCGCTTATGGGTCTTTGATGCAGACTATGTCCATCCCTTTACCCTTGGAAATCGGCCTGCTGTATTTACATCATCCTTTCATGGGCAGTATGCGATGAACGGAGTGAGGCTCTATGGAGTGGACATGATCAGCATGGGCAACCGATATACGGTACGCGGCTTCGATGGTGAGGTGACTCTCATGGGGACGAACGGATGGTATCTTCGAAATGAGCTTGCTACGAAGTTTCCCAAGCAAAAGATGGAGCTTTATCTTGGGCTGGACATTGGCGCTGTATATGGGGATGGATCCAATCTATACAATGGGCGCATGATTGCAGGCTCAGTCCTTGGCCTTCGGGGAGCGGTAGGGAACGTCTTCTATGATGTATTCGTTGCAGCACCTATAGAGAAGCCCGCAGGTTTTCACACATCCGGCAGCACAGGAGGATTTACTCTCGGTGTAAAGTTTTGAATTGGGCTAAGTAATAATCCAGGTACGTTTTGGGACGGTTTTTGGATATAGTTCAGTGCTGGTTAGTGTAAAATACTCAGTGCTGGCAAATCTTGCCAAAACCATAGAAACTGGCTATAATGATTTCTGTCATTTGAGAAAAGGTTCAGTTTCGGTTTTGGATATATCCGACAGTATGTATTCTATAGATGGGTGGGAGTCGTTTGTTGATAGCGAAGGAGTTTGTGGAGAAGTGCCGGTCGTTTCTCGAGGCGAATCGGATTCGGCTGGATGAACCGATGAAGCTCCATACGACGTTTCAGATCGGAGGGCCGGCGGATTGCCTTATTTTCCCAGCCTCTATGGAGGAAACGGAGCGGATTTTCAAGCTTGCCGCCGAGTATAAGGTTCCCTTCACTATCCTTGGCAATGGCTCCAACGTGCTGGTGCGGGACAAGGGCATCCGCGGCCTCGTGATAAAGTTCGATAGGCCCATGTCTCGCATCGAGGTGGACGGCACACGAATTCGCGCGGCAGCGGGGGCCATGCTGAAGGATGTGTCCGAGGTGGCAGCCACCAGCAACCTCACGGGGCTGGAATTTGCCTGTGGCATTCCCGGCAGCATCGGCGGTGCCGTTTTTATGAATGCCGGAGCCTATGACGGGGAGATGCAGGATGTCATCGCCTCTGTGAAGGCTGTCGACAGCAGAGGCGAGGTGCATGTATTCCCTCGAGAGGAGCTGCAGCTTGGCTATCGCCATAGTATTTTCCAGGAAAATGGGGAGGCAATCTGCGAGGTGGAGCTGGCACTTGCAGCTGGCAAGCAGAGCGAGATTCGCGAGAAGATGCAGGGCTTCACGGAGCGACGGGAGGCAAAGCAGCCCTTGGAGTTGCCCAGCGCCGGCAGCACCTTCAAGCGCCCGGAAGGGTATTTTGCCGGGACGCTCATCGATCAGACGGGCCTCAAGGGGCTCACTGTCGGCGGCGCCCAGGTTTCAAAGAAGCATGCCGGCTTTGTGGTGAACGCGGGAGAAGCCACGGCAGAAGATGTGCAAAACCTCATCCACGAGGTTCAGCGCCGCGTCCGCGAGGCCCATGGGGTGGAGCTAAAGCCCGAGGTTCGCATTATCGGCGAGGCTTAAAGGCGTATTGTCATTTCTGTATTCAAACGCATTGGTTTTCTGGGAGTTCAAAATATGATAGGAACCTGGCCAGCATATCCAAGTAGGAGATGCTGGCCATTTTTATAAAAAGGTGTGGAAGCAAAGAACTTGCTGATGGCTTGACGGAGTATTTGCGAACCTCGAAAGGAAGGAACTTCTGCGATGTGGCCGTTCCGGTTCTCTTGATTCTCCTTTTCCAGCTTGGTATACTAGGATTATTGATTTCATGTGAAATGACACGGTGCATGGAGGCTGAAGAGAGCAGATGGCAGCTAGACTTGACTTTATCATCGGACGCGCAGGAACAGGGAAGAGCCATGCTTGTCTTACGGCAATGCGGGATCGCTTGCAGGAGCAGCCGATGGGGACACCGCTGATTCTCCTCGTCCCGGATCACATGACATACCGGATGGAGCGGGAGCTTGCGGCACTTGTTCCCCGGGGAAAGGGCTATTTCAGGGCCTATGTTTTTGGCCTGCGCCGATTTGGTCGCCATATCCTGCTGGAAACGAGCCCGTCTCTTGCGCCGCGTATCAGCGAGGTGGGGCGCAGACTCATCCTCCGCAAAATCCTCCTGCGCCATCAGCAAAAGGGGGATCTCTCGGTATTTGGCAGATCTGTGCGCAAGCGAGGCTTTACAGAGAGTCTCTCGGAGGCAATCCAGGAGTTCAAGACCTATCGCCTCACCAGTCAAATGCTCCGCGAGGCGGCGGCAAAGCTCACGAAACAGGATCGTCTTGTCGAAAAGCTTCAGGAGATGGCACTTCTTGCGGACGAATTTGAAGCGGAAATGGCAGGACGGGCAAATGATGCAGAGGATATGCTGGAGGAGCTGGCCAGAAAGATTCCCGCATCGTCCTTCCTGCAGGGGGCAGAGGTCTGGGTGGATGGCTTTGCCCTCTTCAACCCCCAGGAGCTTTCTGTCCTGACAGCTTTCATGCGCAAGGTCGCGAAAATGCATATCACGCTTCCCCTGTCAGGTGTCCTTGATTCTTCCGGAGACCTTTCCCTTATGCTACCGGAAAACACCCAGGAAACGGGACTCTTCCATCGTTCCTATGAGACCTTCCAGGAGCTTCGGCGCCTCGCGAGGACGGAGGTGGGCATTGAAGACGATATACCGATCACGTTCCTGGCGGAAACGAGACGCTATGCGCAAGCACCAAGTCTTCGCCATTTGGAACAGGAGCTCTTCGCCCATCAAGGGCATGTATATGATGGAAGAGCGGATCTTGCCATAACGGAGGCTGCGAATCGCCGTATCGAGGTGGAGAGCATGGCCTCCGATATCCTGCGCCTTGTGCGGGAGAAGGGAAAGCGGTTCCATGAGATCGGCGTCCTCGTGCGAGATGAGGAGGCCTATTTGGACACCATTCGTCTCGTCTTCGAGGAGTATGGGATTGCCTTCTTCATCGATGGGAAGCGGCCGAGCATTCACCATCCATTGGCCGAGCTTTTGCGCTCTGCCGTAGAGGTGGTGCAAAAAAACTGGGCCTACGAGTCTGTCTTCCGTCTGCTTCGGACGGGTTTTTTCCCGATTGCGCAGCAGGAGGTAGATCTTCTTGAAAACTATGTACTGGAGTTTGGCATCCGGGGAAAGCACCGCTGGGTGCAGGCCGAGGATTGGAAGTACGCCCGAAGATATACGCTTGAGGTGGAAGAGGAGCTCAGCGAATCCGCCCGCGAGAATCTGCAACGGATAGATGGACTTCGTCGAGCTGTCTCTCATCCACTGGCCAAGTTTGATGCGGCCTTTCGCGGGGCAAATACGCTGCGCGACAGGGTGGTAGCACTCTGCGATCTGCTTGACGATCTGGGGGCTCCGGACCTTCTTACCTCCTGGAAGGATGCAGCGGGTGAGGCAGGACGCCTTGCAGAGTCGGAGGAGCACGGGAAAATCTGGTCGGATGTGATGAAGCTCTTTGATCAGATGGTGGAAATCAGCGGCGAGGAAGCCATGGATATGGCCGAGTTTTCGACCATTCTTGGGGAAGGCCTCGATGCGCTGCAGATTGCACTGATTCCCCCTGGACTTGACTACGTGACGGTGGCCTCCTTTGATCGGAACAGCCTCGGAGGAACCGCCGCCATCTACATCCTGGGAGCCGATGCGGATACGATGCCACGGCGGCAAGGTGAAAGCGGTATTCTCTCTGATGCGGAAAGGCTCCATGTGGCAGAGGCACTGGAGGAGCTTCATAAGTCCGGTGGGGAAAAGCATACGATTTCTCGAGGTGGCCAGGATCGGGTCTTTGTGGAGAAGTACTTCCTCTACCGGGGCTTTACGGAGGCAAGTGCGTATCTATGGGTTTCCTATCCTTTGGCAGGAAGTGAGGGGGAGGGCATCGGTCCTTCTTCCTATGTGCGAAGGCTCCAAAGACTATTTCCTCAAGCACAATTCCGTTCTATCCCGCTGGAGACAGTGCGGCGGGAGGACGATCTTCTCCTTGCGGCTCCCAGGCCGGCGCTTGCCGGGCTGGTTTCTGCCTTGCAGGGAGCACGGGAGAAGGGGAGCCTTGCTCCCCTTTGGCAGGATGTGTACAACTGGATGCTGGAAAAGGAAGCGGACTCTCCCTCCCTCCAGCTGGCACTCGATGGTCTCTTTGCGAAGGGGGGGAAAAAAATTCTTCCGGCCTTCCTTTCAAGGCAGCTTTTTGCGCCGAAGCGCTTTCTTCGGGGCAGCGTGACCCAGTTCGAGAGGTTCCATGCGTGCCCCTTTGCACATTTTTCCCAGTATGGACTGCACCTGCAGGAGCGCAGGACATATGAGTTTCGCAACATGGATTTTGGGCAGCTTCTCCATGAGGTTCTGCGGGAATATGGCAGCTTTGTCCAGGAAGCCTATGGGAGCCACTGGGAAAGCGTCCCCCATGAGCTGCGGGTAACGAAATGCCAGGAGCTCGTGGAAGAAGTGGCTTCGAGACTGCAAAGCGAAATTCTCCTCAGCAAGGCAGGCTATCGCCATCTGAAGGAAAGGATTTCGGCGACGGCTATCCGCCTCATACAGCACCTCTCCGCCTGGGCGGAGGCCTCTTCCTTCCAGCCGGCATTCTTTGAAAAGGGCTTCGGCAAGCCGACGGATGAGATTCGCCTTTCTCCCATCCTTCTGGAGGACGGCTTTCGCCTTTCCTTCAGCGGTCAGATTGACCGCGTCGATGTCCATGACCACGCACCCTACTATCTGGTGGTGGACTATAAAACGGGCAAACACGTGGAGGGCGTGAGCCTTTTCGAGGTGTATTATGGCCTTCGTCTCCAGCTCCTTGTCTATATGCTCGTGGCAAAGGAACTCCTGAAAAAGAGAGGTGAGGACAGGCTTCCTGCCGGAGCTCTCTACTCGCTTCTGCGAAATCCGATTCTCTCCGTGGAAACAAAGCTCTCGGAGGACAAGCTCCAGCAGGAAGTCCAAAAGGCTCTGAAAATGCCTGGCTGGATTCTGGCAAATCTCGATATTGCTGCGGCAATCGATCGGACCTTTTCCTTCATCAAGCCAAAGCCGTCAAAGAGCAAGAAGGAGAAGAACCCCGATGGCTCTCCTGTCCTGGAGTTTTCGGATAGCATGATGAAATCGGGAAACATACGCACCGCAGAGGATTTCCGGCTCCTGCTGGATTATGTGGAATATATCCTGCGCGATACGGGGCAATCCATCCTGTCGGGAGAAGTGGAGGCCAGGCCCTATCGCATCAAGAAGAAAAGCCAAAATGCCTGTGCCTATTGCTCCTTTCAGGATGTATGTGGCTTCGATCCGGAGGTGCCAGGCTTTGCCTATCATGATATATCGCCCTTGGATGATACTGAGGCAAGAGAGCGCATCGAAAAGCAGCTGCTGGAAACAAAGGGTGCCGGGAAAGAGGAGTGACGATGAAATACACAGAGGATCAGGAAAAAGCAATCCGGACACGCCATAAAAATATCCTGGTGGCCGCGGCTGCAGGCTCCGGAAAGACCCGCGTCCTTGTGGATCGCATCATTGAGCAGCTCCTGGCAAGGGAGTGCAGCATCGAAGAGCTGCTCGTGGTGACGTTTACCCGGGCTGCAGCAGCAGAGATGCGCGAGCGCATAGAGCGTGCTCTCTTAGATCGGCTCGAGACGGCAGAGGGGGAGGAGCTTCCCTGGATAGAACGGCAGCTCATCCTGCTGCCAGGTGCATGGATTTCCACGTTTCATGCCTTCTGCCAGCGTGTCCTTCGCCAGAATATCGAAGCTGTTGACGTCGATCCGCAGTTCCGTCTTGCTTCGGAGCAAGAGATTACCCTGATGAAGCGGGATGTGCTGGAGGAGCTTTTTGAAAGGCTCTATCAGGAGCCGGAGGAAAGCACGACGGAGGAGCAGCTCCTCCGGAAGAATTTTCTTTCCTTTACCGATGTCTATGGCGACGACCACGGGGATGAAAAGCTCTATGAGGCAGTCCTAAGCCTATATAACTTCAGCCAAAGCCAGCCCTATCCAAAGCTTTGGCTGGCAAAGCAGCGCGAAGCCTATGAGACGGCAAGAGAAAATGTCTGGACATCTCCCTGGCTCCCCCAGGCTGTAGAGGAGACACTCCGCCAGCTGGAGGAGCTCGAGGGGGATTGTGCTAAGCTGCTGGGGCTTGTTGAGGCTTCTGCCGACCCGGAGCTTTTAGCTGCCTGGGCGCCCTACCGGGAGCCTATTGCTGAGGCAGTTTCTGCTGCCCGTGCGGCAAGGGAGGCCGTGAAGAAGGTTCCTACGGGAGGAGAGGCGGCTTGGGACAATGCCAGGGAGAAGATCCTATCGATTCCAGCCATCTCCATATCGGGAGCAAAAAAATACCAGCTTTTGAAGGAGAGCTTTTCAGAGTATCGGACATCCTTTGAAAATCTCCGCAAGCCCTATACGGAGCTCCTGAAAAAAATAAAGGATAAGGCGTATTTTTCCGAGACAGCAGAGGCACTGCAGGCGGAGGTGGGCGAGACCGGTCGCGTCATCAATGCCTATACCTGGGTGACGGAGCAATTCATCGATGCCTTTCAAGCGGCGAAGCGGGAAAAGAATATTCTCGATTTCAACGATTTGGAGCATCTGACCATCGAGATTCTGTGCAGCGACCCATCCATGCTGTTGGAGCAAAGGGCTTTGGAGGAGGCGCGGACAGATGCTGCACGTGCGCTGCGGGAGGCGTTTTCCTTTATCATGGTGGATGAGTATCAGGATACGAATGGCGTACAGGAAGCCATCCTCTCACTTATCGCCCGGGAGGACAATCGCTTTATTGTCGGAGATGTGAAGCAGAGCATCTATCGCTTTCGCCTGGCGGATCCGACTCTCTTCCAGGAGAAATACGAGGCATTTCCGGAGAGCCCCTCGCAAGAGGAGCAAAATCAGCTCATCACCATGCGACAGAATTTTAGGAGCCGTGGCGAGGTGCTGGAGCCCATCAATTTCATTTTTGCACAGACCATGACCCGTTCCGCAATGGAAATCGAATACGATGCAAAAAGTCGCCTATACCCGGGTGCCACCTATCCGGAGGAGGAACGTACCCTAAAGGGGCCGGTGGAGCTTGGCATTCTTCTTCGGACGGGGGAGGAGGTTGAGGAGGATCTGGAGGGGTTCTCCTTTGAGTCCCAGTATATTGCAGACCGCATTTTGGAGCTCATGGCCTCTGGCGTTCGCGTCTTTGACAAGGATGAGGGCTATCGGCCGATTGTCTTTCGGGATATCGCAATCCTTCTGCGGACAGTGTCGGGAAAGGCAAGCGAGCTCTTGGAGGTTCTGCAGGCAAATGGCATTCCTGCTTATGCCGAACTGAGCGGCGGCTACTTCGAGGCCTCGGAGGTGCGCTGCGTATTGTCGCTGCTCTCTGTGCTGGATAATGCGCGTCAGGACATTCCGCTGGCGGCTGTCCTTCACTCGCCCATCGGCGGATTCTCTGTGGCTGATTTGGCTCGCCTGCGCATATTATCCCCCCAAGGGGACTTCTATGACGCACTCTGCCTGGAGGGAGAGGAATTTGATGAAATCGACCAAGAGCTTCTAGCGCGTGCCGCAAGGTTTGTAACGCGGCTGGAGGCCTGGCGGCAGTACGCGAGGGGCCATAGTGTCCCAGAGACCATATGGAAGCTGTACCGGGATACGGGCTACTATGAATATGTGGGGAGCCTTCGTGGTGGCATGGTGCGCCAGGCAAACCTTCGTATGCTGGCTGAGCGGGCACAGGATTATGAAAAGACGAGCTATCGGGGGCTTTTCCGCTTCCTGCGCTTTATTGATGAAATGAAGCGTCGCGAAACGGATCTCTCCACAGCGCGAACCCTGGGCGCAGGTGAGAACGTCGTCCGCATCATGAGCATCCACAAAAGCAAGGGCCTGGAATTTCCTGTGGTGTTCCTGGCCGATATGGGGAAGCGCTTTAATTTGACGGATGCGCGCGGACAGTTCCTTTTCCATAAGGAGCTTGGCATAGGTGTGCGCCTCGCAGCCTCTTCGGAGGCGGGGCGACAGACCTACAGCACTTTGCCCTGGAAAGCCATATCCGATCGGATTGTAGCGGAGACTAAAGCCGAGGAAATGCGCATCCTGTACGTTGCCATGACTCGGGCAAAGGAAAAGCTTATTCTGACGGGGGCAGTGCGCGCTGGAGATTTCGAAGGTCAGCTGAGGCAGGGGGCAATGCTGGCGGACGAGGCGGCCGAGCAGCTTCCCGACTCGTATCTTTCTAAGGCGAATTCCTATTTTGACTGGATTCTACCCGCAATCATGCGCCATAAGGATGGAGAGCTGCTCCGGGAACGGGCAGGTGTTGATGAATACGAGGACATGAGTTCCCTCGCAAGCGATGCGCATTTCAATATTTCTGTTTCTACCGATACGGATATGACAGGGCGGGGGGAGCAGGGCGATACGCTCAGCGAGCTCTTCCAAGCGGTTCAGGGACGAAAGCCTCTTCCTCCCTCCGAAGGGGCCGAGGGAGTCAATCGCATTCTGAGCTTTTCCTATAATTTCAATGGGCTGGAGGAGGTTCCGGCAAAGCTTAGTGTCACGGAAATCAAGCGTCGCTTCGAGGCGATAGAAGGGGAGGAGGCCCCAGCAGTACCCCTTCTTAAGGAAACCTCAGTATTTTCGCGTCCCCGGTTTCTGCAGGAGGATACGGGAATGCAGGCGACGGAACGAGGAACCTTTATCCATGCGGTCATGCAGCATCTCGACTTTTCTGCAGAGCTATCGCGGGAGGCGATTGCAGAGCAAATACGACAGATGGCATCTATCGGCTGGATTGATGGCCGGCTGCTTACGGACTCCTTTCTTTCCTCCTTGGCAGACATGGCGGAGGGATTCCTTTGCTCTCCTATTGGAAAGCGCCTGAGGGGGGCCCGCCATATTTGGCGTGAGCTTCCCTTTAGCCGGTTGTTTCCAGCAAGGAGATTCTTCCCCGCTGTCAAAAGCGATGAGAAGGTTCTCGTGCAGGGCGTGCTCGATGTCCTGTTTCAAGATGAAGAGGGGGCATTTGTCCTCCTGGACTATAAGACGGATCGGGGAATCAATGGGGCGCTTGCAAGGGAACGCTATAGGCATCAGCTAGCAATTTATGGGGAAACGGCGGAAGAAATTCTCCGGGAGCCTGTGACGGAACGCTACCTATATCTTCTCTCTGCGGGAATCTGCGTGAGGATGGAAAGTGGACAAAATGGCTAGGATCCAAGGGGGCGAAAAGGGCTTTTTTGTCCTGGAAGCTCTCCTGCTGCTGTGCTGCCTTATGATTGCCACCTCTGGCATCCTCGTGGCATATCGTGCAGTACTTGTGTCGGAGCGGGCTCGGACTCGAACGGAGGCAGCTTTTCTTGCACAAAACGAAATCGAGTCGTATCTCTCCCAACAGCAACAAGAGGCAGCTAGCATAGAAACGACGAGGGATGGTGTCGTATATCATATCGAGCGCACGGTGGAGGAGAGAGCAGAGCGAAAAGAGGCTGTGGCCCAAGTGAGGTGGACTATACTTGGCCGAGAGGAACGCCTGGAGTTACGACGGGAGGTGGTGGAGCATGATTCGAAAACATGAGCAGGGCTTCATCCTGCTGGAGGGGGTAATTGCTCTTCCCATACTCCTGCTTATTCTCGCCTCTATTGTAACGATTTCCGTCGCATCGGTCCGTCATTTTTACCGCATCTATGCGATGGAGGAGCTGCGCTATGAGGTGCAGGAGGCTATGATGCGCATTGTGGAGGATATGTCGACGGCAAGCCAGGTGGAATGGGGCTTTACGGGAAATGAAGACGGGCTGAGGGTACATCACCATACCGATACAGGGGGCAGATCCACGCATTTTTATTTTTTACACGTGAAGGATCATGTGAAGAACATGTATTATCAGTCCACAGACACACCTGTGACCGGAAAAAACGATCTGGCAACGGTGCAAATTGAGGAATTCCGGCTTGATAAGCTGGGAAACGGCCTCTATGCGGTTCATATCAGGGGGGAGGTCCTCCAACTTTCGAAAGCCTATGAGCTTACCACAAAGGTCTATGTGGGCGGCAAGGGGGCATCCAAATGAAAGAGAATGGCTCCGAGTCTGGCTTCATATCCCTTTGGGCGCTCATCGTAGCCTGCTTCGTCTTTGGCATCGGCCTTGCTCTCTCTGCTTACTTTGGGAATATGGGGAGGATGAGCGCTGAGTATGTAATAGAGACGCGTCTCCGCTTTGCGGCAGAGAGTGCAGCAGAGCATGCTGCCCAGGAGCTGGAAAAAGCGGGCAGCGCAGGGAGCCTGGCCTATGCTGCGGAATATAATGTGGCATATCCGGAAGAGCACTATCATTGTACGGTAAAAGCCCAGGAGATAGGAGGTCGCCTTATCATCACTGCCATAGCATATCGTGTGGAGAAGGCATCGGCGAAGGACTGGGATCGCCACAAGGTCAGGCGGGCTGTCTTGAAGCAAAACGGAGAGGGGTATGTTTGGGATGGATGGCTTGAGCAGTAAAAGCGTAAGAGTCTGCCTGCGTCCCTATTTGCAAAGCATTGCAAGGAGGGCAAACGCTCTCTTTCCGGGGACTGATACAGCTGCCATTGGCATAGGCTATTCCTCTGCCGGCATCACGGCCGCGGTCGTGCGTATGCAGGAGGGTGCGCCTTCTCAAAGGGAAGGTGAGCTGGCAGGGCCCACTGACAACGCTATGGATTTTTTTCTCGTGGAGAATGTTTTGACGGGAAATTTTCCGGAGGGCGCATCCTTTGACTTGCAGCTCGTTGCGGAGAGGGCGGCGCAGCTTCTGGCAAACCACGGATTGGAGACCCTGCCAATCGGAATAGCGGTGCCAAAGGATCAAAGCTATCCGTATGAGATACGCTTGCCGGAGGAGGTGCTTGAGTGGCGGGAAGCCGTGCGATGGGAAATTGATGAGCAGTTGCAGCAGGAGGGCCTTGGGATTGATACCAGCTATATAGCATCCAGAAAATCAGGGGCTACTGTGGAAACGGCGGTGGTGCCCCGGCAATATGCGGAGGAGCTCCTGCGCCTGTTTTCACAGGCGATAAGGGCTCCCCATTGCCTATCGGTTTTCTACCCACAGGCACCACAGGTGACAGGCCATACAGCCCAGCTTGGCACAGACATTGTTTCCTTTTCAGAGGCGAAGGATGAGGCTTCCTGCCGTGTACTGCTCCAGACAGCAGGTCCTGCCCTTGCAGCGGCACTGGGAGCCTTGGGCCATGGGGAGGCTCTGGGGCTTTCAGTCTGGACAAACCGGTCGGACAAAGAGGGACTTCTTTTCAAAAGATTCTCGATTCTCGTGGCGGGGCTCACCTTATGCCTCTTGTTCTTGTGGGGCGCTGTGGATGGCGCACTGCTATGGTCTGCACAAGGGCAGGCAACGAAGGCGGAGGAGAGCGTCATGGGTCTCTCTCAGGACGCGAAGGACATGAAGCGATATGAGACACTACAAAGGCGCATCGATAAAAAGGAAGCACTTCTTTTGAAGCTGTCCGAAGGTCCGATTCCTGCCTATGGCCTTCTGGTACACCTGGGGCGGCCGGAAGCACTGGTGGAGGGCGTGTGGCTCACGGGGGTACATGTCCAGGAAAAGGGGGAGCTTCTGCTTCAGGGCAATGCCGTGACTATGGAGGCGCTCAGCCAGTTTATGGGGGCGCTGGAGGGCGACACGGGGTTTTTCAAGGACACGCCGGTTCTGGAGGAAGCAGATGAGGGACAGAAGGAAAAGGGCAAGGGAATTTCCTTTCGCATCCGGACAAGTTGTAGGTGATGTGCATGAGGCAGCTGAAATTATTTCTGGAAGCCGTTGAGGGGAAAAAGCTCCTGGCGGGGACGACAGGAACCTGCGCAGTGCTGGTGCTGCTCTTCTTTCTATTCGTGCATCAGCCCCTTATGGCCTCCCGTGCAGCAGAGCAGGAAAAGCAGCAGCAAAGCGAAATGCTTTATCGACAGGTTGCAAATTTCAAAAATGCGCATATTAACGAGAGCGATCCAGGGCAATCACTGGAGGTGCGGAAGAAGCAGACGGACGCACATTTGCCTGATGCTCTGCAGCAGAGGGAGTTCCTCCAGGCACTGCAAAGGATAGCGGCGGGAAATGGTGTCCATATTACACAGGTAAAGCCGGAAAGGCTTGTGGAGGGGGAGGGCTTCGCCTATATTCCCATCGCACTCACAGTAGAGACGGATTATTTCTCCCTGCTCGACTTTTTGCGGGAGCTGGAGAATATGGATCGGTTTGTCAGGATTACGGAGTTTTCCGTGGCTCAGGATAAGGGAAAACTTCGATGCGAAATAAAACTATCCATTTACGTGAGTCGTCTTGAGAAAAGCGACTGAATTTATGACAATTTCAGCGATATATGGTATTCTTTTAGGGAAAACTTTTTGATGAGAAGCAGGAGATAGTATGAGTGCATTTCGTTTTATGACAGCTGGCGAATCCCATGGCCCTTGCCTGACGGCCATTCTGGAGGGGCTTCCTGCAGGAATCCCTCTTCAGCTGGAGCCAATCAATCGTGAGCTAGCCAGGCGTCAGAAGGGCTTTGGTCGTGGCGGCCGCATGGCCATCGAGACGGATACCTGTGAGGTCCTCTCAGGCATTCGGTTTGGAGAGACAATCGGGGGACCCATTACCCTGCAGGTGCAGAACCGGGACAATGCCAACTGGAGAGCGCGCATGGCGGCCTTTGGGGCCCCCGAGGGGGAGGCGGTCACGGCAGTGCGCCCGGGGCATGCAGATCTCACGGGTATTTTGAAATACAATCGAAAGGATGCCCGGGACATCCTGGAGCGCTCCAGTGCCCGAGAGACGACCATGCGGGTGGCAGTGGGGGCTGTCTGCAAGGAATTCCTCCGCGCCCTCGGCATAGAGGTGGTATCCCAGGTCCTGACCATAGGTGGCATTCGCGTGGACGCGACGAAAATCGACCGTTCACGGCTTGGCAAGGATATGGATTCGGAGCTCAATTGCTACGATAGCGCGGCAGAGGAGCGCATGAAAGAGCGCATTCGCGAGGCCATGAAGGCGGGCGATACCCTCGGCGGCATATTCGAAGTGACCGTGCGGGGCGTTCCGGCGGGGCTTGGAAGCTATATCCAGTGGGATAGAAGGCTGGATAGCAAGCTCTCCGCGGCGATTGTCGGAATCCAGGCCATAAAGGGCATCGAGTTCGGTGATGGCTTTGAATGCGCCGTAAAGCCCGGCAGCCAGGTGCATGATGAGATCTTCGTGGATGGAGATCATCGCCCCTATCGCAGGACGAATCATGCAGGAGGCCTGGAGGGCGGCATGACGAATGGGGAGGAAATCGTCTTCAAAGCAGTGATGAAGCCGATTCCGACCCTCATGAAGCCCCTTCATACTATCGATAGCGCCACAAGGGAGCCCGTGCTTGCCAGCAAGGAGCGCAGCGATTGCTGTGCGGTACCGGCGGCCTCTGTGGTGGGGGAGGCCATGACGGCCATTGTCATAGCTTCGGAAATCTGCGAGATGTTCGGGGAGAGCTCATTGGAGGATCTCAAGAGCTCGATGGCTGCCTACAAGAAGCGGCTGGAGGACAGGTGGAACGCATGAATCGTATCATACTGATGGGCTTCATGGGGACGGGGAAAAGCACGACGGGACGAATCCTCGCCCAGAAGCTCGGCTATGAATTCCTCGATCTCGACAAGGTCGTAGAGGAGGCGGAGCAACGGAGCATTCCTGATATCTTTGAAAAGGAAGGGGAAGCCTATTTCCGCCAGAAGGAAAAGGAGCTGGCAAGGGCTGTCTGCCAGAGGGACAATGTGGTCATTGCCGTGGGCGGTGGCACGGTTGTGGATCCGGAAAACAAGGAGCTTCTCCTATGCGCAGGAAAGCTCATCGCCCTCTATGCAGATGTGGACACAATCCTGGAGCGCACCAGGACGGAAGGGGCAAGGCCCGTCCTCGACAAGGCCTCGGAGACAGGGCGTCGTGAGGCCATCGAGCACCTGCTGCGGGAGCGAAGGGATGCCTATCGGGGCGCACACTTTTCCATCGATACGAGCCATATCTCTCCCCAGGAGGTGGCGGACGGGATTCTTCGATTCATAAAGGCAGGTGCAGAGAAGCATGCGTAAGGTTCCAGTGGAGCTGGGGAAAGCAAGCTATGACATCTATATCGGCGACTCGATTCAGAAGGAGTTGGCGGAATTCCTAGAATGTCCGTCCTTTTCGAAAAATGCACTTCTTGTGACGGATACGAATGTGGGCCCCCTCTATGGGGAAAAGGCAAGGTCGCTTTTGGAGGGAGCGGATCTTTGCGTCCACATGGCAAGCATTCCGGCCGGCGAGTCCTCCAAGAGCCTTGAGGTGGCGGATACCCTCTATACAAAGGCCATTGAGGCGGGCCTCGATCGGAAGTCTCCGGTCATTGCCCTGGGCGGCGGCGTGGTGGGAGATCTTGCCGGCTTCATCGCTGCCACCTATATGCGAGGCGTGCCCTTTCTTCAGATGCCCACAAGCCTTCTCGCCCAGGTGGATTCCAGCGTGGGCGGCAAGGTGGCGGTCAACCATCGTCTTGGGAAGAATCTGATTGGCGCCTTCTATCAGCCGAATGGTGTCTTTATGGACATGACCTGCCTTGACACGCTTCCGGACCGGGAGCTTTATACGGGGCTGGGCGAAATCGTGAAGTATGGCGTGATTGCGGACGCTGCCTTCTTTTCCTACCTTGAGGAGCATGCCGAGAGGATTCTCCAGAAGGCACCTGAGGAAATGGTGCAGCTTGTGGCACGCTCCTGTGAAATCAAGGCAGACGTGGTCAGCCAGGATGAGAAGGAAGCAGGCCTCCGCCGTATCCTAAATTTCGGCCATACGATTGCCCATGCCATCGAAAAGGAGACCGGGTACAAGCGCTACAATCATGGGGAGGCCGTGGCCATCGGCATGCTGGGAGCCGCGGATATCAGCTGCCAGCTGGGACTCGTCCAGCCGGAGACGGTCGAGAGGCTTCGGAGCCTTATTATACGGCTCAAGCTCCCCACAAGAGCGGCGGGATGCAGGGTGGAGGCTATGTATCAGGACATCTTCCACGACAAAAAGACCATCGGAGGCAAGGTGCACTGGGTCCTGATGGAAGGAATCGGACGCGTTATCGTGCGCAGCGACGTGCCGGAGCATATCGTTCGCAGCGCCATGGAGCACTGCATCGAAGGATGAGTTTCCCATTGCAGGAAATAGGCAAAGAGGAAATGGTAGATGAATAAGTTGTCTCGGAGGTTCAAGGCTCATCCCTTGGGAATTCTTCTGATACTGGCCTGCTTGGCACTTGGTGGTGGACTATCCAGCATTATGCTGGGTTCCGTGCACATCCCCGCAGAAGAGGTGCTCTCTACGCTTCTTTCCGGCAGCAGCGGTGAGCATGGACAGATTTTGATGAATATCCGCCTGCCCCGCACCCTTGTGGCAGCACTTGTGGGGGTGAATCTTGCCCTTTCCGGTGCCATATTGCAGGCTGTCATGAAAAATCCCCTGGCAGATCCCCATATCATAGGCATATCGAGCGGAGCAGGGCTTTTCGGCATCCTCATCATGCTGCTTTTTCCCGCCTGGTCCCAGCTTGTGACTCCGGTGGCATTTCTCGGGGCGATGGGGGCAGCCCTCCTGATATATGTGCTGGCCTGGAAGAATGGGATTCAGCCCATACGGATTATTCTGGCGGGCGTGGCGGTCTCCGCCTTTCTCTCCGCCTTCATCTCTGCTTTGATGATTCTCTACAGCGACCGGGTGCATTCTGCTCTCATGTGGATGGTGGGGGGCCTCTCTGCTCGAAGCTGGCCCCACGTGGCCATGCTTTGGCCCTATACGCTCTTAGCAGGTACAGCAGCACTTTTTGCAGCGCGCCATATCAATATCCTTCAGCTGGGCGATGATATGGCAAAGGGGCTGGGGCTCCGGGTGGAGGTCGCTCGGGTGCTTCTCACGGCGCTCGCAGCCCTTCTTGCAGCGAGTGCCGTTTCCGTGGTGGGGCTTCTGGGGTTTGTGGGGCTTATCGTTCCCCACGCGGCCCGACTCATCATCGGATCGGACTATCGCTTCCTGCTCCCGGCCTCCGCTCTTCTCGGGGCGGCGGTGCTGATGTACAGCGATACCGTGGCGCGGATTGCCTTTTCTCCCGTAGAGCTCCCCGTAGGCATTCTGATGGCGGCAATGGGGGCGCCCTTCTTCTTGTTTCTACTGAGAAAGCAGCTTTGATATGGGTCTTACCGTAGAACATCTCTGTATTTCCATCCAGGGGCATGCTATTCTAAAGAATGTGTCCCATCGCTTCACGGAGGGGGCCCGCACCTCCATCATAGGCCCAAATGGCGCGGGAAAATCGACGCTTTTAAGGGCACTTGCGGGCATACAGCCTACTTCCTCGGGCCGTGTGCTTCTAAATGGGAAGGACATCCATGGAATGACGCGCAAGCACCTGTCGAGAAGCATTGCGATTCTTCCTCAGGGAGCAGAGGCCCCGCAGGCTACGACGGTGGAGCAGCTGGTGGGCTTTGGAAGGTTTCCCTATCATTCCCTGTTCGGGAAAAACGATGCAAAAAAGGACAGGGAGGTGGTGGAATGGGCCCTCGCAATCGCCCATGTGGAAGCACTGCGGAAGCGGGAGGTCCATTCCCTCTCCGGGGGAGAGCGCCAGCGCGCATTCCTTGCAATGGTGCTGGCCCAGCAGCCCAAAATCCTGCTCCTCGATGAGCCCACCACATATCTCGATATCGCCCATCAGCTGGAAGTGATGAACATCATTAGAGAGGTCAATAATAAATATGGCATAACAGTCATCATGGTGCTCCATGATATGAATCACGCCCTTCAGTTTTCCGATGAAATCGTGATTATAAAGGATTGTGGAATATTTGCGAGCGGAGCTCCAAAGGTCATCATGACGGAGAAGACGATTGCGGAGGTCTTTGGCGTCCAGGTGGACACCTTTGTCAATCGCACGGGAAAGATGGTACTCTCTCCCCTTCGCCTTGTGGATGAGGCAGGCAAGGGAAGATGAGGTTCTTTCCGCCTCTCAGGACTGGAATTTGCAACGCATGGCGTATGATGGTATAATCGAACCAGATTTTTCGGGAATATTTGCAGGCAAGGTGGGTATATGACACAGTTTGACCAGCGCAACATTACGATGATGATGGATTTTTACGAGCTGACAATGGCAAATGGCTACTTCGCCAACCAGGACAAGGATAAGCGCGTGGCCTTCGATGTATTTTATCGTGCGAATCCGGATGAGGGCGGATTCGCTATTTTTGCTGGTCTTGCCCAGGTCATCGAGTATGTGGAAAATATGACCTTTTCCCCTGAGGATGTGGAATATTTCCGGCAGCAGGGAGTCCTTTCCGAGGAATTCCTGGCATATCTGGAGAATTTTCGCTTTACGGGGGATATTTATGCCATGCCAGAGGGGACAATCATGTACCCCAATGAGCCCATTCTGACGGTCGTGGCGCCCCTCATCGATGCGCAGCTGGTGGAGACGGCCATCCTGGCACAAATCAATCACCAGTCCTTGATTGCCACAAAGGCGCGGCGTATATGCTACGCTGCCAAGGGACGGGCGGTATCGGATTTTGGCGCCCGCAGGGCCCACAATGTGGACGCTGCGACCTACGGGGCCAGGGCGGCCTATATCGGCGGCGTGGCAGGGACGGCCACCTGCTCGGCAGGCCAGATGTTTCATATCCCCGTGTCCGGGACCATGGCCCATAGCTGGGTCATGTTTTATCAGGATGAGTTCGAAGCCTTCAAGAAATATGCCCAGGCGTATCCCGATGGAACCGTGCTCCTGGTGGATACCTACGATGTCATCCACTCCGGCATCCCCAATGCCATCCGCGTGGCAAAGGAGGTTTTGGAGCCCATGGGGAAGCGGCTCCTTGGCATCCGCATCGACTCGGGAGATCTCGCCTACCTTTCAAAGCGTGTCCGACGCATGCTGGATGGGGCGGGGCTTTCGGACTGCAAGATTATCGTATCGAACAGCCTCGATGAGGTGACGGTGAGCTCGCTCTTGCTGCAGGGGGCCTGCATCGATGGCTTTGGTATCGGCGAGCGGCTCATCACGGCAAAATCCGAGCCGGTTTTCGGCGCGGTATACAAGCTTGCAGCAGTGGAGGAGGAGGAGGGATCCTTCCAGCCTCGCATCAAGGTATCGGAAAATGTCGAGAAGATTACGAACCCCGGGCTCAAGGAGCTCTATCGCATCTACGACGAGGATGGCCATGCCGTCGCCGATATGATTGCGGTGGCGGGAGAAACGGTGGATTTATCCCAGCCCTATCACTATATCGATCCGCAGAAGCCTTGGAAAAATCGGAAGTTCGAGGGCTGCACCGCAAAGAATCTGCGGCGTAAGTTTGTCGAGAAGGGCAAGCGCACGGAGACGCTTCCTCCCATCGAGGAAATCCGTAGCTATGTAAAGGAGCAGCTCCAGCATGAGATATGGGAAGAGGAGCAGCGCTTTGAAAATCCGCATCGTCATTATATCGATATGACGCCGGACTACTATGAGCTCAAGATGGATCTTTTGACGGAAACGCGCCGCAAGCATGGGTGAAGAATATGATTACAGGGAAAACAAAAAACCTCGGTGTCATGGGCTGGCCCATAGGCCATTCCCTTTCACCGGTGCTGCAAAATGTAGCGCTGCGTGCTGCGCGGCTTGACTACGTGTATGTCGCGCTACCCGTGCCACCTGAGGGGCTTTCCTCTGCGGTGGCCGGTCTTCGCGCCGCTTCCTTTTCCGGGTGGAATGTGACGATTCCCCATAAAGAGGCGATTATCCCTTATCTTGACGAGGTAGAGGAAGCAGCCAGGGCAATTGGTGCTGTCAATACCGTTGTGAATCGGGAAGGAAAGCTCCTTGGCTGCAATACGGATGCGGCGGGCTTTCTCGAGGCCTTGCTGGCAAAAGGCTTTGACCCAGCAGGAAAGCGAGTCATTTTGCTGGGAGCCGGAGGAGCGGCGAGAGCTGCCCTTTGGGCTCTTATGAAGCGAGGGGCTCGGTCGATTCTTGTCGCTGTGCGCAATGAAAAAAAGGGAAGGGATTTCGTAGCGTCCTTCCGCCCCTACGATTCCGCGCAAATACTCACGGCGCAGGCTTGGGAGGGCGAAGGCTTTTCCGCTGCCCTTGCCGAGGCGGAGCTTGTCGTCAATACGACACCCTTGGGTATGAGCCCGAAGATAGAGGAAATGCCGCCGGTGGATTTTGATAGGCTTAGCTCCAAGGCCTTTGTCTATGACATTGTCTATAGGCCGGGAGAGACCAGCTTCCTCCGGGAGGCGCGCCATCGGGGGCACGAGACCCTGAATGGGGAGGATATGCTCGTGCTTCAGGGTGCAGCGGCCTTTTCCCTTTGGACAGGCGTGAAGCCGGATACAGAGCTGATGAAAAAAGAGCTGCGCTCAGCACTCTTACAGGCTAAGTGATATAGTTTGCTCGATAGAGCAGGAGGTCTATTTGACTGCAATTCGCTATGAACTCGTTGCGAAAGATGAAGCCACCGGGGCCCGGGCTGGAATAATCCACACGCCTCATGGTAGCTTTGAAACCCCGATTTTCATGCCGGTGGGCACCCAGGCCAGTGTAAAGGGGGTATCGCCGGATGAGCTGAAGGAGCTGGGGGCTGGCATCATCCTTTCCAATACGTATCATCTCTTCCTCCGCCCAGGTATGGAACTCATACGGGAGGCGGGGGGACTCCACGCCTTTATGCACTGGGATAGGGCGATTCTCACGGACAGCGGTGGCTTTCAGGTCTTCAGCCTGGGAGACCTTCGCAAGATTACGGAGGAAGGGGTTACCTTCCGTTCCCATATCGATGGCTCGAAGAAGTTCCTGTCTCCGGAGGTCTCCATGGAGGTGCAGATGTGCCTCGGCTCCGATATTGTCATGGCCTTTGATGAATGCGTTCCCTATCCTGCGGACTATAGCTATGCGAAGCAGTCTACAGAGCGGACTCAGCGCTGGGCTGAGCGCTGCAAAAGGGTCATGACGGCAGAAAACCAGGGGCTCTTTGGCATCGTCCAGGGGGGCATGTACCCGGAGCTTCGGGAGTGGAGCGCACGCCATCTCGTGGAGCTTGACTTCCCAGGCTATGCGGTGGGAGGGCTCTCTGTAGGAGAGCCGAAGGAACTGATGAATGAGATGCTTGCCATCTCCACCTCCTTCCTGCCGGAGGACAAGCCCCGCTACCTCATGGGGGTGGGAACGCCTGACTGCCTCGTGGAGGGCGTGGCGAGAGGCATCGACATGTTTGACTGCGTCTTTCCCACCCGCGTGGCGAGAAACGGCATGGCAATGACCTGGCGTGGCCGCCTTGTCATGAAAAATTCCCAGTTCACCCATGACCACAAGGTCCTGGAGGAGGGCTGTGGCTGCTATGCCTGCCGGAATGGCTACACCCGTGCATATATACGCCATCTCGTCCGGGTAGGAGAAATCTTTGGCCTCAGGCTATTGTCGCTGCACAACCTATGGTTCCTGCAGGACTTCATGCGAAAGATGCGGGCATCCATCATCGATGGGACTTTCCCGAAGTTCCGGGCAGAGTTTTTCGAGCAGTATGATGCACATCGTAATGGTTGAGTATTAAGAAAGCTAAATAAAAAGGAGTGTAAATATGGATTCGGAAATGATGACATCCTTTGGGACATGGGCACCCATTCTTCTCATGGTATTGATTTTTTACTTCTTGCTGTATCGGCCGCAGAAAAAGGCGCAGAAAAAGCGGCAGGATATGATCAACGCACTGAAGAAGGGGGCACGGGTTGTCACCCTCGGCGGAATTTATGGTACGGTTGTCTCTGTGGGAGACAATACGTTGAAGCTTGAAATTGCAAAGGGGGTCGTCATTGAGATTGCTAGGGCAGGCATCAGCAGCATAGTCTCCGACAAGGAGGCAGAAACGGAAGAGAATGCGTAAGGAAAGGCGATGAGGCAGCCCATGGAAGCAAAGAAGATGCTGCGAAGATCTGCATTGGCTGCAAGGCGGGCCCTCACGGCAGAGACTCGGAAGGATGCCTCAGAGGCAATTATCGAAAAACTGCTTTCGGAGAAGGCCTATCAGAGGGCAAGTATAATTTTTGCTTATGCAGCCATGCCGGAGGAGGTACAGCTTGATATCTTTCTCCAGCAGGCCCTTTGCGATGGGAAGGTCGTAGGCATCCCGCTTATCACAGGGAAGGGAAGGATGGAGGCGGTACGCCTCCATCATCTTGAGGAGCTGGAGCCGGATGCCTATGGGATTCGCTCTGTACCAAAGGCAAAGAGGATTCTTCTTGACCCGAAGGAAATCGACCTCGTGGCTGTGCCAGGCGTTGCCTTTGATCGAAATGGCGGACGTCTTGGAATGGGGGCGGGCTTCTATGATCGCTTTTTTTTCGAAAGGGCTGTGAGGGCCGAGCGCATAGCCCTTACCTTCGAGTGCCAGCTGGTGGAGCAGGTACCGACGGAGTCCCATGATGCCTTCGTAGATATCATCCTGACGGAGCAGCAACGGATTGTATGTCCAAATCATATGAGCAAAGGTAGTGAATCATTTGCGAAAAGATAACCTGATCAAACTGATTGCTTGTGTCGTGGCAATCGTCGCACTTTTTGTCTTCTTCGTGAAGCCACTGTCCAATTCCATACGGCAGGGGCTCGATCTTCAGGGAGGTACCCATGTGGTCCTGGAGGCAGAGGATACGGAGGCCGCTAAGGTCAATGATGATGCGATGAACCGGGTCGTGACCATCATGGAAAAGCGCGTCAATGCGCTGGGGCTTACGGAGCCGATTATCCAGCGGGAGGGAGAGAGGCGTGTCATCATCGAGCTCCCGGGAGTTAAGGATCCGGATGCGGCCATCAAGACCATCGGCAAGACAGCCATGCTGGAGTTCAAGGATGAGGATGGAAATACGGTCCTCACGGGTACCGACCTTAAGGATGCACAGGCCTCCACAAACCAACAGACGGGCCAGAATGTGGTCAACCTTGAATTCTCCGATGAGGGGGCCAAGAAGTTTGCCGACCTCACGACGAAAAATGTGGGCCGAACCATTGCCATTCTTCTCGATGGGGAAGTCCTGACGGCACCGAATGTCCGGGAGCCGATTCTCGGTGGCAAGGCGGAAATTTCTGGGCAGAAATCCCTGGAGGAGGCCCAGAATCTCGCCGTAGTCCTTCGGAGCGGCGCACTTCCCGTGAAAGTCAACATCATCGAGACCCGCACCGTCGGCCCGTCCCTCGGTCAGGATTCCAAGGACAAGTCTCAGGTCGCCTTCGTCATTGGCCTTGGTGCTGTCCTCGTATTTATGCTTCTCTTCTATCGTCTGTCAGGCTTTATTGCTGATATCGCCCTGATGGCTTATACGCTGATGCTGCTGGCCGCCCTTTATCTCCTGGATGCTACGCTGACGCTTCCCGGTGTTGCTGGCATTATCCTCACCATCGGCATGGCTGTTGATGCGAACGTCTTGATTTTTGAGCATTTCAAGGAGGAGTATCAGATCCAGGGCAAGAGCCTGCGCCTTTCCATGGACGCAGGCTTCAAGCGAGCCTTTACGACCATTTTCGATTCAAACATCACGACGATCATCGCAGCTGCCGTTTTGTTCTTCCTAGGGACGGGCACGATTCGTGGCTTTGCCATCACGCTGGGCCTTGGAACGCTGCTTTCCATGTTCACGGCCATCACGCTTACCCAGTACATGCTGAAGCTCTTAATCAACTCCAAAATTTTCGAGAATCCCGCAGCCTATGGCGCGACAGGCTTTATGCTATGGAAGAAGGAGGATTTGAAGAATGCAAAGGTTTGACATAGCAGGTCATCGAAAAATATGGTTCCTGCTGTCGGCACTCATCATCATTCCAGGGCTGATCTGCATGTTCGTCAAGGGATTTAATTTTGGAATTGACTTCACAGGCGGTACAATCCTTGATTTGAAGTTTGACAAGCCGGTGACGATAGCAGAGGTGCGCTCAAGTCTCGCAAAGCATGGTCTCGATGGAGCGACGATTCAGCTATCCGGCGCAGCCTCGGATGTGACCTCGTCCGATGATGTGATGATTCGCACGGCAGATCTAGAGGAAGAGGAGCGCAAGGAGGTCATGGCGACCCTCAAGGAGGATGTGGGCTCCTATACGGTTCTCCGAGAGGAAAAGGTGGGTGCGACCATTGGCGGCGAGCTCATCACAAATGCCGTTCTCGCCATGGTGGTGTCCTGGGCACTCATCATCCTCTATGTTGCCTATCGCTTTGAATTCAAGTTTGGCATAGCGGCTGTCCTGGCGCTCATCCACGATATCCTCGTGGTGCTTGCCGTCTTTTCCTTTACCCAGCGCCAGATTGATTCGTCCTTTATCGCGGCTCTTCTGACCATCGTGGGCTATTCCATCAATGATACGATTGTCATCTTTGACCGTATCCGCGAGAATCTGAAGCTTCACTTCCGGAAGGGCGGGAATATCGAGGAGCTGGTCAATCGCAGCATTTTCCAGACGCTTACCCGCTCCCTCTATACGGTTTTCACGGTGCTCTTCACCACGGCGGCCCTCTATTTCTTCGGGGGAGAGACAACGAAGGACTTTGCCTTTGCCCTTCTCGTGGGCTTCAGCGTTGGCTGCTATTCCTCTATCTTCATAGCAAGCCCGCTTTGGATGACCTTCCGCGAAATGAGCGGCAAGAAGCGTGTGCAGCCGGCTAGATCATAATCATTGTGTATGGGACTGTGTAAAGGCAGTCCCACTTTTGGAATTTAATTGTCAGGAAAAGCCTTATGATAAAAGAATGGGATCTAATGGAACCTGTGCCAAATGCCACAGCCTATGCCAAGGAAATCGGTGAATCGCCGCTGGTGGCGGGGATCCTGTGGCACCGTGGGATACGGACAAAGGAGGAAGCCTTGGCTTTTCTGCATCCGGATCGCAGCCCCTACAGCAACCCCTTTGAGATAAAGGATATGGATGTGGCAATCCAGAGAATCCAGAAAGCAATCCAGGAGAAGCAGCACATTACCGTATATGGGGATTATGATGTGGATGGAATGACGGCCACGTCCCTTTTGCTCAGGACTCTCAGGAAGGCTGGGGCAGAGGCGGATTTCTATATTCCCGACCGCATGCGGGAGGGCTATGGCTTCAATCGGGCAGCACTGGAGGAGCTTTCGGAGGCGACAGACCTCTTGGTTTCCGTGGACTGCGGCGTGGCCTCCGTGGAGGATGTGAAGGCTGTCGCGGAAAAGCTCGATATCATTATCACGGATCATCATCTGCCAGGATCCGCGCTTCCGCCCGCGCTCGCTGTCCTCAATCCCCATCGAGAGGACTGTCCGTCCAAGGAAAAGGAGCTTTGCGGTGTCGGTGTCGTATTCAAGCTCTGCCAGGCCCTTTGGACGGCCCTTGGAAAGGGGACCTTTGAGGAGGATCTGGAGCTGGTGACGATTGGCACGATTGCCGACCTCGTGCCTCTGCGGGGAGAGAATCGCAAGATTGTCAAAGAAGGGCTTTCCCGTATGCAAAACACAGGCAATAAGGGCATAGCGGCCCTTATCGAGGTGGCCGGACTCCAGGGCAAGGAAATCAATGCGGGCCATGTAGGTTTTATGCTGGCCCCACGCCTCAATGCCTCCGGCCGAATCGGGACGGCAAAAAAAGGTGTGGCACTCCTGACCTCAGAGACTTCCTCCGAAGCGAGCCGCCTCGCTCTTGACCTTGACCTGCTCAATACGGAGAGACAGACCATTGAGCGCGACATACTGGAAAGGGCCATCCATTCCCTCGAAAAAGCAAGCGTAGAGGATATGCCTGCCCTCGTCGTGGCGGGAGAAGATTGGAATCCAGGCGTTATCGGCATCGTTGCTTCCCGTCTTGTGGATCACTACTACAAGCCTGCGATTGTCTTTGACATACAGGAGGATGGAACCTGCAAGGGCTCCTGCCGGAGCATCAAGGGACTCCATATGTTTGAGGCGCTTCAGGCAACAGCAGAGCATATCGAGCAGTTTGGAGGCCATGCCATGGCGGCAGGCCTCACGGTGAAGCGGGAAAAGCTCCCTGCCTTTCGGGCGGCGTTTTCGGCGTATTGCAAGGAGCATTTGACGGAGGAGGAATACATCCCGAAGGTGAGCGTCGAATCCGAGCTTGCGCCGAAGGATATCACATTTTCCCTTGTGGAGGATTTATCCCGCCTGGAGCCCTATGGCATGGAGAATCCCAAGCCCTTTTTTGGCTGTCGGTCTATGCGGGGGACGGAGGCAATGGCAATCGGCAAGGAAAAGCGTCATTTGCGGTTTCAGGCCGGGACGAAGGATGCCCCTGTAACGGCACTCATGTGGAATAAGGGGCATCTGGCGGGAATTGTCAATGCGGAAGCCATCGACATCGTATATGCTCCAAGTGTCAACGAATGGAATGGCCATAAGAGTCTGCAGTGCATCGTGAACTCGATGCAGCCAGCAGCCTCGGAGCGGGTCTTTCCCAATCGGGATATTCTCCTAGAGCTTTATCGCTATTTGCGTGGAATCTTCAAGAGAGACGGCAGAATCCCCTTTTCAGCCGAGACGCTTGCCCTTGACTATCGGAAGACTTCCCATATATCCTATTACACGATGTGCAAGGGCCTGCAGGTTTTTCAGGAGCTGGGCATTCTGCTATCCGATGCAGAAGAAATGTGCTACACTATGCCAGCACAAAGCAGCAAGCTGGATCTCATGACCTCGCCGACCTATAGACGAGGCATGCGTCATGTTGAGCTTATGGGAGGGACACGTGCATGACCGGAGAAGATAAGGGAAGCATTACGATAGAGCGTGTGCTGTCGACCGTCCATCAATATGCGCCAACGGCAGATCTGGGCCTCATTCGTCGCGCCTATGAGCTCTCCAGCCAGGCGCACAAGGGGCAATTCCGGGTCTCGGGGGAAGACTACATCATCCATCCCCTTCACGTGGCCTACATCCTGGCCCAGCTTCATATGGACGATGCGACCATCAGCGCGGCCCTTCTGCATGATGTTGTGGAGGATACTCTCTATACGAATGAGCAGACGAAGGAGATCTTCGGCGAGGAAATCGCCATGCTTATCGACGGTGTGACGAAGCTCGGCAAGCTGCAATACAAATCGAAGGAGCAGGCCCAGCTGGAAAGCTACCGCAAGATGTTCCTGGCCATGGCAAAGGACATCCGCGTCATTATGATAAAGCTGGCGGACAGGCTTCACAATATGCGCACGCTGAAATACATGCGGGTGGACAAGCAGAAGCGCATTGCCCAGGAGACCATAGAGATTTATGCGCCCCTTGCGAACCGTCTCGGCATCTCCAGCATCAAATGGGAGCTGGAGGACCTTTGCCTGCGATATCTGGAGCCGGAGTTTTATTATGAGCTGGTGGAAAGCGTCAAGCAGAAGCGCAGGGAGCGTCAGTCCTTCATCGATACCTCTGTCGCACAGATCCGCGAAAAGCTGGAGGAGGCAGGCATCAAGGCGGAGATAACGGGAAGGGCCAAGCATTTTTACAGCATCTATCGCAAGATGAAGCGGGGCCATAAGGACATCAGCGAGATATACGACTTGTCGGCTGTACGCGTCTTGGTGGACTCGGTGAAGGACTGCTATGGCGTGCTCGGCGTCATCCATGCCATGTGGAAGCCCATGCCCGGCCGCTTCAAGGACTACATCGCCATGCCGAAGTCCAATGGCTATCAGTCTCTCCATACGACGGTCATGACCCGGGGTTATCCTCTGGAAATCCAGATACGCACCTTTGCCATGCACCAGATATCGGAGTATGGTGTCGCAGCCCATTGGAAATACAAGGAGTCCGGCAAGAGCATCCAGGCGGCCAGTGCCATGGACCAGAAGATGAGCTGGCTTCACCAGATGGTGAATCTCCAGAAGGACTTCAGCGATCCGAAGGAATATTTTGAGGCACTGAAGGTGGATGTCTTTTCAGATGAGGTTTTCGTCTTCACGCCGAAGGGAGATGTTATCGATCTGCCGAAGGGATCCATCCCCATCGATTTTGCCTACAGAATTCATACAGAGGTGGGGCACCACTGCGTCGGTGCAAAGGTCAATGGGAAGCTTGTGCCACTGGAGTACAAGCTGAAAAATGGTGATATCGTTTCGGTCATCACGAACAAGGCGAATAATGGCCCAAGCCGGGACTGGCTCAACATCGTCGCCTCCTCGGAAACCCGCAGTAAGATCCGGTCCTGGTTCAAAAAGGAAAAGCGCGAGGAAAACGTGGAGCGGGGCCTTGAGCTCATAAAGGACGAGGCAAAACGCCTCGGCTACGCGCCGAAGGTGCTCCTGAAGGAAGGGCGCCTGCAGAAGGTGGCAGAAAAGCTGAACGTCCAGACGGAGGAGGACCTTCTGGCGGCGCTCGGCTATGGGGGTGTTGCGCTCCCTGGAGTCATCGCGAAGCTCATAGAGCTCTACAAGAAGGACATGCAGGAGGCAACACCGCCCGATGTATCGAAGCTCCTGTCCGAGCTCAAGACACCCCAGCATGGAAAGAGCAAGAAGGGCAGTCATGGCATCCTGGTGGCGGGCGAAAGCGGCCTCATGGTCCGTTTGGCAGGGTGTTGTAGCCCAATCCCTGGGGATGAAATCATAGGCTATATCACACGAGGACGCGGGGTATCTGTCCATCGCGCCGACTGTCCCAATGTGCTCAAGGATACAGACTTTTCCCGCATGATAGAGGTAAGCTGGGATGTAGGGCTTGACAAGGAGTATACCGTAGAGCTGGAAATCGTCTGCAACGATAAAAGCGGCGTCCTGGCAGAGCTCCTCGCCGTTCCGTCAGAGCTCAAGATCAACATCCGCAGTGTCAACGCGAATCCAAATCGAAGCAACAAGACCTCAAGCGTCGTCATGGGGCTCAATGTCAAGAGCGCGGGGGATGTGGAAAAGCTCATGACGCGTTTTCGCCGCCTGAAGGATGTCTATAGCGTATCCCGGGCGATGGGACGGAATGGCTGTTAAGATGTGTGTTTTCTCGTTGTAAAAGAGACTTCATTTTGCTATAATTTAATGACGTTTAGAAAGAAGGTAGTATTATGGCGGAAACGTTTACGATTACGGATTTGAAGCTGCGCCTTCAGGAGCGCCAGCATAAGATGACGCCACAGCGTCAGACAGTCCTTCAGATTTTCCTCGATCATCCGGGTGAGCACTTGAGTGCAGAGGATGTACACGGGCTTTTGCGGGATAAGCGGTCGGAGATCGGCCTTGCAACGGTGTACCGCAGCCTGGAGCTTCTGTCGGAGCTTGGCATCCTGCAGAAGATTGAATTTGGCGATGGTTGCAGCCGCTACGAGGTCAACACCCTTGACCCCACGCAGCACCATCATCATCATCTGATTTGTACAAAATGCGGCAAGGTCATCGAGTTCGAGGAGGATCTCCTGGACGATCTGGAAAGGGATATCAAGACCAAGACGGGCTTTTCCGTGCAGGACCATCAGGTGAAATTCTTTGGCCTTTGCAAGGAGTGTCAAGCGGCCGGTGAGAATTAAGACCTTTACGCTCAACAGCACACAGGAAGTGCTCCATAAGATTACACGGGAGGTCCTGACACTTTTTCGCGTGGAAATCACCGGGAAAGAGGAGGCGGATTATCTTCAGATGTCCGTCGTGAACAGATGTCTTTCCGAGAAGCCAGTTCGCGTGGAAACACGCCTTCTTCTCTTTGACAAGGAAGGGACGGAGCATGTCTATACACGCTATGAGACGGGGAGTGCTGATGAAAAGCCCTCCGGGGCTTTCAATCGCATCATAAAGCTCAACCTCTATCATATATTCCGTGAGAAGCTAGGACTTCCTGCAGCTCCCTGGGGTATTCTTCACGGTGTACGTCCCACGAAAATCGTTCATCGCTGGATTCGGGCGGGCATGGATGAGAAAGCCATTCTTTCCCGTCTCAAGCGGGAGTACGAATGCAGCGAGGAGAAGGCTCGGGTCATCGTGCCCATGGCCTTTCGCCAGTTGCCGTTTTTAGAGACCTCAGAGGAACATACCGTAAGCATCTACGTGGGCATTCCCTTTTGCCTCACGCGCTGTCTCTATTGCTCTTTTCCCGCAAATGTTTTGCCCGACGAGAAAAGGCTTCAGGCCTTTATGGAGGCCTTTCATAAGGACCTTGCGGCAGCGAGGCAGGAGGTGGAGGCCTATGGGCTCCATGTGCAAAATATTTACATCGGCGGGGGGACACCCACAAGCCTCCCCGATAAATTCTTTGCTGAAATGCTCGGTATGGTATATAATGCCTTTTATGGCGAATCCGTTGTGGAATTCACTGTGGAGGCAGGCAGGCCCGACTCCATCACGGAGGAGAAGGTCCGAGAAATGAAGCGCAGGCAGGTGACGCGGGTAAGTGTCAATCCGCAGTCCATGCGGCAGCATACGCTCGATCTCTTGGGCAGACGTCATACGCCGGAGGATGTCCGGCGTATGTTTGCTGTGTTTCGCGCGGAAGGAGCCTTCCACATCAATATGGATGTTATCATCGGACTTCCGGGAGAGACGCGGGAGGATGTCGCCTATACCATGGCGGAAATCGCAAGGCTAGGCCCGGATGATATCACGCTCCACGCCCTGGCTCTGAAGCGTGGCTCCAGGCTGATGGAGCTGATGCAGGAAAAGCACGTTGACCTGCCGCCTGCGGAGGAAGCACGGGAAATGTTTCGCGTCGCAATGGATTCAGCACGAGCAATGGGCATGCAGCCCTATTATCTCTATCGGCAGGGCTACATGGCAGGGGACTTGGAAAATGTTGGATTCTCTCGGCCTGGCTCCGAGGGGATGTACAACATCCAAATCATGGAGGAACATCAGACCATTATTGGCATCGGAGGAGCTGCCACCTCGAAGGTCGTAAACTTTCGGGAGAGGCGCCTTCGTTCGTCCTTTCACCCAAAGGACGTGGCGACATATCTTCGGGATGTGGATAAATATATTTCAAGACGTCATGACTTGCTTCAACAATCCTATGGCATGCAACAGGAGGACGAGATAGAATGCTGACAAATGCCCCGCGGGGGACAAAGGATATTCTGCCGGAGGAGGTGACGGCCTGGAACTTCGTGGAGGAGAAGATACGCGACCTATGCAAGCGCTATGGTTTTCAGGAAATCCGGACCCCGCACTTTGAGCACACAGAGCTTTTTCACCGGGGAATCGGTGAGGGCACGGATGTGGTGGACAAGGAAATGTACACCTTTGAGGATCGGGGCCATCGCAGCATTACCCTTCGACCGGAAAACACTGCCTCCGTTGTACGTGCCTATTTGCAAAACAAGCTCTATGGCACGAGCTCTGCCACAAAGCTCTTCTACATCGGGGAGATGTTCCGTTATGACCGCCCCCAGGCCGGGCGCATGCGGGAATTTCATCAGTTCGGGGTGGAGTCCATCGGACAGGAAAGCCCCATGGCGGATGCGGAGGTCATACTCCTGGCCGTCGATTTTTTGGAATCCCTCGGGCTGAAGGATCTCAAGCTTTCCTTGAACTCCGTCGGCTGCCCGAAATGCCGTCCCACCTATCGGAGGGCCCTGCAGGACTTCTTCCGGGACAAGCTTGGAGAGCTTTGCGAGGATTGCAACAGTCGCTTTGAGCGCAGCCCCATGCGTATCCTCGACTGCAAGGTGGACGCAGATAAGCCCTTTGTGAAGGACGCGCCAAAGATTACGGATTGCCTTTGTGAGGAGTGCCAGGAGCATTTCCATGCACTGCAGAGGCATCTTGCGGATGCGGGCATTTCCTTCATCCTTGATCCAAGACTTGTCCGTGGCCTTGACTACTATACCCGGACCGCCTTTGAAATCAAGTATGCGCCCCTCGGCGCCCAGAGCGCTGTAGCAGGCGGTGGCCGCTACGATGGACTCATCGAGGCGATGGGCGGGGCTCCGACACCGGCTGTCGGCTTTGCGACGGGCCTCGAGCGTGTCCTTCTCGCCCTTACGAAGCAGGGGCTTTTGCCAGAGCAGGAGGGTGTGCTGGATGCCTTCGTCATCGCACAGGATTCTTCTGCCAGCAATATGGCCTTTGCTCTGCTCTCCAGGCTCCGCAGGGCAGGGCTCACAGCCTCGATGGATTTTGCAGGCCGCAGCATGAAGGCACAGTTCAAGCAGGCAAACAAGCTCAAGGCGCGTTTTGCATTGATCCTAGGCGAAGAGGAGTGCAGGGAGAAGGCTGTCACCTGCAAGGATATGCAGACGGGGGATCAGCGGAAGCTATCACTGGAGGAAGTCGTAACTACCATTTGTTCTGAGGTGAAACATTGATGGAAACATTACAGGGGATGAAGCGCACGCATCATGCGGGAACGCTTCGCAAGGCGGATATCGATACGGAAGTCGTATTGGCAGGCTGGGTATCCCGGCGCCGCGACCACGGCGGACTCATCTTTGTCGATATGCGGGATCGCTCTGGCTTCGTGCAGGTCGTATTCGATGAGGCTGCCATGAATGAGGGAACCTTCCACAAGGCGGAATCCCTCCGCAATGAGTTCTGCATTGCTGTCCGTGGCAAGGTGCGCGGACGCAGCGAGGATACAATCAATCCCAATATCGAGACGGGTGAGGTAGAGGTCGTCTGCGAGGAGCTTCGCATCCTGAACAAGGCAAAGACGCCCCCCTTCTACATCCAGGATGGTATCGATGTGGATGAAACGGTGCGCATGAAGTATCGGTACCTGGATCTTCGCCGTCCGGAGATGCAGAAAAACATCATCCTCCGTCATCGTGTGACAAAAATCATGCGGGATTTCTTCGATAGCGAAGGCTTTCTGGAGATTGAGACGCCGATGCTTTGCAAGAGCACCCCGGAGGGTGCCCGCGACTTCCTGGTGCCAAGCCGATTGAATCCCGGTGAGTTCTATGCTCTTCCCCAGTCGCCGCAGATTTTCAAGCAGATTCTTCAGGTGGCTGGCTTTGAAAAGTACTTCCAGATTGTCCGTTGCTTCCGGGATGAGGATCTTCGCGCTGACCGCCAGCCGGAGTTCACCCAGCTCGATATCGAGATGTCCTTCCTGGATCAGGATACGATTCTCTCGCTCATGGAGCGCATGACCCAGAAGCTCTTCAAGGAAGCAATCGGGGCGGAGGTAAAGATTCCTTTCGAGCGCATGACCTGGGATACAGCAATGGATACCTATGGATCGGATAAGCCCGATCTTCGCTTCGATATGCCTCTCATGGATATTTCAGAGCATGTCAAGGACTCGGAGTTCAAGGTGTTCAATGCCGTTCTCGGAAACGGTGGCATGGTCAAGTGCATCAAGGTGGACGGCTATGCTGACATCCCGCGCCGCCGCCTCGATGACCTGGTGAAGTTCGTCCAGATTTACGGGGCGAAGGGCCTTGCCTGGATTCAGTATGCTGAGGAGGGCATCAAGAGCCCCTTTAAGAAGTTTTATTCTGATGAGACCTTTGCGAAAATTGCTGAGGCAACGGGAGCAAAGACGGGCGACCTCCTTCTGGTGGTCGCGGACAAGCGCCTCGTGGTGGATACGGCTCTCGGCCAGCTTCGCCTGGAGATGGCGAAGGAGCGGGGCCTTATTGATCCGGATGCGCTGCGCTTCCTCTGGGTAGTGGACTTTCCCATGTACGAGTGGAGCGAGGAGGAGAAGCGCTGGAAGGCGATGCATCATCCCTTCACGTCACCGCGAGATGAGGACATCGAATTCCTTAAGAGCGATCCGGGCCGCGTCAAGGCAAATGCCTATGACATGGTGCTCAATGGCGTGGAAATCGGCGGCGGATCGCTACGTATCTACAATGCGGACCTGCAGGAGAAGGTCTTTGAATCCCTCGGTCTCACCTATGAGCAGGCCTACGAGAAGTTCGGCTTCATGATGGATGCCTTCGAGTATGGCACGCCTCCCCATGGCGGCATTGCCTTTGGGCTCGACCGCCTTGTCATGCTCATGGCAAAGCGGGACTCCATCCGTGATGTCATTGCCTTCCCGAAGAACCAGAGTGCCCGGGATGTCATGAGCTCCGCTCCTTCCACCGTCGATGAGAAGCAGCTTCGTGAGCTGTCGATTCGTACGGCTGTAAAGAAAAAAGAAGCGAAATAAAGCATGTTTCGAGTGCAGGCTGCAAGCTGTTGCTGCCTGCACTTTTGTCATAGGTGGATGCAGGAACTTTTGACATGTATCCTGTTTTCTGCTATATTGGCAGAAAGTATTCTCATCTGGATATGGAAATGAGGGATGGCACGTGAAGATTTCGACAAAGGGACGGTATAGCGTCACGGCACTGTATGATCTGGCCTTGCACGATGGGATGGGCGCGACCTCCCTGAAGTCCATTGCAAAGAGCCAGGGTCTTTCGGAAAATTACTTGGAGCAGCTCATGGTTCCCCTCCGAAGAGCTGGCATCGTGAAGAGCATCCGCGGTGCACAGGGGGGGTATATGCTTGCCAAAAGCCCATCGGAAATCACCATCGGGGAAATCATCCGTGCAGTGGAGGGCCCCATCGCCCTGGTGGATTGCTTGCTCACAAGTGCCGAGTCAGACAAGCAGCCCTGCGAGAAGGCTTGCGACTGTGTGACCCGTGGGGTCTGGGAAAAGGTGGCAGGAAGCATCAATAGCGTGCTCAACAACATCACGCTGGAAGACCTTTGCCAGGATGGGGAAGGCATGCAGCATGTGGGGTGTGCACGATGAAGCCTGTATACCTTGATTATGCGGCAACGACACCGATGGATGAACGGGTGCAAGATGCCATGCAGGAGGCAGCGCGCCTTTTTTTCGGGAACCCCTCAAGCGTCCATTCCCTTGGCCAGGAAGCGACGGCAGCCATTCGGAAGGCTCGGCTGGAAGTTGCTGCCCTTATCGATGCGGAGCCGGAGGACATCTTTTTCACCAGTGGTGGGACGGAAAGCGATAACGCCCTGATCAAGGGCATATTTTTTGACCGCAAGCGCAGAGAGCTGCCCTGCCACATCGTGACAAGCGTCATTGAGCATTCTGCTGTGCGGGAATCCTGCGGCTTTTGCAAGTGGATGGGGGCTGATGTGACTGCAATTCCAGTTGACTCGGATGGAGTCGTAGAAGAGCTTGCCTTCGCGGCAGCTCTTCGGGCGGATACGGCTCTCGCAACCATCATGCTGGCAAATAATGAGGTGGGGACCCTTGAGCCTATAGAGGAGCTTGCTGCTCTCTGCAGGGCACGCAATATTCCCTTTCATACGGATGCGGTTCAGGCTGTAGGGCATATTCCCATCTCTGTCAAGAAGCTTGGGGTGGATGCCTTGTCTTTTTCGGGTCATAAGCTCTACGGACCGAAGGGGATTGGAGTCCTTTATCTTCGCAGAGGAGTAAGCGTGTACCCTTTGTTGGAGGGAGGCGGACAGGAGCGGGGGATGCGTTCCGGTACGGAAAATGTCCCCGCCATTGTCGGGCTTGGGGAAGCAGCAAGGCTTGCGCGTGAGAATATGCAGCAGGAAATGGTGCAGCTTGAATCTTTCCAGAAATACCTGCAGTCGGCCATAAATGAAATAGAGGGAACCTTTCAAAATGGGGGGGCATTGAAGCTCCCTGGGAACTTCAATTTTGGAATACATGGCATTGCCTCTGAGGATCTTCTCATGCGACTGGATATCGAGGGCTTTGCCGTATCGGCAGGAAGTGCCTGCAATGCGGGGGCAGTGGAGCCCTCCTCGGTACTTCTTTCCATGGGGCGTTCCCCTGCAGAGGCTTTGGAGAGCATCCGTGTCTCCATGGGGCGCTTTACCAGGAGGAAGGAGCTTGAGGACTTTGTGGGAACATTGCAAAGACTTGCCCGGGAAATGCGGCAGTAAGATTATTTTGCAGGAATGTCTTAGGAATTTATTGCATTATTTGTGCTTAGTGTATCAATCGTGTATAATGGAGCTGTCCATGATGAATAATCGCGTTAAGAGGAGGACCTGTAATGCTGGGCGATAAGCTTCGAGAAGCGCGAGAGCGTAAAAACCTTACCATTAAGGATATAGAAATGGGGACGAGCATACGTTCTTTGTATATTGAGGCGTTAGAAAATGGAAAGTATGGGCAGCTTCCGGGAGAAGTCTATGTAAAGGGGTTCATCCGCAACTATGCGAATTTCGTCGGGCTTGACGCCACGGCGATGGTCAAGGAATACCTGGAGGAAAATCACCCGGAACAGGTCGCGCTCCAGGCGCAGAGTGCGGAAGGGAATACTGCAGAGACAAAGAATGCGCCCGTGCAGAGTACACTGATGCATTCCGACAGCAACTCTACTGGATTGGAACAGGATTCCTATTCGGACTTCCGGCAGCGGGTGGATGCCTCCCATCGCCGCCAGAATGTACTGCTGGCGGGGGGGATTTTCTTCGTTGTGCTTGTTGCCGCTGGATACTTCTTGATGAGCACACCAGATGAGCCGCAGCGGAAGACCCAGCAGCCTCCAGCCCAGACGACCACGACGCGTCCGACAGAGGCACAAGCGAAGCCGGACAGCTCGCAAAAACGGCAGGATGTGGAGGTGGTGGCAAAGTATACTGCTCGCTGCTGGACAGAGGTGAAGGCGGATGGGAAGGTCCTTTTTGAGGGTACGGTTGAGAGCGGAAAAACCATGAAGTGGAATGCGAAGGAGCAGCTTGTCATCACTGCAGGAAATGCCGGAGCAGTAAACTACACGGTAAATGGCAAGAATGTGGGTGCTCCCGGGGAAATGGGTCAGGTCGTGGAGAAAACCTTCACGAAGGATAATATGTGATGGAGGGGTTTCTTCCCATCACGAAGGCAGATATGGAGGAACGAGGCTGGGAGGCACTTGATTTCATCTTCATTTCCGGAGATGCCTATGTGGACCATCCTGGCTTTGCGCCAGCGATTATTTGCCGGCTTCTGGAAGCCCATGGCTATCGGGTTGGGATAATCCCACAGCCCAATTGGAAACAGGATCGGGATTTTATGCGTCTGGGGAAGCCGCGTCTTGCTTTTCTTGTATCAGCGGGGAATATGGACTCGATGTTATCGAAGTTCACCGTGGCAAGGAAAGAGCGCCAGGAGGATTTTTATTCCCCTGGTGGAAGGCTTGGACTTCGCCCGGAGCGGGCCACAATTGTATATGCCAATCGACTGCGCAAGCTATATCCCGATGTGCCACTCATTATAGGCGGGGTGGAGGCAAGCCTCAGGCGCTTTGCCCATTACGATTATTGGACGGATGCTGTCCGCCGCTCCATTCTCGTGGATTCCTTGGCGGATTTGCTCATTTATGGCATGGGGGAGCGGGCGATGCTTTCTATTGCGGCGGATTTGCACAGTGGCGTTGCCATCCAGGATATCCAGGATGTTCCCGGCACCTGCTACCGCGTTCCCTCCAAGGATTATGCCTGGGATTACAAGGAGTTGCCAAGCTTTTCCTCTATACAGGGCAGCAAGGAGGCTTTTTCTGAGGCCTTCCGAATGGAATATTTGGAGCAGGATCCTATTCGTGGGGCCCGCCTTCTGCAGCAGAATGACGAGTGGTGTGTTGTGCAAAATCCTCCAGCGCAGCCCCTGACGGAAGGGGAAATGGATGAGATTTACGATCTGCCCTATAAAAGAATCTATCATCCCATATACGAATCCATGGGGGGCGTTCCTGCCATACGCGAGGTGCGCTTTAGCCTCGTGAGCCAGCGCGGCTGCTTTGGAGGTTGCAATTTCTGTGCCATCATTTCCCATGAAGGCAGAATCATACAGCGGCGTAGCCATGGGTCTATTCTCCGGGAAGCAGAGCTTTTGACGAAGCTTCCTGATTTCAAGGGGTATATTCACGATGTGGGGGGGCCAACGGCGAATTTTCGGAGGACCTCCTGTGATATGCAGCTCAAACATGGTGCTTGCAGAGGGAAGCCCTGTCTTTCCCCCACCCCCTGCAAGAACCTCATTGCGGATCATAGGGACTATATCGAACTGCTGCATAAGCTTCGTGCATTGCCCAGGGTCAAGAAGGTCTTTATCCGGTCGGGGATTCGTTTTGACTATCTCCTGCTGGCAAAGGACTCCTTCCTTGAGGAGCTCTGTGCGCATCACGTCAGTGGGCAGCTTAAGATTGCCCCGGAGCATATTTCAGAGCGAGTGACGCGGCTGATGGGAAAGTCCGGCCGAGGAGCGTATTTTTCCTTTGTTCGCCGCTTTGAGCGAATCAACAAGCGCCTGGGGAAGAAGCAGTACCTTGTCCCATACTTTATGTCAAGCCATCCGGGCTCTACGCTGGAGGATGCCATAGAGCTCGCCTTGTTTCTAAAGAAAATGGGGTATCGTCCCCAGCAGGTTCAGGACTTTATCCCGACACCGGGGACACTTTCCACCTGCATGTATTACACGGGCAAGCATCCCCTTACAGGAGAGCTTGTTTATGTGGCTAGGACATCAAAAGAAAAGATGCTTCAGAGGTCGTTGTTGCAATTCTGGAAACCGGAAAACCATGTGCATGTCCGGGAGGCCCTGCGACAGGCAGGAAGAGAGGACTTGATTGGGTATGGAGAAAATACTCTTGTACCGCCTGAGAAATCACTTCATAAACAGAGAAGGCATGGATTGCACAAAGAAAGGAAAAAGAAATGAAGTGCCCGTATTGTAAAAAGGGAGATAGCCGCGTCATTGATTCCCGGGCAGCAGAAGAGGGGACGACAATACGTCGCCGCCGGGAATGCATGGGCTGTGGCAAGCGCTTCACCACCTATGAGGTTGTCGAGAAGGTTCCCTTGATGGTGGTGAAAAGTGATGGGCGTCGGGAGGTCTTTTCCCGAGACAAGATTCTCCGGGGCGTGATTCGTTCCTGTGAGAAGCGCGATCTTTCTATGGAAAGCATCGTGGCACTGGTGAATGATATCGAGCGGGATATCCGCAATACTATGGACAGGGAAGTGCCTTCCCAGGAAATTGGTCGTTTCGTCATGGAACGCTTGAAGAACTTTGACGATGTGGCCTATATCCGCTTTGCTTCCGTTTACCGGAAGTTTGCAGATGTCTCAAGCTTCCTGGAGGAGCTGAAGGAACTGGAGTCGAGCAAAAAGACAGAGCGCAAGGCATAAAGCGCGGGAGGAATTTCTTGGACTGGGCGTTGAAAAGAAAAATGAAGGAGAGACGTGATAAGGAGCGTGGCTTCTTCAGCTTTCCTGCGGGAACGCGAATGCGGGTGGCACTTGCTTATCCCAATTCCTACTTTGTGGGTATGTCAAACCTTGGACTGCACATCATCTATGAGCTCTTGAATAAGCGGGATGATGTGGCCTGTGAGCGGTTCTTTCTTCCGGATCGAAAGGACATTTCCCGTCATGAGAGCACAAAGACACCCCTCATGAGTGTGGAGTCCCAGACGCCGCTTTGCGAGTTTGAGGTCATCGCCTTTGCCATATCCTTTGAGATGGACTATTTCAACGTGCTGAAAATCCTGGAGCTGGGCCGTGTTCCATGGAGGGCGGAGGAACGGCAGAAGACGGGGCCTGTCCTCGTTGCGGGCGGTCCGTGTCCCACGTTCAACCCGGAGCCGCTCTCTTCCATATTCGATGCCTTCGTGATTGGCGAAGGTGAGGCCATTGTGCCTCAGCTGATGGATATCATAGGAAAGTCACGTTTGGAATGCTGGCCGCGCCAGGAGCTCATGGAAGCCTTGGCACAAGTGCCAGGCGTATACGTGCCACAGCTGTATCAGCATACATACAATCCAGAAGGGCGGCTCGTCTCCATCGCTCCACTGGGAAATGCTCCCGCCCGTATTTCACGCCAATGGGTGAAAAATCTCGATGAATATCCTGCCCATACGGTTGTCCTTACAGACGATACGGAATTTAACTTCTACCTCATAGAGACGGCACGGGGATGCGGGCGCCAGTGTCGGTTTTGCATGGCAGGCTACTGCTTTCGGCGGCCTCGAAATCGTTCCCTGGCTGTCATTGAGCAAGAGGTGAGGGAGGCACTTCCCTACCAGAAAAAAATCGGTCTCATGGGGGCGGCGATTTCTGACTATCCTGAAATTGATGAGCTCTGCAAAAAAATCCTAGGGACGGGGCTCTCCATGTCCGTGGCCTCCTTTCGGGCAGATTCTGTCACAGAGGAGCTTGTGAAGTCCCTGGCAGAAAGCGGCCTTAAAACGATAACCATTGCGCCAGAAGCAGGGAGCACGCGAATGCGCACCATCATCAACAAGGGGATTGAGGAACATCATGTATTCGAGACCATGCATCTTGGAATACGTGCTGGCATACGAAACTTCAAGCTCTATATCATGATAGGCCTTCCGCGGGAGGAGGAAGAGGATATTGATGCTATCATCGATATGGCGAAGCGACTTGAAGCAGATATGCTTGCTATGGGGTGTCGGGGGACACTTACCCTCAGCATCAATCCCTTTGTCCCAAAGCCTTTCACGCCCTTCCAATGGGAGTCCATGGCGCAGAAGAAATATCTCGAGACAGCCATTGGACGCATCAAAAAAGCCTTAGGCAAGCATAGGCGCATCCTTGTCCATATGGAGTCCATCAAGGAGGCAAATATCCAGGCAATCCTTGCGAGGGGAGATAGGCACATAGGAGAGGCTCTCATACGTGCAGCACACCAGGGCGGAAGCAAGATGTTTCGCCGTGCCATGAAGGAGTGCGCTCTCTCGGAGGAAGAGTACCTCTATCACGAGCGTGAGGAGACGGAGTGCCTTCCCTGGTCAATTTTGGATCAAGGGGTGTCCACCTCCTTTTTATCGCAGGAACGGGAAAAGGCCTTTCAGCTGGAAAAGACCGTGGCTTGCTTTGAGGGGTGTCATCGCTGTGGCGTATGTTGAGCCCTGGGATAAGGCACGTTAAAGGATGGGCTTTCACGTTATATGTTGGAGAAGAGGGAATCTGTATGAGCTATATTGTTGAGCACATGTCGAATAATGTGTGGCGTGGCAAGTTTTCCGAGCTTCCGGAGGAGGAGGTTATCCATGGCTTTTCCTGCAGGCTGGGAGGTGTCAGCAGGGAGCCCTATGCATCTCTTGATATGGGGCTTCACGTTGGGGATTTTCCAGAGGATGTCCTGGAAAATCGCAAGCTTTTTCTCTCCTATCTCCATGTCAATAGTGAACGCCTCATTGCGGCAGAGCAGATTCATGGCAATCGAGTAGCTCGCGTTGGAGAGAAAGAGCTTGGTGCTGGGGCGCTGGACTACGAAAGTGCCTGTAAGGGAACAGATGCGCTTATCACCAATATTCCTGGTGCGGCCCTGTTTATGTGCTTTGCTGACTGCGTTCCCCTTCTCTTTTACGACAAGGAGAAGCACGCTATCGGGCTCGCCCATGCCGGCTGGAAGGGGACAGTTGCCTCCATAGCCAAGGAGACCGTGCGGGCGATGGAAGAGGAGTTTCAGACGGATCCTTCGGAGCTTCTTGTGGGCATCGGCCCATCCATTGGCCCCTGTTGCTTCTCTGTGGGGGAAGATGTGGCGGATGCATTTCAATCCTATTATGGGACGGAATCCGATCGAATCCTCCAGGATAAGGAGGGAAAAACGCATATCGATTTATGGGAGGCGAATCGCCTTCAGCTGGAGCAGGCAGGTGTTTTGCCCCAAAATATCATTTCCGCGGATACCTGTACCTCCTGCCAGCATGCCTGGTATTACTCCTACCGTGCAGATGGCGGGAAGACCGGTCGCATGGGGGCGGTCATTGTTCTTCAAAAATATTGAAAGCAGGTGCGGAAATGATTGCGGAAAATTTTCATAAGGTGGAAGAAGAAATCGAAGCAGCGAAGGGACGTCGCCGGCCTGGCATCGGGGACAAGGGTGTCCTCCTTGTGGCTGTGACGAAAAATCATGACATCGAAGCCATGCGGGCGGCGATAGATGCAGGCGCCACCACGGTGGGAGAAAACAGGATTCAGGAGGCTGTCTCAAAATATGAAGCATTGGATCGGACTGTCTCTTGGCACCTCATCGGCCATCTGCAGACGAATAAGGCAAAGCAGGCTGTTCGCTACTTTGATCTCATCCATTCAGTCGATTCCGAGCATCTGGCAAAGGCACTCGACCAGGCAGCAGGCAAGATAGGCAAAATCCAGGATATCCTCATCCAGGTGAATCTCGCGAAGGAAGCATCAAAATCCGGGGTATATCGGGAGAATCTGCTGGCGCTTCTCGATACAATCGATAAAAAAATGGCAAATCTGCATATTTTAGGGCTTATGTGCATCGCTCCAAACTATGAGGATGTAAATGATTGCCGACCGCTCTTTCGTGAAATGTATGAAATATTTTCGAAAGTAAAGGAAATTTCCTATAAAACAGCGAATATAAAGTATTTATCGATGGGTATGAGTCACGATTATAAAATCGCTGTGGAGGAAGGGGCGAACATCGTTCGCGTCGGAACCGCTATTTTTGGAGCGCGTCAATATTAGGAGGCTTCCCTATGGGTTTTTTTGATAAGATGTGCGGCAAAATTGGATTGACAGATCCTGAGGAAGAAAAGCTGGATCAGGCGGAAGCTGCACTGTTGGCGCAGGAAAAAGCGGAGAAAGAGGAAGCGGAGCGTGTGTCTATGAATTATGGAAAAAATGATGACGGACGGGACAATGTGGTAAGTTTCCATGCATCAACAGTATCATCCAAGGATAATGTCATATCCGCCCGTATCAAGGTCATCGTCATCGAGCCCAAATCCTTTGATGATGCACAGCAGGTTGCCAACAATCTTCGGGAGAAAAAGCCTGTCGTCATCAACTTTGAGAAAACGGCTGAAAAGAATATCAAGCAACGCATCATTGATTTCATTGGCGGAACGATTTATGCGATTGACGGTGAGATTCGAAAAGTCGGCAATGATGTGTTTCTCTGTACGCCAAATAATGTGAATGTGGCTGTCTCCGATGACAATCATAAATCCTCAGCGGAAATGCCTTGGCTGAGAAAGTAAGGGAGCTGTATGACAAAGGACAAGGTGCTAGGAATTCTTGGCGGGGGGCAGATGGCGGAGGCCATCGTAAAAGGGCTATGTGCAAACAAGGTGCTGCCCTCCGGCAATATCATTGTTTCGGATCATAAGGAAAAGCGAGCCGAAGAGCTCCAGGATCGATATGGCATTCGGGGGACAACGGATACGTTATGGATGCTTCAGAATATAAGCACTCTGATTCTCGCTGTAAAGCCACAGGCTTTGAAGGAGGCCCTCGAAGAAATATCAAGGGGGCTCCCCTCGGATATTCCCTTGCTTTCTATCGTAGCAGGTGTTTCTCTCGCACAACTTGAAGAGAGCATTCCCAACCCGGTTGTGCGCATCATGCCCAATACACCTCTTTCCGTGGGAGAAGGGATGTCGGTGTTTTCTCTAGGGCACAGCACTTCTGAGAAGGAAGCTGAGCTTGCGAGATTGTTCTTTGGTGCCTCAGGGAAGGTGCTTTGCCTGCCTGAGAGCAGTATGGATGCGGTGACAGGGCTATCGGGCAGCGGGCCCGCCTTTGTGCTTCTTATGCTGGAGGCCATGGCAGATGGGGGCGTTGCGGCCGGGCTGAAGAAAAAGGACGCTCTTGCCTTAGCTACGCAGACAATTCTTGGAACTGCCAAAATGGTCTTTGAGACCCAGGAACACCCGTCACTTCTCCGGGATGCAGTGACAAGCCCTGCAGGGACGACAATTGAGGGACTCCGTGTAATGGAAGAACGAGGAGTGCGAGGCGCCCTGCTCGACGCAGTTTTTGCTGCAGCAAATCGTTCGAAGGAGATTGGAAAAGCCTAGACCAGGAATTTGAAAGAGAATATGTAAGCTATGGTGAATGAACAACGAGAAAAGATTCTTCGCTACTATCGAGGCACAGAAGGAGAGCCGGTCGTACAAAAGCTGGTGAATCTGACCGATGCACTGGCAAAGACGCATAAATATCGTCTGAGCGGCTTCCTAGATCCCTATGGCCAAGAAATAGCCGAAATGGTCCTGGCAAATCTTGGCGGCTTTCATCTGTCCTTTGATGGGGGCTATCATGGTGCCGAGCGGGCTCGCGCGATGCTCACCGATGTTGACTTCAAGGGAACGCCCTCGGGCTTTGATATCTCCTGCGTCAGTGCGACTTGGGATGAACGTTTTGCTCATGTGACACATCGTGATGTGCTCGGAGCTGTCTTGGGACTTGGCATAAGCCGGGAAGCAATAGGGGATCTTCTTTTGTCCCAGGGAAGCGTCCGGATTCTATGTACGTCGGAAATGGAAGAGTTCCTCGTCAAAAATCTCGATAAGATTGGCGCAATTCCCGTAAAGGCAGAGGTGTATTCGCTGGCAGATATTGCTCCACGGGAGGAGCGCTGCAAGGAAATCCGAGCGACTGTGGCCTCTCTTCGTCTAGACTCCATAACGGCCTCGGGGTTTGGCATATCGCGCAGTCGTGCAGCAATGGACATTGATGCGGACAAGCTCCGGCTAAACTGGCAGCCGGTAAAAGGGCCTTCCCAGGCCGTCAAGGAAGGCGATGTGCTTTCCATGCGGGAGCGGGGACGAATTGTCATTGAGCGCATTGATGGGCAAACGAAAAAGGGACGCACGGTTGTAGTCCTTAAGCGTTATTTGTAAAGTTCTGTTGGGAGGAATTACTCTATGCTTACACCGCTCGATATTCATAACAAGAGCTTCAAAAAAAGCTTTCGAGGGTATAATGAGGATGAAATTGATGATTTTCTCGATGATGTGGTAAACGATTATGAGCGCTTGTTTCGTGAGAACGATCAGCTCAAGGCAGACCTGGAGCGAGTGAAAAAGGATAATGAGCAATATCATGCGCTGGAAGAAAATCTGAAGCAGACGCTCATTGTCGCACAGAAAACAGCAGAGGAAATCATGGCGGCTTCCCGGAAGAATGCAGAGGAACTGCGGGAAAACACGGCCAAGGAATGCCAGAATATGCGTCAGGAAGCGGAGCTTCGTGGGAAGCAGATGGTAGAGGAGGCACTCAAAAAGGTCAGCGGCATCGTTGCGGACTATGAGTGCCTTGTGGAGAATAGAAAGCAGTTCCTGCGCAAATCAAAGCTGACACTGGAGGCAGAGCTCGGCATTATCAGTGATGCGATTGCAGCCCTTCCGGACAGGGAGCAGGAAAAGACACAAAACGAACCGACCCTAGCCGCAAAAGAGGAATCGAAAAGAGTAGAGGCTGTGGCAGAAAAAGAAAGCGTACAGAAGCAGGAGGCGCCGATTCGTATGGACTCCGAGGTGTCCCTTCCAGCGGATTCGTCTTCCTCGCAAGAGCCGGAGGTACAAATCGCATCTCCCGTGGCAAAGAGCTGATGCCCCCATGCCATATGTTTTGTTTTGCGTCATCGTCCTGCTTGACCAGCTGGTAAAATTCCTTGTTTCATCGAATATGCAGCTAGGAGAGAGCATACGGGTTCTCGGCTCTTTCTTTTGCCTCACTTATGTTTTGAATCCAGGTGCCGCGTTTGGCATTTTCGAAAATGCGCAGATCTTCTTCATTGGAGCAGGCCTCTGTATCCTGGTGGCCTTTGCAGCCTTTCATAAGGCTCTGCGCCGGGAGCCTGCTATATTCTACTATGGCTCGCTATCATTGGTGGCTGGCACGGTGGGGAATCTTATCGACCGTATTCATACAGGGCTTGTAATTGATTATTTTGATTTTCGCGTATGGCCTGTCTTCAATATTGCGGATGTGGCAATTGTTACAGGGGTAATCCTTATGATTTGCTCGATGCTCAGGAATCCGCAGGAGGAAGCATAGGTTTCGCGAAGAAGCAGGTCTTCCTATTGGGTAGAAAGGAAAAGGAAATGGCCGGGGAGGTTTCTAAGTTTCATGTCGACTTATCGGGGGAGCGCCTTGATTCCTTTTTGACAAGGAATATGCCTGAATTTTCCCGGACCCATATACAACGGTTCATCAAGGAGAGACTTGTTTCAGTCAGCAACGCAAAGAAAAAGGCAAACTATATTTTGTCCGAAGGTGAGGAGGTCTGCATAGAGCTTCCTGCACCGCAAAAAACAGATATCTGCCCGGAGGATATCCCACTTTCCATCCTGTATGAGGATGAGGATATCATCGTTGTGAATAAAAAACGAGGGATGGTCGTACATCCTGCAGGAGGCATTACGACAGGAACGCTCGTCAATGCACTGCTTTTCCATTGCAAGGATCTATCTGGAATCAATGGGGAACTTCGCCCTGGCATAGTCCATCGGCTGGATAAGGATACCTCTGGTGTCATGGTCGCGGCGAAAAATGACAGGGCCCATCTTTCCCTAGCCAAGCAGATTCAGGAAAAAACAGCCCGTCGGGAATACCTGGCCATCGCCTGCGGAACCATCAAGGAGGAGACAGGGACGGTAATCGGAGATATCGGCCGGGACCCGAAGGATCGAAAAAAAATGACAATCGTCTATGAAAATGGGAAGCCTGCTGTCACCCATTTTTCCGTATTGGAGTGCTTTGCAGGATACACCTATCTTCGCTGCCGCCTAGAGACAGGGCGTACCCATCAGATTCGCGTGCATCTGACAAGCATCGGGCATCCGCTGCTCGGGGATCCAAAGTACGGATCCCGAAGGAAATGCCCCTTTGCAATTGCAGGCCAGGCTCTTCACTCCGAGACGCTGACGCTGACGCATCCGACGACAGGGGAGCAAATGACCTTCAAGGCTCCCCTCCCCAAGGATATGATGCAAATCCTTGAGAAGCTTCGGAACGGGCAAAGATGATTCTATGATATGTTTGGGAGGGCTTATGAATGGGCATGATTGAAAAGACTGTTATCATGGATTCCGAAGCGATACGAAGGGCACTCACGCGAATCGCCCATGAAATCGTGGAAAAGAATAAAGGGATTGATGATGTTGTCCTCGTTGGGATTCGTACCCGCGGTGTTCCACTTGCAGAGAGGATTGCCGACGCGATAGGGGGGATTGAGGGGGAGCGTCCGCCCCTTGGGGTCCTCGATATCACGCTGTATCGGGATGACCTGTCGACCCTGTCCTATCAGCCTATTGTCCATCCGACAAAGCTTCCTGTGGATATCACCGGGAAGCATGTGGTGCTGGTGGATGATGTGCTTTACACGGGACGCACAATCCGCTCGGCCCTTGATGCTCTGATTGATATTGGAAGACCCAAGACCATCCAGCTGGCTGTCCTCGTTGACAGAGGGCATCGTGAGCTTCCTATCCGAGCTGATTATGTGGGCAAGAATGTGCCGACGGCAGCGAAGGAAGCCGTGAGCGTAAGGCTGGACTCCATAGATTCCATCGAGCAGGTGGTCATCGGCGAATTTACGGAAAACTGAAATAAGGCTGCTACAGTTTCATCCTGCGGCAGCCTTGCTTTTTTAGAAATACATGTAGAAGAATTCTGCTTCATAGATACGAAGGATTGTCCTTCACGCCCGATGAGCCCTAGAAGCCTATGGCATCAATTCCGGACTCTCCTAACAGAGATTGTGCTCCCTGCCCCAGGCGGCAATCTTGTCGTAGGTAGGGACAGGAATATTGAGCTCGTGCCCTAGCCGGGAGATACGTTCCACCAGTCCCTTGAACTCGGAGGAGCCGCCATTCGCCACATCACGCTGCATGGAGGTGGTAAGCCCCGGGGCAAAGGCATCCATAAGACGAAGATTTTCCTGGATGAGGTCTCTGTCAAAGGTGATTCCCATTTTTTCTCCAAGCCCTTTGACCTCGGAGACCATGGAAATGAAGGCATCGCGTATTTCGCCCTCCCTTTGGAAATCATCGCTCTTGCAGTCGTAGTAGAGTCCGACAGCCCCCATGGGAGATACAAAGCTGAATTTCGTCAGGGCATCTCGCTCGATATCCTCTGAGAAGTGAGCGTGAATATCGGCAGCGCGAAGCACCTTTTCCAGGCTCTTTGCCGCTTCTCTTTCTGCAGGCATAACCTCCTGGCCTCGCCGAAAGCCATAAAATACCCGAAGTATCTTTTGGGGCTGGTCAATGATTCCCGGTGCGCTGCGCTTCGCGAAGACATAGATGCAGCCGTCGAGCACCGTAAGCCCGGGAAGCGATTCCTGCATGACGCCGCCTGTTCCAAAAACATTGAGGATAGGGATGATGAGGGTCTCCTTTGAGGCGGTACGGCGGGCAAAATCAATGGCACTGTCGAGACCGTAGTATTTTACGCAGACAAAAATCACATCGGGAGTGCCCTGATAATCCTCTGCTGTACATGCCTTCGGATGTTTAATATGTATATCGCCACGGTGTTTCGTTTTGATGACAAGCCCATTTTTCTGCAGGGCTGCCAGGTGAGCGCCGCGGGCGATGAAGGTCACGTCATTACCCGCTTGGGCAAGATATCCGCCAATGACACCGCCGGTGCCACCGCTTCCGAAGACAACAGACTTCATAAGAGTCATCCTTTCCATAAGGTCGCTTTTCAGCAAAGTTTCCAGTCAACAGTCTTATTATATCGTTCCATAGAAAGAATTTGAAGAACGAGTTTATTAGAATACGAAGAGATTATAGCTGCACAGGAGAAGCTCTCTTCAAAAGTTTACTTCTCTCCGCTTCTATGATATGATTCTATTTGTAAAAATTCTTGACAATATGCATCTATGTAAGGGGATTGTAATATAAATGGCAATACTTGACGTAAAAAAAGCGGGCGATCCTGTTTTGAAGGAAATATGCCAGCCCGTAGAACGAGTAGATAAGAAAATACGGCAGCTCCTTGATGACATGGCAGAGACTATGTACGCAAAGGATGGTGTCGGCCTTGCTGCTCCCCAGGTGGGGGAGAGCCTTCGGGTTGTAGTGATGGACTGCCAGGATGACCATGGACTTCTAGAGCTTGTGAATCCTGTCATCACCCATCGAGAGGGCAGTGCCATCGATACGGAGGGCTGCCTGTCTGTTCCGGACATATACGGAGAAGTGGAACGGGCAGAGCGGGTCAAGGTGGAGTTCCTCAATCGTCGTGGGAAAAAGCAGCGTCTGTCGGCGACAGGTCTTTTGGCGCGCTGCATCCAGCATGAGCTGGACCATCTGGACGGACAGCTCTTTATCGATATTGCAAAGAGCTTGCACAGGGGGAAGCAGGAATGAAGGATTTTCGTGTGATTTTCATGGGAACGCCGGAGTTTGCTGTCCCCTGTCTGGCAGCACTTGCGGCCTCCTGCAATGTCATCGGCGTTGTCACCCAGCAGGATAAGCCCCGGGGGAGAGGCCAGAAGCTCACACCTTCCCCGGTGAAGGCCTGGGCTACGGAGCATAGTCTGCCCGTATGGCAGCCCAAGCGGGTGAAGTCGGAGGAGTTTTGTGCCTTTTTGCGGGAACAGAAGCCGGATATCATCGTTGTGGTGGCCTTTGGGCAGATTCTCTCCCAGGAGCTTCTGGACATTCCCCGTCTTGGGTGCATCAATGTCCACGCATCCCTCCTGCCTGCCTATCGGGGCTGTGCGCCCATGCAATGGTGCCTCATGAATGGGGAGGAAAAGACGGGCGTTACTACTATGCTCATGGATGCAGGGCTCGACACAGGGGATATGCTGCTGAAATGCGAGCTCCCTCTTGGGCAGGAGACCACTCTTTCAGAGGTTCATGACGGCTTGATGAACATAGGGGCGGGGCTTCTAATTGAGACGCTGGAGAAGCTTTCTGACGGGACACTCAAGCGTATCCCGCAGGAAGGAGTCTCCAGCTATGCCCCCATGATTACAAAGGAAACCTGTCATATCGACTGGGCTAAGAGTGCCGATGAGATTCATAATCTCGTCCGTTCCCTCGACTCCTGGCCAGGTGCTTATACAAATCTTTTGGGGCAGAAGTTCAAGATATGGCGGACCCGCATGACGGAGTGCAGGACAGAGGAAAAGCCAGGAACAATTCTGAAGGCGGATACAAAGAATGGCCTGCTCGTAGCAACAGGAGACAATGCAATTTCTATTGTGGAGCTGCAGGCACCGGGGAAAAAGAGGGTTTCTGCCGTTGACTACTTGAATGGTCATCCGATAGAGCTACCCGCCTCCTTTGAGGACTGAGAAATGCAAGAGAATAAACTGGTGGCAGCGATGCAGCCCAAAAGGCCAAGAAAGCGACTGTTCCTGGGGATGCTTTTCCTTTCTGTCCTCGTGCTGGGAGGGGGGATGGCAGTCATCTGGTATATCTGTGTCCCAGGGCTGGCACAAATCCAAAGGGATCTTCCCGATATTCTCGGGGCAGTCTTTGTGTTCTTTGTGATTCTTGCATTCCTCTGCCTCCTCAACATGACACTGGCAGCCGCGGGGCTCCCATATCTGCCTGTACTTCGCAGCCGGACCTACTCCCTGATACACGTGCTTTTTCCTGTTGCTGTGCGGTTGGGCAAGCCCTTCGGCATCACACGAAGGCAGCTAGAGGGCTCCTTTATTGCCACGAGCAATGTCCTGTTTCATCGGCTGGGCATCCGTGTGTCTGCGGACAAGCTCCTTGTGGTGACACCGCACTGCCTTCAGCTTGCCCGCTGCCCCCACAAGGTAACGCGGGATCCAGACAACTGCAAGCAATGTGGTGGCTGCGATGTGGGGGCACTTGTGGCTCTGTCCCACGAGATGGGCTTCCACTTCTTCATTGCCACAGGGGGAACGCTGGCCCGCCAGATTGTATATAACACGAAGCCGCAGGCGGTGCTGGCCATTGCCTGCGAGCGTGATCTCATGAGCGGAATCCAGGATGTATATCCGCTTCCGGCAGTCGGGGTGCTCAACATAAGATCAAATGGGCCCTGCTATAATACCCATGTGGATATCGAGGAAGTCCGACGGCAATTGGAGAATATCATCCTGAAGGATGGACGAAAAAAGAGAGAATGAAATGGACAAAGCACGGGAACTGGCAGTGCGGACGCTATATGATATTCATGAGGGCGGAGCCTATGCAAATGTCGCGCTTGCCAAGTCACTTCGGAATGCCTCATTGGTGGGACAGGACAGAAGATTTGCCACAGAGCTTGTATATGGCACTGTAAAAGCGGGGGATACCCTTGACTGGATGCTTTCGCGCTATTTGACACGCCCGCTCCAGAAAACCCAGCCCCTGGTGAGGGAAATCCTACGCGTGGGCTTCTATCAGCTTTTCTTTTTGGACAAGGTGCCAGGGTCGGCTGTATGTAATACGGCTGTGGATTTGGCGAAGCACATGGGCTTTCCAAAGCTTTCAGGCTTTGTCAATGGCGTGCTCCGCACGGCAATCCGCGAGCCAGATCGCGCGAAGCTCCCGTCGCTTCGACAGAATCCTGCGCGTGCGATTGCCCTTCGCTATCAGCATCCGGAATGGCTTGTACGCCATTGGCTGAAACGCTATGGTGCGGAGGAAACGACGAAGGTCTGTGCCTTTGACAATACAGCACCACTACTATCCGTCCGGACAAATACGCTTCGGACTACTAGAGAGAAACTGACAAAGGGACTGCAGGCAGAAGGGATAAAGGTTACGGAGTCTCTTTGGACGCCTGAAGGGCTGCTGCTGGAGCAGCATGGAGCCTTGGATAGGCTGCAAGCTCTGGCTGACGGAGCATTTCAGGTGCAGGATGAAAGCTCCATGCTTGTGGGACATATCCTGGCACCCCGGGCAAATGAGTTCATCATTGATTGCTGTGCGGCTCCTGGAGGAAAGACGACGCATATTGCCTCTCTGATGGAGGACAAGGGGCGTATTCTTGCCTGTGACATCTACGATCACAAGCTTGCTCGTATTGAGGAGAATGCAAGGCGTCTTGGAATCAACACCATCGAGACACGACTTCTCGACGCACGGGAAATTGGGACGCTTTACGAGGGGGTGGCAGATCGGGTTCTTGTGGACGCCCCCTGCTCCGGCCTTGGAGTCCTTCGGCGAAAGGCAGACGCGCGATGGAGAAAAAAGCAGGAAGACCTGCAGAGTCTTCCTGCGTTTCAGCTCGCGATTCTCGAAAGTGCAGCAAGGGCTGTCAAAAGGGGCGGTATCCTTGTATATAGCACCTGCACGGTTGAACCGGCAGAGAATGGAGAAGTCGTTCAGCAGTTTTTAAGGAAGCATGCAGAATATACGCTGGAGCCTACAGGGGCTTTTCTGCCGAGCTCGGCTATGGCTGCAAGACATCGGGAGGAAGACTTGCTGCAGCTCATGCCACAGACTGATCAGGTGGATGGTTTTTTCATCGCCCGTATGAAACGGAGATCTTGATTTTGAATATCTGGGGATTGACACAAGAGGAGATTCAGACGGTGCTTGAGCCGTTTCACGTTCCATCCTATCGTGCAAAACAAATCCATCGTGCCATGTATCAGGAGCGCAAGACGGATTTTGGCGAAATGACAAATCTGCCGAAGGAGCTTCGAGGACGACTCAAAGATACACTTACGATTGAGCGTCCTTCTGTACTGGATTTGCGCAGGTCCTCCGATGGCAGGACAGCGAAATTCCTATTGGGGTTCTCGGATGGCGCAACGGTGGAGTCTGTCTTGATGCGCCAGCCCTATGGAAACAGCATTTGCGTGTCTACCCAGGATGGGTGCAGCATGGGCTGTGTTTTTTGTGCTTCCACACTCCATGGACTATCACGCAATCTGACGCGGGGAGAGATTCTGGCGGAGGCCTATGTAATCGATGACTACCTTCGAGAGCAAGGAGAAAAAATCGATACCTGTGTCTTGATGGGGACGGGAGAGCCCCTGATGAATTACGAGAATGTCGTAGGTTTTCTCCGCATGATGCATGAGAAGGAAATCTTCGGCATGAGCTATCGGAGCTTTACGCTATCCACCTCGGGCATCGTTCCGGGAATATTGCGCTTGGCAGAGGAAGGGCTTCCGGTTTCCCTATCACTTTCCCTTCATGCGCCCAACCAGGAGCTTCGGGAAAAAATCATGCCAATCGCCCGGAAATATGCTCTTCCAGAAGTAATCGCGGCTACAAAGGCATATGCAAAAAAAACAGGCCGGCGCGTAACGTACGAATATATCCTTATCGCTGGGGTGAATGATGGACTGGAGGAGGCAAAGGAGCTTTCGAGACTCGTCAGTGGACAGCTGGCGAGTGTCAATCTGATTCCCCTCAATCCCGTTGCGGAGGCGGGACTCAAAAGGCCGGGCCTGGAGAGCATCGAGGCTTTTTCCGCCTATTTATCAAAGCAGCATATCCCTGTGACAGTGCGGAGAGAAATGGGAACGGATATCGATGCCGCCTGCGGGCAGCTTCGAAATGCGTACCGAAGGGGACGTTGAGGAAACACGGAGGCATATGAACATGGGCGTGGAACGCATCGAACGGTTTCTTTCAAAGCACATAGAAGGCTTTTTCAATAAGCGGTTTTCCAGCAACCTGGAGCTGGCGGAGCTCGTCTCCCGTGTGGAACGGGAAATTGCAGCAAAGGCGAAGGGGAAACACGCGAGGATTCCCACAACCTTCCTCTTTTCCTTGGAATCAGAGGATTACCATCGGCTATATGCACAAAGCGTAATCGATACACTTTATCTTGCCGCTGCCAAAGCTATTATCCTTTATGATGCAAGTGCGACGGCAGCCCTGGCCATCCGGCTGAAGGAAGATGATTCCATCCAGCGGGGCAGATATGAGCTGCGCGCTTCGGAGCCGGTGGAGGAAGATACGGCACAGACCCTGGTGTTGGAAAGAAGGGGAATGATTCATGAGGCGGCAGCACTGCGCCCAATGGATTCCTTGACGTTTGCTTCGCTCTCGGTTCTTTCCGGCCCCGACCGGGAGGCCTCTATAGAGCTTGGTACAGGGGATGTCCATATTGGGCGGAGAGAGCAAAACGAGCTTATTCTGACGGATAGCAATGTTTCCCGGGTGCATGCATGGATCGCATACGAAAGGCACCGACACATACTCCATGATGCGAACAGCACAAATGGAACGTTTGTAAACAATGAGCGTGTTCGAGCTTCCTGCCTACGAGAGGGCGACATCATACGCATGGGAGAGACCACAATCCGTTATGAGGTGATATGATTGCCTGTTGCCGCATTTTTCTTCAAGGCACTTCGCATATTCCTGGAATACGGCATGCTCCTGTGGCTCATAACCTTCTCGGTACGTCTTGGGCGCATGATGTTCCGGGATTATCAGCAGAAACGCAAGGAAAATGATGTGGGGGGACAAAAGAACGCGGAAGCATCATTGCTGATTCTTTCCTCGAAGGAGGAGGGGCTGCTGGGAAAACGCTTTGTCTTTTCCGACCAGCTTTCCATTGGCAGAGACCCGGATAATGACATCGTTATTCCTGAGCAATTTGTTTCCCACCATCATGCGATTGTCTATAAGCATAGCGGGCATTTCGTCATCAAGGATCTGGGAAGCAGAAATCATAGCTTTGTGAACGACGAAATGCTCACGGGAAGTGTATTCCTGAAACCCGGAGATGTCATTCGGATAGGTATGGTTACGCTTCAGTTTAAGAGGTGACATATTTGAGCAAGGTATATCGGGCGACGGACGTGGGGCTCGTGCGCCCAGGAAACGAGGATGCACTGGCAGTATTTTCACCCGAATGCTATATGGTGGCCGATGGGATGGGAGGCCATGTGGCGGGGGAGGTGGCGAGCGGACTCCTTGTGGAGGTCGTGCAGGAGCAGCTTCAAGGAAAAGCGTCGCTGACTATAGATGATTTGCGCAGTGCGATACTTGTGGCCCATAAGGAGATGCAGCAGGCTGCACGCAATACCCCTGCGTACGAAGGAATGGGCACAACGGCCACGATTTTTCATATCGCGGCGGGAAATCTTTGCTGGGCGCATGTGGGGGATAGCCGGCTTTATCTTTTGCGCCATGGGAAGCTTGACCAGGTCACGCGGGATCATTCCTATGTGGAAGAACTGGTGGAGCGGGGAAAGCTGACAGAGTCCGAGGCGAGGGTACACCCACAGAAAAATATGCTCACCCGGGCTGTCGGAATGGAGGGAGCCCTCGATGTGGACGGCGGGCAATTCGCACTTGAAGCGGGAGATATCCTGCTCCTGGCTACAGATGGCCTGATGAACATGGTGCCCGATGCTTCTATTTCTCGTATTCTTCAGGAGGAACCAGGTGACAAGGCTGCACGTCTCGTGTCGGAAGCCTTGTCGGCAGGTGGCAGGGATAATGTGACGGTAATCGTTCTGGAGTATGCATCGTGAAGTCCTGGAGCCTGCTTGTTCCACCGATTGGCATCCTTCTTTTTGGCCTTTTGACGCTTTATGTGAAAGCACATCCCATTGTCGGCACCATAGATGCCTCCTCCCTTTTGGGGCTGTCCTATCTCCCCTGGCTTTTTTCCGTCATTGTGCTTTCTCTTATTGTGCAGGCTGTTTTGATACGGCGCCACCTCGATACAGTGCTGTTTCCCATAGCTCTTATGCTGTCAGGTGTCGGTGTCGTCGAAATAGCACGGCTTAATCCACCGCTGCTTGTGGCTCAGCTGCGTTGGCTCTTGATTGCCATGGTGCTGATGCTTATCCTGATTCGCATATTCCATATGGTAAAGCAGGCACTTCAGTACCCCTATATTTTGGGGCTTTGCTGCTTGGTTGTCTTGCTTCTCCCCATCCTTTTTGGCACGGAAATTGGAGGCAGCCGAAACTGGATTGTGCTTGGCCCCTTTTCCGTGCAGCCCTCAGAATTCGGGAAAATCCTGATTCTCTTTTTTCTCGCGGCCTATCTGTCGGAGCATCGTCGCGTCTTGAGCCTCCCTGTAAAACATTTCCTGTTTCTTAGGCTGCCGCCCCTTCGCTTCATCGCGCCCCTTGTCTCAATCTGGGGCATAGCCGTCCTGATGTTTGTCGTGTCCCGCGATCTTGGATCTGCGCTCCTGTTTTTCGGAATTGCGGTTGTCATGACCTATATGGCGACGGGAAGCAAGTCTTATCTATTTGTTGCTTCCGCCTTTATCCTTGCGGCAGGTACAGTGAGCTATGCGCTCTTTAATCATGTAAGGGTTCGCTTCCAGGTATGGCTGAACCCATGGCAGGATCCGAATGGAATGGCCTACCAGATTGTGCAGTCCCTGTTTTCCATTGGAACAGGCGGCGTGTGGGGGACAGGCTTCGGCTTCGGTCATCCAGGCTTCATACCGGAGGTACATACGGATTTTATTTTCTCTGCCATTGCGGAGGAGCTGGGGCTGGTGGGCGCACTGATGCTCATGACCTGCTATGCCTGCTTTTTCTGGAGGGGAATCCTGATAGCACTTTGCTGCCGGATGGATCGGGAGCTGCTGACGGCAGCTGGAGGGAGCACGCTTTTCCTCATGCAGGCCTTCATCATCATATCGGGCGTTACCAAATTCCTGCCCTTGACGGGCATCACCCTTCCCTTTGTCAGCTATGGGGGAAGCTCCATGGTGGCAAGCTTCCTGCTTTTAGGAATCATTCTATCCCTTTCGAGGAGAGGCGAAGATGGCTGATCATACCATGAAACGCTATGTGCTTCAGGCGGCTGCTGCCAGCCTGCTGCTCTTCGCGCTTCTCTATGTCTATGTGGCCTATGTGGCCGTATGGCAGGGACCGGAGCTAGCACAGAATCCCCTGAATCAACGTGGTGCTGCGGCCCGTCCTGACATCACCCGCGGTACGATTGTCGATTGTAAGGGGGTCGTTCTCGCAGAGACACAGCCGGACGGTGTCCGCTACTACACCATGGGGGAGGCAATGGCCCCTGTGACGGGGTATAATGGAGAAAGAATCGGGAGTGCTGGCATCGAGGGGACAGAAAATCGGACACTTCTGGGGCTGACAGAGGACATGAGCCGTATCGGCCCGATTTCCCAGCTTTTTCAATCGGATCGGGGCAATGATGTAAAGCTCACGATTGACTCGCGTCTTCAGAAAATCGCATACGATGAGCTGGGCGGTCAGCGCGGCGCAATTCTCGTCATGGATGCCGAGACCGGGGCAATCCTTGCGATGGCGAGTGCGCCCTCCTATGATCCCAATCAGATTGAAGCGGAGTGGAAGGAACTGAATGCAAAGTCAGACGGCCCCCTTCTCAATCGTGCTGTCCAAGGGATGTATCCGCCTGGCTCGAGTATAAAGCCCATGATAGCAGACGCTGCACTTACAGAAGAGCTTACGACGGAAAACGAGCGCTTTGACTGCAATGGTATACTGGATGTGGGCGGTGGCTTTGCCATTCATGATTATAATGGCGAGGTGCACGGCAAGATCAATCTGCGCCAGGCTCTGACAGAATCCTGCAATGTCACCTTTGGAACCTTGGGTATGCGACTAGGGGATGACCGGCTGAAGAAAGCCTATGAACGTTTTGGCTTCAACGAAGCCTTGATGGGGGATGTGGTGATGGAGCGGGCTCATTTGCCTGACTTCGGTACCCTTGCACGGGGTGATCAAGCCCAGTCGGCCATAGGACAGAGCACGCTTTTGGTGACGCCGATGCAAATGCTTCTCCTGGCGGATGCTTATGCCAACGGAGGAAGAGTCATGAAGCCCTACCTGGTGGATTCGGTTATTTCAGCAAACGGAGTGGTGCTCAGCAAGGCATTGCCGGAAACCTGGCGCACAGTAACGACATCGGATATGGCCTCTGTCATTGACTCCTACATGGAGGATGTCGTGAAGTCAGGCACAGGAAGGCTCGCCGCTACGAAGGGCATCCGCGTGACCGGAAAGACTGGGACAGCAGAAAACGGGCAAGGAAAGGACCATGCCTGGTTCATCGGATCAGCAGAGCTGCCAAAGAAAAAAATTGTTTTTGCAATCCTTGTGGAGCATGGGGGAAGTGGTGGCAAAGTGGCTGCTCCCATAGCCAAACGGCTTATTCAGACGATGTTGATGGATACATAAATCTTCGTAGAGGAGGATATTATGAGCGAACGCATTCTCGATCAGAGATACCAGCTCGACGAACGCATTGGCAGCGGAGGCATGGCCGATGTGTATAAAGCGACAGACATTCTTCTGAACCGGCCTGTTGCCATCAAAATTCTTCATGACCAGTTCAAGCGTGATACGGAGTTTATCAACAAATTCCAGCGTGAGGCCCGGGCAGCGGCGCGTCTTTCTCACCCGAACATTGTCAATATCTACGATGTGGGGGTATCTGAGGGAGATCACTATATAGTGATGGAGTATGTTCCTGGGAAGACTCTCAAGGACAAAATCCGGCAGGATGGGCATCTCTCTGTAGACGAGGTTCTTCGGATTGCACGGGAAATTGCGGAAGCCCTGGCGCATGCCCATGCAAATGGACTTGTCCACTGCGATATCAAGCCTCATAATATTCTGATGATGGCAGATGGTCACATAAAGGTTGCGGACTTTGGTATTGCACGAGCTGTGACGGAATCTACCATGACCTATAGCGGGAATGTGGTGGGATCTGTCCACTATTTTTCGCCGGAGCAGGCGAAGGGAACCATGATTACGCCGAAATCTGATGTCTATTCCCTAGGCGTTGTCCTTTATGAAATGCTCACAGGACGCATCCCTTTTACGGGCGAAACGCCTGTAAGCATCGCACTGAAGCATTTGCAGGAGACACCGGTTCCCGTGCGGGAAATCAACCCAGCAATTCCTGCCAGTGTGGAGGACATCGTCACCGCTGCCATGCAGAAAAATCCAGAGCTTCGCCCTACAAGCGAGGAGCTTGTCCATAGGATTCAGCAGGCGGAGCGTATGCTTTTTAACGGAATGCCCGAGCAGGATCCCTATGCCACACAGATTATGCCACGAGTTCAGGTGCCAGAGACTGTTGAAGATCCGATTAGCACTCTTCCGCAGGAGCAGGAAGAGCGAAAATCCATCTTCAGATCCAAGGCGTTTGTCATAGGGCTTCTTGCCGTGCTAATGGTCGGATTCTTTGTCGGGACGTTTATGAGCTATGGAAAATTCTGGAGCACTGCGGAGGTGGTGGTCCCGGATGTGACGGGAAAATCCATGGTCTTGGCCCGGCAGATTCTTGAGGACAAGAAACTCCGAGTCGATGTGGCTGAAACCTATGACGCAAGTGTCCCCGCCGGTCAGGTCGTGTCCCAGGATCCTGTGGGCGGCTCCAAGGTAAAAGAGCAGAGGCTTGTTACCATTTATGTGAGCAAGGGCGGCGAGGAAGTCGATATGCCGGATCTTGTCGGCCTTTCCAAGGCAGATGCGGTTGCGAAAATAGAAAAGATGGGGCTGAAGGTCGGCACGATTTACGAAAAATATGCCAATCAGGAGCCGGGCACCGTTGTATCCCAGGATCCCAAGAAAGGATCAAAGCGCAAGCGTGGCGAATCGGTGGATATCACGGTCAGCAAGGGGAAGGAGACGAAAAAGGTGCATGTGCCGGACGTCGTCGGCAAATCCCTCCAAGAGGCAACAAGCAATCTGAAGACGAATGGGCTGACGGTCGGAACTGTCACAAAGCAGGCAAGCAGGGAGGCGCCTGGCACGGTACTGAGCCAGTCCCAGCAGGGAACTGATGTGGAGGAAGGCACGAGCATTTCCCTTGTTGTGGCAGAATCCCAGAAGGATGAGGAAAAGACAAATACAAAGGGAACACAGAAGACTGGGGAGTCTGCGAGTGGAAATGTACCCTCCAAGAATGAGGAAACTGCCAAATCAAGGTAATATGGAGCAGAAATTGGTGAAGCAGGACGAATGCCAGATGGGCCGCGTCATAAAGGCCTATAACAGTTTTTTCTATGTTTCTACAGAACATGGCATTATCTCATGCAAGCTGCGGGGGATGCTGAAGGCAAAAAAAAGAGAGGCAGCTGTTGTTCCTGGGGATTTCGTGAGGCTCTCTCTGCGGGAGGCGGGATGCGGTGTCATCGAGGAGCGTCTATCCCGCAAAACAATCCTCAAACGACCCGCGGTGGCAAATATTATGCAGGTTGTCTTGACCTTTGCGGCTGCGGAGCCTGCCTTGAGCAGAATCCTGCTGGATAGGTTCCTGGTGCTTGCGGAATGGTCGGGCATACCACGGATAATCCTGTGTATCAACAAGCTTGATTTGCTGCCCGATTCCAAAGGATTTCTGGAGGACTATCAGGTTCTTGGCTATCCTTTATGCTATGTTTCTGCCAAGACTCCCGATACCTTGGAGAGTCTTCAGGCGGAGCTGGCGGAGGAAGTGACTGTTTTTGCAGGGCCTTCCGGTGTGGGGAAGTCCTCCTTGATGAATGCACTTCTGCCGTCGGCACAGCGTGCCACTGGCATGGTCAGTGAGAAAATCAAGAGGGGCCGTCATACGACCCGGGCGGCAGAGCTGATTCCCTATCAGAACGGCTTTTTGGTGGATACGCCGGGCTTTAGCTCGATTGCCTTCGAGGGAATCGAGCCTTCAGATCTTGCAGCCTGCTTCCCGGAGTTTCGGGAGTTTATCGGTGGGTGCCGGTTTTCCACCTGCACGCATACCCACGAGCCTTCCTGCAGGATAAAGGAGGCTGTGGAGCGAGGCATGATTTCGCGGGAACGGTATGATTCATATACGACAATTTTGCAGGAACTCCAGGAGACTTCTGCAAAACGATGGAGAAAGGAATAAAGATGATTAAAATAGCACCATCCATATTATCGGCCAATTTTTCCTGTCTTGGCGAAGAGATAAAGCGTGTGGCAGAGGCAGGCGCAGATCTTATCCATATCGATGTGATGGACGGCACCTTTGTGCCAAATATCACAATCGGCTCACCTGTCGTGAAGTGCATTCGTAATTGTACGAACCTCGACTTCGATGTGCATCTGATGGTGGAGCACCCCGAAACGCATGTGGATGCCTTTGCAGAGGCGGGGGCAGACAGCATTACCTTTCATGCCGAGGTGGCAAGGCACAGCCATCGTATCCTGCAGCAAATCAAGGCCCATGGCATCAAGGCAGGCATCGCAGTGAACCCCGGGACGAGCCTTGCCATGATAGAGGAGCTCCTGCCGGATCTCGATATGGTGCTTGTCATGACAGTGAATCCGGGCTATGGCGGGCAACACTTCATCGAATCCCAGCTGGAAAAAATCCACATGCTCTATCACACAATTGAGGACATGGGCTTTGACTGTGATATCGAGGTGGATGGCGGAATCAACGAGGAGACCTCCAAGCTCGTCATCGAGGCGGGGGCGAATATTCTTGTGGCAGGCTCCTACATCTACGGAGCCGAGTCCGCTGAGCAGGCTGTTGCCAGCCTGCGTGGCTGAAAGAAAGGAGTTCAGGATGGAGAAAGCAGTCGTCTTATTATCTGGCGGGCTTGATAGCTGTACCTGTATGGCCGTTGCCCAGGATAGGGGCTATGAGCTTTATCCCATCAGCTTTAATTATCATCAGCGTCATTCCATAGAGCTGGAGGGAGCGAAGAAAATCGCCGTCCACTATAAGGTCAAGAAGCATCTTATCATTGAGACGAACATGGAGCAGATTGGCGGCTCTGCCCTTACGGACAGTCATATCGACGTTCCGGAAGGGGATGTGGAGCGTCAGGACGTGCCGGTGACCTATGTCCCAGCGCGCAATCTGATTTTCCTGTCCTACGCTCTTGGCTATGCAGAAGTAGTGGGAGCCAGCCATGTATTCATTGGCGTAAATTCTGTCGACTACTCAGGCTATCCGGATTGCCGCCCTGCCTTCATTGAAAAATTCCAGGCAATCGCAGACTATGCGACGACGGCCACGGCTGTGGAGGGAAAATCCATTCAGATTGAAACGCCATTGCAGAAGCTCTCAAAAAAAGATATCGTCCTTCTCGCTGATAAGCTCAAAGCACCTCTTCAATATACCCACAGCTGCTATAAGGGTGGGGAAAAGGCCTGCGGTGTCTGCGATAGCTGCAAGCTTCGTCTTCAGGGCTTCGCGGAGGCAGGCGTGAAAGATCCCATCCCCTACGAGACGAGGTCGTAAAATGCAAGATGTGCAGAACCGAATGGATTCCCGTGGCATTTCCATCCAGCATGTCGGAGTCAACGACGTACACCTTCCCTTTCTGATAAAGACGAAGGAGGGTGGCTATCAGCAGGTTTTGGCAAATATCCGCTTCACAGTCTCGCTGCCGATGGAATACAAAGGGACTCATATGAGCCGCTTCCTGGAAATCCTCATGCCCTGGAGCCAGAAGCCCCTGGCTGAGCCGGAGATGGATGCGATGCTCACCGAAGCCTTGACGCGCCTTGAGGCAAAATCCGCCGAGGTCGAGCTGGCCTTCAAATACTTCGTGAAGAAAACAGCACCGGAGAGCGGACGAAAATCCCTCCTTGACCTGGATTGCACCTTCCGGGGGATTAAGGAAGCAGGAAAAACCATGGAGTTCGAGCTGGGGCTGACGGTTCCCTTTACCTCTCTGTGCCCCTGCAGCAAGGAGATTTCGCGCTATGGTGCCCATAATCAACGCTCTCTATGTAGTGTACGCGTTCGTTTTCAGCAGGGCTATCCCTGCCCTTATATCGAAGACCTTGCGGCACGTATCGAGGCAGAGGGCTCTTCGCCCATCTATCCGCTTCTCAAGCGAGAGGATGAGCGTCACGTGACGGAAGCGGCCTATGACAATCCGAAATTTGTCGAGGACATATTGCGCGATGTGGTTCTGCTCCTTCGTTCCATGAAAGGTATGGCGTATTTCTCCGTCGTATGCGAGAACTTTGAGTCCATCCACAATCACAATGCCTATGCGGCACATGAAGAGAGGATTTCCTGAGGGAAGATTGGCAAGGAGGTTGCGATGAACAAGTTTTACAAGCGGTTCCTATTGCTCATATGCCTCGTCCTCCTTATCTCAGGAATCGTCGTGGGGACAACGGTAGATGTCCACACCCTTCAAAATCTCGATGCCTTTCAGCCCTGGTCCATTGGCTTGGCAATCCTTCTTTTGGCTCTGGGGCTGTTCTTCGATGGAAGCAGACTCATGCATCTCGTGCGGATTTCCCATGAAAACATTCGCTTCTGTCAGGCTGTGCAGGTCATCTTTGGCAACTACTTTCTTGCACTGTTGACACCTGGGGCAACAGGGGGGGCTGTGGCACAGCTCATGTTTCTGCGCCACGCCAATGTACCCACCGGAAAGGCAGCCGTCCTTGTCATTGTGCGGACGCTTCTGTCGATATTTTTCCTTGTTCTCTGCATGCCCTTTATTTTCATGCACGATGCGGGCATTGTTCCGGGCATATCGAATGAATGGCTTATGGGAATTACCCTCGTGGCACTCGTCGTCATTCTCTTCCTGATTTTTTCTGCTCGGGGGGGCTATCTGGATCGGATTTTCCTCTCCGTAGCAAAGCGTTTTGGAACGAAGAAGCGACGACAGGCCTTTGCACTTCTACGGGATACGAAAAGCGCAGTGGCTCTTCTTGCTGCTTCTCCCAAGGATATGTTCATTGTCTTTGTGGAGTCGGGGCTGAATCTTCTCTGCATCTATGCCATCGTGCCCTGCCTGCTCCTGGGGCTTGGCGTCGTCGATGCGGATTGGTATACCATTATGGGACGCATGATTTTTCTCAACATGCTGCTCTATTTTATGCCCACTCCCGGTGGCGCCGGCATTGCGGAGGGCGGTTTTGTCTACCTTTTCAGCGAGACCGTCCCCGCAGGAACGGTGGGGATTGTTGCCGTCAGCTGGCGGCTTATCGCGGAGTACATCCCCTTTCTGATCGGGCTTTACTATACACTTAGCGTATTTGGCCGGGACTTTTTGAGCCGACAGCTGACAAAATAGGAGGAGGCTTTGCATACGGAAGCACTACGATACGGATATACCACAGGGGCCTGTGCAGCGGCCGGGGTGAAGGCTGCTTTGCTCTTTCTGCAGGGAGAACTTGGGGACGAGGTGGAGCTCACAGCACTGGATGGTACAGAGCTTCATATTCCCATCAAACATGTAACACGGGTGGGATATGATGGAGTTTGCGCTGAGGTCATTAAATTCTCCGGGGATGATCCCGATATCACAAACGGGGTCTCCATATTTACCACAATCCGCAGGACACGGGGGAGGACCCTCCAGTTCCTGGCAGGACCTGGTGTAGGGATAGTAACGAAAAAAGGTCTTTCTGTCCCAGTCGGCGAACCCTCCATCAATCCGGGACCTAGAACGCTTATTGCAAATGTTTTCAGAGAGGTAACGGGGAGTGCTGAGGGCTGGGCGGTTGAGATATCCATCCCAGAGGGGATGGCGCTTGCGAAGCAGACCCTAAATCCTGTGCTTGGGGTCGAGGGAGGCATATCCGTCATCGGCACGACAGGTGTGCTGCGTCCCATGAGCGAGGAGGGCTTCAAGAATTCTCTGGTGCCGCAGATTGATGTGGCAAAGGAAGCTGGGGTCAAGGTGCTTGCCCTTGTTCCGGGGAAGATTGGAGAGCGCATCGCCCTGGGCTGGAATATCCCCCGCAACGCGATTGTGGAGACGAGCAATTTTATCGGTTTTATGCTGGAAAAGGCTGTGGAAAGGGATTATCAAAAGATTCTTCTTTTGGGACATATCGGAAAGCTGGCGAAGGTGGCAGCCGGGGTCTTTTATACACATAACCGCATCGCTGATGCGCGTCTAGAAGCCATTGCCGCCTATGCAGCAGAGGCGGGGCTTTCATCCAGCCATGTCGCCTCGATTTTGTCCGCCACGACGACGGAGGATGCGCTATCCTTACTTGAGGCGGAGGGACTGAAAGAGAAGGTCTGCAATCGCTTGGCAGAGCGGGCTGGACTCCGAGCGGAGCGCTTTCTCTTTGGGAAAGCGCAGGTGGGAATCATCCTGGTGAGCATGACCGGAGAGGTACTGGGAATAAATGAAACAGCCAAGCGTCTAGGAGGTGAATTTTCTTGGAACATTCCGAAGGAGAAATCCATTCCATTATCGTCGCAGGCATAGGGCCGGGGCATCCCGATTACATCCTCCCTGCAGCTCGGGAGGCCATCCATCAGGCACGGTTTCTGGTGGGCGGAAAAAGGGCTTTGGAAACCTTTGGGCAGCCCCACCAGGAAACCATGATGATTTCCCGGGATATTGCAGGGGTGCTTGATTTCATAGGAGAAAAACGGAAACAGGCGCAGGTTGCCGTCCTTGTCTCGGGAGACCCCGGCTATTACTCCCTCCTCGATGCCTTGCGCAGGCGGTTTCCTGCAAAGGAAATCCAGGTGATTCCTGGCATCAGCTCCCTGCAGATGGCCTTTGCGCGGATTGCACTGCCCTGGCATCATGCCAGGCTCTTAAGCTTTCACGGGCGTACCCCAGAGGAGGCCGCGCTACTATACGCACCCGGAACGATTCTTGGCATGCTCACCGATGGGAAGCATACCTCTCATACCATTCCGAAGCTTCTCCTCACCAAGGGGTGGCCGAAGCGCACGCGGCTAACGGTATTTTCACGGCTCTCCTATCCAGATGAAGATATATTTCAGACGACGCTTGAGAAGGCCTCCAACGCAAAAGAGGTCGGGCATGGCATCCTCATCGTGGAGGATGTGGCGGAGGAAACATAAATGGATTTTTTAGGAATTGAGGACGAAGCTTTTCTGCGGGGCAAGGTTCCTATGACAAAGCAGGAGATCCGCATCCTGGCCCTCGCAAAGGCCCACATAACCCCGGACAGCATCGTTTACGATATCGGTGCTGGGACTGGCTCCTTTTCTATTGAGGCAGCACGTCTTGCACCTCAAGGCCAGGTGTATGCCCTGGAAAAAAATGCAGAGGCGGTCAGCCTCATCCAAGCCAATGCGGAAAAATTTCAGCTAGAGAACATTGTAATCCTTCATCGGGAAGCCCCAGAGGGATTGGAGGCTCTGCCCAATCCGGATGCGGTCCTCATAGGTGGAAGTGGCCGCCATATGGAAGAGATTCTTGATATTGTGACAGAGAAGCTTCCCGAGGGTGGCCATATTGTGGTGACTGCCATTACGGTGCAGTCTCTGATGCAGTGCATCTCCTATATGCGTGCCCACAAGGGAAATTATCAGTACGATGCCATTCAGGTGCAGGTCAGCCGGCTCGAAAAGGTTGGATCCTATGACATGGCAAAGGCACTAAATCCCATCTTCATCGTCACCTGTGTGAAAGGAGCGTTCTAAGTGGTTCATATCGTCGGTGCAGGCCCGGGCGACCCGGAGCTTATTACAGTAAAAGGCCTCAGGTATCTGAAGGAAGCAGATGTCGTAATCTATGCGGGCTCTCTGGTGAATCCCGCATTGCTGGATTCCTGCAAGGAAGGAGCTGAAATCCATAACTCTGCCCACATGACCCTCGATGAGGTTGTGGCGACTATCGAGCAGGCGGAAGCCAAGGGCAGGATGACTGTGCGTCTTCATACAGGGGATCCAGCGATTTACGGCGCCATTCAGGAACAGATGGATGCCTTTTCGAAAAAAAATATTGAATATGATGTGACTCCAGGCGTCAGCTCCTTCCTTGCCACAGCCGCGGCCCTTCGTCAGGAGTATACACTCCCAGGCATTTCCCAGACAGTCATCATCACACGAAATGAGGGACGAACTCCTGTGCCGGAGCGGGAAAAGCTTAAGGCGCTGGCTTCCCATCAGGCCACCATGTGCATATTTCTGTCCATTACGATGCTTGACAAGGTGGTAGAGGAGCTCATCGCCGGAGGATACGGAGCAGACACGCCCATTGCCATTGTGCAGAAGGCCTCCTGGCCGGAACAGAAAATTGTGCGGGGCACCCTTCAGACCATCTGCGAGGCCATCAAGGATAAAAACATTGATCGGACAGCCATGATTGTCGTCGGCCGCTGCCTAGGGGCAGACTATGAGCTTTCCAGACTCTATGCACCGGAATTTGCCCATATGTTCCGCAAGGCTTCCAAATGAGACTCTGCATATTTGCATTGACGGAGAAAGGTGCGAGGCTTGCCCAGCTGATGCAGAGAGCAACTGAAAATGCCACCGTCCTCCTGCCGGAAAAGGGCAGAGGGTGGAGCACTCCGGCAAACGGCTATTTTCCACGACTTTCTTCTGCTGTTCCTGCGGCCTGGAGGACCTACGATGGCCTGATATTCATCATGGCCACGGGCATCGTAGTGCGGACGATAGCTCCTTTGCTACAGGGAAAGCTTTTCGATCCGGCTGTCCTTGTCTTTGATGAGCAAGGCACCCACGGCATCAGTCTGCTCTCCGGTCACGTGGGGCGGGCAAACGACCTGACCCGCGTTCTTTGCAAGGCATTGGGAAGTGCCCCTGTCATCACGACGGCTACAGATGTGGAGGGCGTGGCCGCTCCCGATGCGCTGGCCTCTGGTCTTGGTCTTTTCCCCGCGCCCAAGAAGGCTATTCAGATTATAAACAGCCTTCTTTTGGAAAAGAAGGAAATCCACTGGTATGTGCAGAAAGATATGACACATGGGGATTTTTACAGAAAGGCACTGGCGAGGCGCACCATTTCCCTGCAGCCTTTTGCGAAGGGGGAAGTCCAGCTTCCTGCTGTTGTACTGGCGAAGCGGCAGGGCACTGCAAAAGACACGCTCTACCTCATACCTCGATGTCTGATTGCTGGCATCGGATGCCGGAAAGATACGACGGAGCCGGAAATCGGCTCTGCCCTGCAGGAAGCTTGTTGCCGTGCAGGCCTTGACTCCTCCCGCATTGATTTGATCGCCAGCACGACAGCAAAGAGCAAGGAGGCAGGGCTCCTTCACTATGCCGCTTCCAAGGGCTTGAGAATCCTCTTTTTCGGGAACGCTGCCATGCAGCAGTGCATCAATCGATATCGCCTGGAGGAATCTGCCTTTGTGAAGAAGACCATCGGGATAGGAAATGTATGCGAGGCAGCTGCGCTCTGTGCCACAGAGGGGAAGGGCGGGCGTTTCGCTTTGATCAAGACAAAATTTGAGAAAGTGACGGTATCGTTATTATGGCAAAACATGGAACCATCAAGGTAATAGGTATTGGTCCGGGAAGTCTTATGGATATGACACCCCGTGCAAGGGAGGCCATCGAAGAGGCCGAGGTGGTCGTAGGCTATAACACCTATATCACACTTGTGGAAAGCCTCCTGGAGGGCAAGCAGGTCATCGGCACGGCAATGATGCAGGAAATTGACCGTTGCCGCATGGCCGTCGAGGCAGCCGCCGAGGGGGCCAATACTGTCGTCGTATCCAGTGGTGACTCCGGTGTCTATGGTATGGCTGGCCTCGTGCTGGAGCTCGTCCTTGAACGTCCTAAAGAGGAGCGCCCCACCTTCGGCGGCATTATTGCAGGTGTCTCTGCGGTGAATGCAGCTGCCTCTGTCCTAGGTGCGCCCCTGATGCATGATTTCGCCGTCATAAGCCTTTCGGATCTTCTGACTCCCTGGGAGCGTATCAAGCGCCGGGCGGAGATGGCGGCCATGGGGGATTTCGTCATTGCCCTGTATAATCCAAAAAGCAAGAAGCGGGTTCAGCATATCGAGGAAATCCAGCAGATTCTTTTGAACCATAAAGGCCCAAAGACTCCTGTGGGGATTGTCACAGGGGCCAGCCGGGAAAATGAGTCGAAAATCATCACGACACTGGATTCCTTTACGAAGGAGGATATCAACATGTTCTCCCTGGTCATTATCGGCAATTCGGAAACCTACGTGAAGGAAGGCTACATGATTACGCCCCGGGGCTATGCAAACAAGGAAGCAGAGGCATGATACTTATAGTAGCAGGGACACGGGATGGCCGCGAGCTCACGGAGCGGCTCGTGGAGACAGGATCCCCCGTCATGGCCTCTGTTGTCAGCTCCTATGGGGAGCAGCTTCTCGCTTCCTGCGGGGAAAGGCTTCGTATTAATGACAGGCCGCTTGATGAGCAGGAGCTCAGAGGCTGCATTCGGGAGCAGGGCATTCATATTCTTGTGGATGCAAGCCACCCCTACGCGGTCAATGTCTCTAGGAATGCAATGGAGGCTTGTCATAGGGAGGGAATCCCTTACCTCCGATACGAACGGGATATTACACAAATCACCTACAAGAATATCCATGTGGCCCATAGCTATGAGGAGGCAGCAGCTCTTTCTTCGAGCCTTGGGAGACATATCTTTCTGACGACAGGCAGCAGAAATCTGGAAAAATTCGTCCAGGCGAAGGAGCTGGCGGATTGTGTGCTCACGGCAAGGGTCCTTCCCACCAGCGAGGTTCTTTCCCGGTGTGAGGAGCTTGGCCTTTCACCAAAGCAGATTATCGCTATGCAGGGGCCCTTTTCCAAGGAAATGAATCTTTCCATGTTCCAGCAGTGCCAAGCCGAGGTGATTGTCACGAAAAACAGTGGCATCATTGGAGGAACAGATACGAAAATAGAGGCAGCGAAGGAGCTTGGACTTCCCCTTGTACTCATCGACAGACCTGTCCTTTCATATGACCATGTAGCACATACCTATGATGAAGTGATTCGATTCGTGGAGGAACATTGATGGATTTCATAAAAAAGCCGATGGCGATTGAGAACCGCAGCATGGAGATTATTGCTCCCTATCTTTCAAAGCTCAATCTGACGCCTGAGCAGGTAAAGGTGTATTCCCGAATGATTCATGCAGCAGGAGATGTGGAGTATGCTCCGATTATCCGGATGTCTGCGGATGCAATTGAAGAGGGGATGAAGGCACTTCAGTCGGGCTGTGACATTTTCACGGATGTTGAGATGGTGCGGACAGGTATCAATAAGCGAAAGCTGGCCTCCTTCGGCGGCAGCGTTCATTGCCGTGTGGCGGATCCGGAAGTGGCGGCAGAGGCAAAGGTGCAGGGAATTACCCGTTCTATGCAGGCCATGCGCTCCTTCGGGCAGGCATTGAATGGAAATATCGTGGCAATCGGCAACGCGCCTACTGCCCTTTTTGAGGTACTTCGTCTCATTCGTGAGGAGGGGATAAAGCCCGCCTGTGTCGTGGGCATTCCCGTGGGCTTTGTGGGGGCAGCAGACTCCAAGAAGGCTTTGGCGCAAACCAGCCTTGTACCCTATATTACGGTTGAGGGAACGAAGGGTGGCAGCCCCATCGCAGTGGCAGCCATCAATGCCATGATGTATCTCATTGACAACACGCGCGACTGATTGTCGCCTCGAAGGAAGGGATAGGCTATGCAGCAATCGATACCGCGCATTGTCATAGCTGCGACACAATCGGGGTCCGGAAAAACGACCATTGTGACAGGGCTCTTGACGGCGCTTCGCCAACGAGGCATCCAGGTCCAGCCGTTCAAGGTGGGACCGGACTACATCGATCCTGGCTATCATCGTCTGGCCAGCGGCCGGCATGGGTGCAATCTCGATACCTGGCTCGTATCCTCGGAGCAGATGCCTTCGCTCTTTGCACTGGAGGCAAAGGATGCGGATATCGCTGTCATCGAGGGAGTCATGGGGCTCTACGATGGAGGGCGCAATGGCATAAGCTCCACAGCACAGGTGGCAAAGATACTGGGAGCCCCTGTGGTGCTTGTGATTGATGCCAAATCGATTGGAGTCTCAGCGGCTGCCATTGCGAAGGGCTTCCGGGACTATGATCCGGAGGTGGACTTTGCTGGGGTCATCCTCAACCGCCTGGGCTCGAAAAACCATGAGGAGATGATTCGAGAAGCACTGAAGGAGCAGGGGATTCGTGTCCTCGGAGCCATGCGTCGCGATGAAACACTTCGCATGCCAGAGCGCCACCTGGGCCTTCTTCCCGTGGAGGAAAACGCGGAGGAAAATGTATTGCGCGCTATGGGAGAGGCAGTCGCAGCAGAACTGGATCTGGAGGCGCTTCTTCACATCGCCTGCACGGTGGATGACCTTGAGGTGCCAGAGACGGTTCTTCAGAAACCTTCGAAAAAGAAGCGGTGCCGCATTGGCATAGCGCGGGATGAGGCTTTCTCCTTCCATTATCCCGCCAGCGTGCGTACCCTTGAAAACCTAGGGGCAGAGATTATTTATTTCTCGCCCCTTCGGGATCAGCGGATTCCAGCAGTGGATGGCCTTTTTCTAGGGGGCGGCTTCCCAGAGATGTTTGCCAGGGAGCTTGCCCGGAATAAGGGAATGCGGGAATCCATACGGGAGGCAGTGGAAGAGGGGCTCCCTGTCTATGCCGAGTGTGGCGGCTATATGTACTTGATGGAGGGGCTCCTGGACTTCGAAGAGCAGACTCATGAGATGTGCGGAGTGTTCTCGGGGATAGCAGCTATGACAAGCAAGCTCCAGATGGTGGGCTATGTGGAGGCAAAGCTTCTGAAGGATACTGTCCTAGGGAAGATGGGAACGCTGATCCACGGCCATGAATTTCATTTTTCCGAGGACAAGGTGGAGGGGCAGGAGCGTCCCATTCAATTCCGTAAGCTACGAAATGATGCCACTTACCAGGGGGGGCAGACGTATAAGAATGCGGTGGGAAGCTATCTTCATCTCCATTTTCTCGGCTGCCCTGCTGCTGCGGAGTACTTTGTGGAGGCCTGTGAAAATTGGGGAAAATAATTCTTGTGACAGGTGGTGCCAGAAGCGGGAAATCCTCCTTTGCCGAGGAGCTTGTAGAGCGAATTGGACACCGCATTGCCTATATTGCAACGGCCCAGGTCTTCGATGAGGAAATGCGCCACCGCATACTTCTGCATCAGGCACGTCGTCCAGCTTCCTGGCAAACCTTCGAAGCACCCTTTCACGCGGAGAAAGCATTGCAGGCGGCAGCAGATAAGGCCGATACGATTCTCTTTGATTGCCTCACGGTCTATCTCAGCAATATGCTCTGCAAGAAGACGGAGGAGCAGCTTCGGGATGAAGCGGCCTGCTATCAGGAAATGGAAGATATGGTACAGGCCCTCATCGAGGCAGCACAAGACTCGGAGTCTACAGTCATCTTCGTGACGAATGAGGTGGGGGCTGGAATTGTGCCGGAAAATCATCTGGCACGGCTTTTCCGTGATTTGGCAGGCCTGGCAAACCAAAGGGTTGCAGCGTATGCAGCGGAGGTCTATGCCGTTTTTTGCGGCATTCCCCTTCGCATCAAATAGGAGGCAGACGATGGGAAACGCTATCATGCTCATGGGGACAAGCTCTCACGTGGGGAAGAGCATTTTGACGACGGCGCTTTGCAGGATTTTCTATCAGGCGGGGACGCATGTCGTCCCCTTCAAGGCCCAAAATATGGCATTAAACTCCTATGTGACGGAGGAAGGGCTGGAAATGGGACGGGCGCAGGTCGCCCAGGCAGAGGCCGCAGGACTGCGCCCCATGATGGATATGAATCCCGTCCTCTTGAAGCCCATCGGCGATTCCCGCTCCCAGGTCATCCTGGCGGGAAAGCCCGTAGGCAATATGAATGCCCGGGAGTATCATACGGGCTATTCCCTCAAGGCCTTTGAGGAGGTCAAGAAATCTCTGGCACGCCTGCAAAAGGCATATGATTGCCTCGTCATCGAAGGAGCAGGAAGTCCGGCGGAAATCAATCTGAAGGCAAATGATATTGTCAATATGCGGGTAGCAAAATATCTTCAGGCGCCAGTCCTCCTGATTGCGGATATTGATCGGGGCGGGGCCTTGGCCTCCCTCGTGGGAACCCTAGAGCTTCTGGACGAGGAGGAGAGGGCTCTTGTCAAGGGACTTATCATCAACAAGTTCCGTGGGGATGTCTCTCTTTTGAAGCCTGCCGTGGATTTTCTGGAAGTAAAAACGGGAAAACCCGTTCTTGGCATTGTGCCCCATATCGAAGATCTTGGAATTGACGATGAGGACTCTGTCTCCTTGGAGGACAAGAAGGAGACGGAAAGACGCGATTTGGATATTGTTGTTCTCCGTCTTCCGAAGCTTTCAAATTTTACGGATTTCGATGCGTTGGAGGCAGAGCCCGACGTGTCCCTGCGCTATGTTTCGGATCAGTCTGATTTAGGCAAGCCAGACCTTATCCTTCTTCCGGGGTCAAAGAATACAACAGAGGATCTCCTGTTCCTTCGCAACACAGGCCTTGAGGAAGCTATACGTGCGCTTCATGTATCCGGAGCACCGCTTGTCGGAATCTGCGGTGGCTACCAGATGCTTGGAAATCGGATTCATGACCCGAATCATGTGGAGTCAAATCACTCTCATACGGCCGGCCTCGGCTATCTTCCCATGGAGACAACCTTCTATGCAGGCAAGCATATGACGCAGGTCACCGCGAAGGCGGACTTCACCTTTCTAGGGAAACCTTTCCACCGGGAAAATCTCCCAGGTTATGAGATTCATATGGGAGAGACGGAATTTCAGGAGGAAATACCTCATCCGTTCTGCGTGTTGGAGCAACAGGGGGAGGCGTATGTTCTGGATGGGGCGGTATCCTCAGATGGAACTGTTCTCGGCACCTATATCCATGGCATCTTCGATGGGGATGCGTTTCGGCGGGATTTCTTGAATTTGCTTCGAGAAAGAAAGGGCCTTCCGGCTCTTCCGGAGCAGCGCAATGTACACCGTGAGAAAGAAAAGGCCTATGACAGGCTTGCGGATATTGTCCGGCAAAGTCTGGATATGGAGCAGCTGGCGGCAATCATGGGAGCAGGGAAATGATGGTGGGCATACTGGCTTTTTTCATCGATGCTCTTATGGGAGATCCACGAACCCGGCTTCATCCTGTCGTTCTCATGGGAAATGGGATTTCCCTGCTGGAAAAGCTCCTGTATCGGGAGGCGGATGGAGAGAGGAGAAAGCTCCTCAAGGGGACGATTCTCGTGGGAATCGTCCTTTTGATATGCTTTGCAATGGGCTACCTTCTCTCCCTTGCCTGCGAACATATTCCCCTTCCCTTTATCAGGGAGATTGTGGAGGGCGTTTTCCTGTCCCTTATGATTTCCCCTCGAAGTCTCGCCCAGGCAGGTGGGGAAATCTATGGGCTGCTCCTGGAAGGCAGCCTGTCAGAGGCGAGAAGGAAGGTTGGCTGGATTGTAGGACGCGATACGGATAAGCTTGACGAGTCCGAGATTACTCGGGCGACTGTGGAAACGATTGCTGAGAGCACTTGTGACGGCATTCTTGCTCCTCTTTTTTTCTATGCAGTGGGAGGGCTTCCTCTCGCCTTTCTCTATCGCGCGGCAAACACCATGGATTCCATGCTGGGCTATAAAAATGACCGATATCTTTATTTCGGCCGAACGGCGGCACGAGCAGACGATATTCTGAATTTTATCCCCGCACGTCTTTCAGGTCTTTTCCTGATTTTTTCGGCTGCCCTTCTTGGCTTTGATTTTCGAAAAGCTTTTGGGGTCATGTGCCGCGACGCAAGAAAGCATCCAAGCCCCAATAGCGGCTTTTCGGAGGCGGCTATGGCGGGGGCTCTTCGCATCCGTCTTGGGGGCTTCAATACGTACTTTGGCAAGAAAACCTTCCGTGCTTATATGGGGGATGCCTCGGAGGCCCTTTCCGCCCGTCATATCACTGGTGCTATTCGCATGATGTATGTAGCTACGCTGCTCTTTCTTGCTACGCTTTATGTGCTGGAGATTGTTTATTCCTATGGAGCTGTTTCATGAAATCTTTTCTGATTGCTTTGCAGTTTTTGACCCGTATCAAGTTTGTGAATCAGGATACCTGGATGGCAGAGGATTTTGGAAGAAGCACTCGGGCTTTTCCCCTGGTGGGCCTTGTATTAGGGCTTCTTCAGCTGCTCATCGCATGGCTACTCCTCCAGACCCTCGGTATGAGCAATACGACGATTGGATTTCTGCTGGTACTGCCGATTGTTCTTACGGGGGGGCTTCATTGCGATGGCTTTATGGACACGGTGGATGGTGTTTTTTCCGGCAGAGAGCGGGCACAAAAGTTGGAGATCATGAAGGACAGCCGGGTTGGCTCCTATGGTGTCGTTGCCTTTGTCTGCCTTATGCTGTTTAATCTGTCCCTTCTTCGGGACACGCCGACGCATCTTCTGCTTCCGGCTGTTTACCTCATGCCCATTGCAGGGCGGATGGCCATGACCATGGTGATCTGCTTCTTTCCCTATGCGCGGAAGGAGGGCATGGGGAAGGCTTTTGCAGAGGCAGCTGATGGGAGAACCTTTTGGATTGCCTTTTTGACCACATTGATTCTTCTGTATCCTTTTGGAATCGTAGCATACATCGCGCTGGGGATAGGGCTCCTCTTCGCATTCCTTCTTGCAACCTATGTCAAGGACGTATTGGGCGGCCTGACAGGAGATGTATATGGGGCGACGGAGCTTTTGACAGAAACGGTGGCACTTATGGGAATTCTTGCTGGTGCACAGCTGATGCGCTACATCTAAAGAGGAGGAAGACTGTATGGATCGCTTCCAGCATGGCGGAAATGTACATGAGTCCCCACCTCGGGGCGGGTGGCTGGACTTTTCGGCAAATATCAATCCTTTGGGCCTTGCCCCGGAAATCCATCGCGTAATCCAAAAAGCCATTGAGTCGATTGTTCATTATCCAGATCCGGAGGCAAAGGAGCTAAGAAAAGCCATAGGCGAGTATTATTGTGTACCGGAGAGGAATATCCTCCTGGGAAACGGGGCAAGCGAGCTTTTCTACCTCTTTTTTCATACTTTGCATCCACGTCGTGCCTTGATACCCGTTCCCTCCTTCAGCGAATATGAACGGGCCGCTCTCGCTGTTGGCTGCGAGGTCCTCTATGTTCAGCTGCGGGAGGCAGAAGGCTTTGCTCTTGATGTAGAGGGGATTGGAAGGCAAATCAAGCGGGGGGATGCTGTTCTGCTCGGAAATCCCAACAATCCAACAGGCTGCCTTATTTCTCCCCAGGAGATTCTGTATCTTGCGGATTTGGTGGAGGAGAGGGGCGCATGGCTTCTTCTCGATGAGTCCTTTCTCCAGTTCTGCGCGGATGAGAAGCGTCGAGATTCTCATCATTTATCCATGAGCCATAGCCAGGTCATTACACTGGAGTCTTTGACGAAGTTTTTTGCTATTCCAGGACTTCGACTGGGCTTTGCTTCCATGGCATGGGGGCTGCGGAAGCGTATGGAGACAGGAAAGGATGTCTGGAATGTCAATCACCTGGCACAGCTGGCGGGAAAGGTGGCGTTCAAGCTCTCCGGCTATCGTCGGGAATCCAGACGCCTGGTCGCAGAGGAGGATGCTTTCCTTCTTGAAGAGCTCCAGCAGCTTCCGGGGCTAAAACCTTTTTCCCCAAGTGTGAACTTTATTCTCTTGGATGTCCGAGGAACGGGAAGAAGCTCGACGGATCTGGTAAAAGCCATGCGGGAAAAGGGGATTCTTCTGCGGGATTGCGCGAATTATCCGGGACTCGATGGGAAAAGCTACGTGCGCATGGCCGTGCGCACACGAGGGGAAAACAAGAAAGTTCTGGAAGCTTGGAGGGAAATATTGCTATGACACATCTTTATTTGATACGCCACGGACAGACGGAGTGGAATCTGGCAGGACGCTATCAGGGTCAGTCGGATGTGCCACTCTCTCAAAAAGGGCTGGAGCAAGCAAGGTCTTTGGCGAAATTTTTTCCTGCAAGGCAATTAGACGTCATTTATTCCAGTGATCTGCAGCGGGCTGTTTCCACTGCAGAGGCGGTGGCAGAACGGTTTTCCCTCCAGGTGCAGACAAGACGGGAGCTTCGAGAGCTAAACTTCGGTGCTTGGGAGGGGCTTTCCTATGAGCAGATAGTGAAAGAATGGCCGGATGCCCTGCGGGATTTCTTTGCCCATCCCGATGTGCTGCATATACCAGAAGGAGAGTCCTTTCCAGCATTGCAGGCACGAGCCGTCGCATGTATCCGGTCGATTGTGCAAGAGAATAAGGGAAAGAGTATTGCAGTGTTTTCCCATGGGGCAATCCTGCGGACGATCCTTGCGGATGCTCTTATGACGCCGCTTTCGAATGTCTGGCGCTTTCGTCAGAGCAACACAGCTGTCAACCGGATTGACTATGCAGAGGAAGGCATACCTGTTGTTGAATACATCAACAACACAGCACATCTTTCCAAAGAAGAAACGGAGGTATAGTGGAAATCGTAGGAAGAATTTCTACAATTTTTTTCAAATGCCTTGACGCGCACGGATTTTTTCAGTAAAATGGCATTTGTGATGTTGCGGGCCTGTGTTTCCAATAGCCCCGGAGGCACGAATTATCGCATCATAGAACGTACACAAAACAAGCTATTAAGGGGGAACTCGCATGAAGACGACGTTCATGGCGAATGCATCCAATATCGAACGCAAATGGTATATTGTTGACGCAGAAGGTCAGACGGTTGGTCGCCTCGCCGCTGAGATTGCAAAAGTGCTTCGCGGAAAGAACAAGCCGACGTATACGCCGCATGTTGATACGGGTGATTTTGTCATCGTCATCAATGCTGAAAAGGTAAAGTTTACGGGCAAGAAGCTTACGGACAAGCTCTATTTCCGTCATTCCGGTTATCAGGGCGGCACCACTTTCACGCCTGCTGGACAGATGCTCGATCGCTTCCCGGCTCGGGTGCTTGAGCATGCAGTCAAGGGAATGCTTCCGAAGAACAGCCTCGGTGCTCAGATGTTTCGCAAGCTGAATGTTTATGTTGGCAAGGATCATCCGCATGCGGCTCAGAAGCCGGAAGAGCTTGTCTTTGATATTCGCTAAGAGAGTTAGGAGGAACAAGATATGGCACAAGTCACTTACTATGGCACTGGCCGCAGAAAGTCTTCTATCGCTCGCGTTCGGCTGATTCCTGGCGAGGGCAAGGTCACAATCAATGGGCGCGATATGCAGGAGTATTTCGGCCTCAAGACATTGGAGCTCATCGTTCGTCAGCCTCTCAACCTGACGGAGACGGTTGATAGATATGATGTCATTGCGAATGTTGCTGGCGGCGGCGTCACGGGACAGGCCGGCGCAATCCGCCATGGCATTACGCGTGCTCTCATCGAGATGGATGCAGAGCTTCGCCCGGCCCTCAAGAAGGCTGGATTCGTCACGCGTGATCCGCGTGAGAAGGAGCGTCGCAAGTACGGCCTCAAAAAAGCCCGCAAGGCTTCTCAGTTCAGCAAGCGCTGAGAGATTTTGGATTTTAGAAAGCTCGTCTGCTATGGACAGACGGGCTTTTTTCATGCAAGTCTGATTTCGAAATCTTGATTTTATCCCTTTGAACGGGTATTATAGTACAGTGGACAGAATACTGGGAGGATAGGTAGATTTGCATACAGTTCAGATTTTAGGCGTGAATATTGCTTCTGTAACGATGAAGGAAGCTGTGTCTATCGTAGAAAAACATATAGAAAACAAATCGGGTGCCCTTGTGGCTACTGCCAATGCGGAAATGCTTATGCGGGCAACGCATGATAAGGAGCTTGCACGTATTTTGAATCAAGCTGCTCTTGTTGTCCCCGATGGAGCTGGCACGGTTTGGGCCGCTCACCATCTGGGGCATGCGATGCCAGAACGTGTGGCGGGCTACGATCTCGTACAGGAGCTCATGCGCGAGGCCCCCAAGCACGATCACAAGCTCTTTTTCTTCGGATCTGCTCCGGGTGTGGCTGAAAAAGCAAAGAAGAAGGCAGAGAAGCTATATCCTGGTATAGATATTGTTGGAGTGCGGAATGGATTCTTCAGCTCGTCTGATGAAAAAGAAATCATCCAGATGATAAAAGAAGCAAGGCCAGACATCCTTCTTGTAGCCCTTGGTGTACCGAAGCAGGAGAAATGGTTGGCAAGAAACTTGAAGGACTTGAATGTTCCTGTTTCCATCGGTGTGGGAGGGACGCTGGATGTGATGGCGGGAGTCATGAAACGGGCCCCGCTCTGGATGCAGCGTGCAAAACTAGAGTGGCTGTTCCGCGGACTTATGCAGCCAACCCGAGCAAAACGGTTGCTGGCCCTCCCTCGCTTTGTCATGAAGGTACATCGCTCGCGGACATAGAATCGTGCGAGCAAGTAGACAAGGCGTATTCTTTCGTCTATAATATCCTAGAATAGGTATGAAATCGACAATATCCCATGTGACTACGGAGGTGGGAGAGTGTTCCCAATTATTTCGGAAGGATACCCATTTATCGGGGGATGCCTTGTGCTGGCGATTCTTTTTGGATTTTCCTTCCATCCCATGGCATCCATTATCCCTCTTGTACTCGCCCTTTACTTTTGCTATTTCTTTCGTAATCCTCACCGCATCATACAGAAATCGGATCAGGTTGTCCTTTCTCCAGCTGATGGGACTGTCACAGAGATTGTTCCTGTGGAGATGGATGAATTCGTGGGAGTTCCCTGCAACAAAGTTGTAATTTTCATGTCTGTCCTTGATGTGCATGTAAATCGAAGTCCCATAGACGGTGAGATTAAGCTCCAAAAATATTATTGCGGCAGGTTTCGCCCGGCCTATAAGGATGAAGTCGGATTTGTCAATGAGCATCATTTGATTGGAATTGAGAATGACAGACTACGTATTACCGTAAAGCAGATTGCAGGTATTTTGGCAAGGAGAATTGTCTCTTATGTAACATTGGATGATAAGTTGGAACAAGGTCAGCTTTATGGCATGATAAAATTCGGATCATGCCTTGAGGTTGTCATGCCGCAGGATGTTGCTGTCTCTGTTCAAGTCGGGCAGAAAGTGGCAGGTGGCAGGACTGTTATCGGGAGGATTTCGGACTGATGGATTATCGCAGGCTTATACCGAATCTTTGCACATCGATGAATCTGGTATTTGGGATGTTCTCCCTTTTTGCAACACATCAGGGGGAACTCGTATGGGGTTCCGTCTTTATTTTCCTCGCGCTTGTTGCAGATGGAATGGATGGCAGGATTGCACGCTTTTTCGGTGTTTCAAGCGAAATGGGGAAGGAGATGGATTCTCTTTGCGACCTTGTTTCCTTTGGAGTCGCTCCTGCATTTCTCTCCTGGGTTTTCGCATTGCACGCCTATCATAATCTAGGAATTGCCATTGCTGTGTTCTTTGGAGTATGTGCCATGTGGAGATTGGCGCGTTTCAATGTGAATGCAGATGTTGTACATGGCTATTTCATGGGACTGGCTGCTCCTGCAGCAGGAAATGTCATTGCGATGACGACACTCTTCTTTGTACTGACGGGCTTCAATCCACTCGACTATGACTATGCATACGCTGCGGCTGTCATTGTCGATGGATGGCTTATGACAAGCCATGTGCATTATCCGAATTTCAAGGGGGATGGAGCAGAGCGCGTTTTTCTTCCGACAAAGTTGTTTTCCCTTATTCTTTTTGCTGTGATATTGTATGTGGGAAGGGAGGCAATTCTGCCTGCGCTGGGGGTTGCCGTTTTCGTCACCTATGCCATCCTGGGAATTTTGAATTCCTGTTTTCGGTCGTTCGCAAAGGCAGGTTGATGTTTGTTGTTTAACTATCCTTTCGACGTCATCATGATTCCGATGCAGATTCTTATCTTTCTCTTTACGCTGTACTTTTTTCTCATTGGATTTTGTGGGATGTGGCGTAAGCATGAAAAAAAGATTCTGACACCGATCAAGACTTTTGCTATCGTTGTCGCGGCACATAATGAGGAGGCTGTCATAGGCCAGCTTGTTCGGAATCTCCATCAGCTCAACTATCCGAAGAATATGTACGATATATATGTTGTCGCAGATAATTGCTCGGATAATACGGCAGGTATAGCAGAGCAAGAAGGCGCAATCGTTCATCAAAGGACAGATGAGACGAAAAAAAGCAAGGGATATGCTCTTGATTGGATGTTTGCTCGTCTCTTCCAAATGAAAAAAGAATACGATGGCATCGTCGTCTTTGATGCGGATAATCTTGTGCATCCACAGTTTCTTATGGAAATGAATAATCGCCTCTGCAAGGGGGACAAGGTCATCCAAGGGTATCTTGATGCGAAAAACCCATATGATACCTGGGTATCTGGCACCTTTGCCATCGCGTTTTGGGTGATTTGTTATATATCTCATCTTGCAAAATCGAATATCGGCTTGTCTGCTTGTCTTGGTGGAACTGGAATGTGTTTTGCCACAGAGATTCTGAAGCGCCATGGCTGGCAGGCGACATGTCTGACGGAAGACATGGAATTTACAATGAAGTGCATGGCAGAAGGCATCAAGACAAGCTGGGCGCACGATGCAATTGTCTATGATGAGAAGCCCTTGACCTTTCGTCAGTCCTGGAATCAGCGCCGTCGATGGGCCCAGGGACAGTTCGATGTGGGGAATCGCTTCATCCCTAAGATGCTCAAAGCGGGTTGGAAGCACAAGGATATCCGTATGTGGGATGAATGTATTTACCTCATGCAGCCCCATTTCCTGATGATATCTACCATCTTCATTGTCATCAGCTATATTCAGCTCGCTTTTCCACCCTTCTACACGAATATCTATACGTTCTTGCCTTCCCAAATGATGACGGCGATTATGATGGGCCAGTATATTCTTCCCATGATTATACTGCTCAAGATACGTGTCAAATGGAAAGCATGGCTGTATTTGCTATTATATCCCGTATTTATCTATTCGTGGATACCAATCATCTTCCTTGGCTTTATACACCGCAACGAACATGAATGGAGCCATACGAAGCATACGCGGGCAATGAGCATGGACGACATCGTGGGCAATGTCAAAAATACAACAACATTTGATAGATAAGAGACCGCTGCTTTTTCGCAGCGGTTTTTGCAAAGGAGGAACTGCTATGTATACGTTAAAGGTCGAAGCTGCATTTGAAGCGGCCCATCGCGTCGTCGGCTATCCTGGAAAATGTGATAGGCTTCACGGTCACAATTGGGTGGTGGAGGCCATTGTAGAAGGTAAGACACTTGATGACTTGGGCATGCTTGTTGACTTCAAGGAGATCAAAAGAGCTCTTCAGGATACAGTCGATATGTATGATCATCGTTTTTTGAACGAAATGTCCCCGTTTTCTGCAGGGCTGAATCCTACGGCGGAGAACCTCGCGCGTATTTTTTATGAGGCTCTGGAAAAGCAGCCAGTTTTCAAAAGAGACACGCATCTTGCTGGAATTCGTGTATTTGAGTCGCCGAAGACGAGTGTTCTCTATACGAAGGATTGAGTGTGTATGGAAGAAAAGAGAAATAAAGGCGGGGAAAATCTGATTGAGGTATTTTCCTCCATTCAAGGGGAAGGGAAGTATGTAGGCTGTCGCCAGCTCTTTGTGCGCTTCGAAGGCTGCAACCTGCGTTGCACCTACTGCGATACTGAGCATACAATAAATGCACATCCTATGTGTCGAGTGGAAACCGGCGCAAATACAGAACAGTATCGAGATGTGAAAAACCCGATTTCTCCAGAATCTTTAGCAAATATCCTTCAGACCCTTGATAAAGAGACAAGGCATCAAGCCATCAGCTTTACAGGCGGCGAACCGCTCCTTCATGCAAGCTTTATCAAAGAGGTCGTGTCACATCTGGGTGATAGACGGCCAAAGATTTTTCTGGAGACAAATGGTACAATGCCAGGTGCGCTGAAAGAGTGTATGGACTCTATAGACATCATCAGCATGGATATCAAGTTCCCGAGCATTCTTGAGAAGCCAGTCTGGGAAAGACAAGAAAAATTTCTAGCCCATGCATGTCAGAAGGATCTCTATACAAAAATGGTCGTTTCGGAAGAAACGACCGAAGAAGAATTCCGAAAGGGGCTTGCACTTATTTCGCGATATGCACCAGGAAAACTGCTTTGCCTTCAGCCAGTAACACCATTTCATGGAGTCCGAGCCATTTCGACGGCCAGACTCCTCGCTTTCCAATCCCTTGCAGCCTCGCTTTTAAAGGATGTCCGCGTCATTCCCCAGACACATCGTATGCTTCAGCTTGCTTGAGTATGAAAAATCCCCAGAATATTGTTGGGGATTTTTGCAGTGATTCTGAATCAGATATTTGAGTCATACGAAGGCATCCATGGTGCTCAGCATAGGCAGAACAATGGATAGGATGAAAACAAAAATGATACCACCGATGACAAGCATCATGACGGGCTCTGCGAGAGCTTCTATTCGGGAGGATAGATTTGTTGTTTTCGTTTCGCAATAGCCTGCGCCATATTCCATCATGCGCTCCATTTCCCCCGAAGCCTCTCCTGTCGCAATCATAGAGCCCAAAATAGGAGGAAACAGATTGGTGGATTTCAAGGCATCACTGAGCTTTTTTCCCTCGGAAACATCCTGTGCGATGTCCTGTAGTGCATTATTAAAAGCAAGGTTGTTCCCCATATGGGTGGACATATTGAGCGCTTGCGACAGGGTCATTCCACTTCTTTGGAGAACAGCTAGCGCTTCCAAGAGAATCCGCCAATGGGTATACAGTGCCAAGGTACCAAAAATAGGGGTGAATAGATAGGCACGATTGATGTGGATGCGCACGCTCGGTTGCTGCCACAGAAACCAGGAGACTCCAGCAAGAAGGAGGGCGAACCCACCAGCTTCAGGAAGATGCAAGGAAAGAAAGGAAGAGCTTTGCAGCAGCATTTCCGTGAGGAGGGGGAGTGGGACATCAAGACTTGAAAGGATGGTAGCGAAGGTTGGAAGGACAAATAGCACCATAAAACAAAACATGATGCAAGTAATAAGCAGGAGTGCAAGGGGATATGTCATAATTGATTTTAGTCGTTCTCGCGTTCGATAATCGCGTTCCAGGAAGTCCGCCAGATTCCTTATGATTGGCTCCAGAGCACCGCTCGCTTCTCCCGAGCGCACTAGAGCAAGCGTCATCTGTGAAAACACCTCCGGGAAGTGTCCCATGGCAGATGAAAGGGATATACCCCTCTTCACGTCCTGAGCAAGCTGATGCAGCATCTTAGCATAGCCAGAATCCTTTGTAGACGAGGACATAGCCGAAAGTGCCGTATGAACAGGCATTCCGGTTTCCAAAAGAATATGGAGTTCTTGACAAAAGAAAACAGCTTCTTTTATGCCTAGGGACTCCGCCCTAAGGGATATGGGGAGGGAGAATTGCTTTGCAAGCGGATGCTGCGGTTTTTCTATAAGCTTGGTCACCCATAAACCCTTTTTTCGGATATATTGGGCCGCTTCATGTATGTTCTCCGCTTCGATTGCGCCTGCCATCAGCTCTCCCTGACGATTGCGCGCCTTGTATGAGAACTCCATTATCCGATCATTTCCTTACTTTGTAGCGATTGGAAAACCTGTGTCGATATTCTATGGGCTCGATACAGCTCTTTCAGCGACATTTCCATGGTCTGCATGCCGAGCTGGGAATTGCTCATCATGACGCTCTCGAGCTGTGCATATTTTCCCTGACGAATTAAATTGGTTACAGCAGGCGTTCGGAGTAAAATCTCTGTCTGAGGGAGCAAACCACCGTCTGCTTTTGGGATGAGGCACTGGGTAAGAATGACTTCCATGGTCATGGCAACGCGGGAACGGATGGAGTCTCGTTCCTCGTATGGGAAAAACCCCTCTATACGTGCGATAGCTTCTGTGGCTCTTCTTGCGTGCAGAGTTGCAAAGACAAGAATGCCGCTTTCTGCTGCCATCAATGCCGTATGCATTGAGTCAGCATCTCGAATCTCTCCAAGAAAAAGTACATCAGGTCGCTCCCGGAGAGCACTTTTCAGGGCTGTGGAAAAGGTCGGGAAGTCACTTCCCAATTCCCGCTGGCTGACAAGCGACTTCGCCGTGGGAAAGATATATTCGATGGGGTCTTCCAAGGTGAGAATGTGCAGTGCGTCCCTTTGGTTCAGAATGTTTAGAAAGGAAGCGATAGTGGTACTCTTGCCAGCCCCGGTGTGTCCACAAACAAGCACGAGACCATGATGGGTCTTTAATAGGTTATTCCAGATGGGGAGAGGATGGATAGTAAAAAGATTCGGTATGAAAGCCGGCAGAAGGCGAAGTGCTATGGCACGACATCCTCTGGTATGGTAGGCATTCCCGCGCAGGCGATGCCCTTCATAGCTCCAGGAAAAGTCAATATCTTCACAGCGTGTAAAGGAGTCCACTCGGTTTTTATCCCATGTCTGATCAAAAATCCATGTCAGCAATTCTGGCTCCGCTTTGCAATCAAGTGCTCTGAGGACACCTTGCTCGCGCTGATAGATGAACCGGCCCTCTGTGATATAGATATCCGAAGCAGCCTTCTTGGAAGCTTCAGCGAGAAGATGGGATAAAAGAATCGGGGGATTCGTCTCCCATGCCATAAAGCACCCTCCTTACCTCTTCGTCTGTGGTCAGACCGGATTGTATCTTTTCCTTTCCATCTGCCTCCAGCGGAATCAGATGGGCGCGTCTGGCCGCCTCCTCCATTTTATGACGCGGTGCTCGCATGAGAATCAGCTCGCGTATTTCATCGGAGACAACTAGCACTTCTTGTAGTGCAATGCGTCCTTCATATTGTACAAGGGAGTCCTTTATTGGGAGGTCTGCAGCTTCGGATTTCATCTTGGCGGAATCCAAGGGAGCCGCAGGAGCAACACGTCTCACTAGGCGTTGACCGATAACTCCCTCAAGAGTTTCTGCCAAAAGATAGGGCTCCACATCCATCTCAAGGAGCCGGTAGATTACCGAGACAGAGGTGGAGGCATGGATGCTTGTCATTAGAAGGTGGCCCGTCAGTGCGATGCGCACAGCCATCTGCGCTGTCTTTGCATCACGAATTTCCCCCAGCAGAATCTTTTCTGCATCCTGTCGAAGAACAGCCCGTAATCCTGCAATATAATCGAGTCCGGCCTTTTCATTGACCTGCACCTGGGTGATTCCTGCTATTTTGCGCTCAATGGGATCTTCCAGGGTCATCAGGCTGGAAGAAGTCTTGTTCAGCTCAGATAAAGCTGCATAGAGCGTGGTAGTCTTTCCTGAATTCATTGGTCCCGCTAATATGACAAGGCCGGAGGGACGATGAATGAGTTTCCGGACGGCGCTTAGATTCGTAGGGGTAAAGCCAAGCTCTTCCATCCGAAGAAGACGCTCCTCAAGATCCATCAGTCGGAGAACAATGGTTTCTCCGTAAATGGAGGGGATTGTCGACACGCGGATATCGAGGGTTCCCTCCTTTGATTCAAAGGAAATGCTACCGTCAAGAGGGCGCGTCTTTTGGGCACTGTCCATCCCACCCATTACCTTAAAACGGGAGGTCAGGTTATCGCCGATTTTTGAGGGAATATGCACAGGGCATTCCCATAAGAGACCATCTATCCGGTATCGAAGGCGAATGTCCTTTTCCTGCGGCTCGATATGCACATCGCTGGCATTCAGTTCCCTTCCATAGGAAAGAAGGAAATTTGCCAGCTGGACAATACTTGAGCCTTGCCGTGCATGGGGATCCGGCGTGTGTAATTCGAAACGGATTTTTTTCAAGAGCAGTTGAAGCTCGTGAATCAATTTTTCTTGGCAGGTACTTCGATTGGATTGTTGTAGTATCATTTTTTCAGCAGCCTTGCTTTACGCTCCAGATAGTCCCGTGTATAATATACGCCATTTTGGGATTCTCGGTAGTCAAAGCCGTAGGCTCTCCTGCTGACTGCTAAAATAGGTGGGGCCTGTATACGCTTCGCAATGGCCATACCGGAAAAAAGTCCCCACCAATGCTCCAGGTCCTCAATAAAATCCTTAGCGCTCGGGAAATACGTGGATACAAGGCCAGACGCACAGCCGATATTTTCCTCCAGGGAGCCTTCTTCATACCATTTCAAAAGTTCCTCCGGGGTGGCCTGCTCCCATCGTTCCACAAAGGCTCGGAACAAGAAGTCATGGTATGGGTAGCGGATGGGATCGCCTTTTCCCTCATCCACGTTTTGACGCGCGGACAATTCAGCGCTGGGTACAATATCAATAATCCCCTGCGGAATCACTTTAGAGTCGTAGACAACCGTATTCATGTACTGGGCAAGGTCATAAATCTGGAATTTCCACAAGTCGGCCAGTGCAGCTAGAAAGCCGGATTGATCGCCGTACAGGGTGGAATACCCTACCGTTGTTTCCGCCTTATTGGCATTACAGGTAAAGCCACCACCAAAGGCAGCAGCAACACCTGCGAGGATACGAGCACTGCGGTCGCGTGCCTGGATATTTTCTGTGACAAAGGAAGAGACAGCGAGATGCTCTTTCGTGCTTGCTCCCAGGTCATATAATGGCGTGGCTTCAAGCTGCTTAACGGTGTGTTCGACGGATTCCTGGATGGGAAGAATCATGTATTTGCAGCCCAGATTGTGTGCAAGCTCTTCGGATAAGCCTTTTGTCGTTTCCGAATTGAAAACACTTGGCATATTGACAAGGAGAAGGTTTTCTCTTTCCACAACTTGCGCATATAATGCGGCTGCAACAGCGGAATCGATGCCGCCGGATATACCAATGACCACCTTGTCCATGTGAATATTTTCCAAAAAGTGGCGTACACCATAGTGGAGCGCCTGATAGACACTGGCGATGCCTTGCTTCTCTGGAAGCCTCAGGGCTCGTGGTGCAGGCTTCTCTTCCAAATTCAAAATACAGAGATGTTCCTGATAGGATGGAGCACAGGCGAGAATCTCTCCCGTGCCGGCGTAGGCAGTAGAGGCCCCATCAAAGGTGTAAACTGTCTTTCCATTATTTTGCAGGCCGATGCAATTCACATAAAAAAGAGACTTTTTGGCATGCTCTGCATGCTTGGAGAACAGGCGGTTTCGCTTTTCGTTCTTCCCAAGGGTATAGGGGGAGGCGGATATGTTGACGAAGAAATCCACACCCTTTTCCTCCAGGATTCGTAGGGGGGATAGCTCATAATCCTCGTTCCAGGCATCCTCGCAGAGAAGGCCTCCCAGTCGATAGCTCTTGCCCTCCATCGTAATGGAAATGGGGGAGAGTAGCTCGGCAGGAGTGGTGCTCTGTTCTCGGGCAAGCTTTTGCAGGCTGAAGAAATGGCGGGAATCATCAAATTCCCGATAGTTGGGCATCAATGTCTTGATGAGAAAGGGGTAGGGCATGCATTCGGGTTTCACAAGCTGCCTGTTTTGTGCAACGAACATGGCATTGTACTTTCGTACTCGCCCGTCGTTGTTTTTCTTGTTCCAGTCAACAGCAATATTTCCAAAGATGATATGGATACCGTCGGCAGCTTCAATGATCTGTTTTCCATAGGCTTCGCAATCCCGGAGAAAGGCTGTTTTTTCCCAGGTATCACCTAGGAGATATCCTGGTACGGCCATTTCAGGGAAAATGATAAGCTGAACATTTTGCTCTTTTGCATTATTCACAAGATGCAATATGGTTTCCGTATTTTTATCAGGATGCCCAGGAATGACCTCGATTTGAGCCATGGCTATCTTCATATTTCTTCCGCCTTTCTTTTTGGAGAGGTTTGTGGTAGTATAGGCATATGTGTGCAATCCTTTGGTGATCCGGCACACGATTTTTGTTTTGGAAGGATGTGGTGGTTGCGATGGGAAAGAAAAAACAAAGCAAGACAAATGCGGCACGGATACTGGATAGACTCAAAATCCCCTATACGTTAAAGGAATATCCGGTGGATGAGAGTGACCTCTCTGCCGTTCATGTAGCTACTTCTATTGGAATGCCTGTAGAAATGATATTCAAAACGCTTGTTGCACGTGGTGACAAGACGGGAATTCTCATGGCCGTCATTCCAGGGGCAGAAGAGCTCGATATGAAAGCAATCGCCAACATTTCTGGGAACAAACGGGTGGAAATGGTTCACCTTAAAGAGGTTTTCGATTTGACTGGGTACATACGAGGGGGATGCTCTCCCTTGGGCGCCAAAAAGCAATATCCAGTCTACATAGATGGGCATGTGCTCCAGCAAAAAGAAATTGCTGTAAGTGCTGGAAAGCGTGGCGAACAGCTTATCCTGACACCGGAGAATCTGATTCGTGCGACAGAGGCGATAGTGGGCAAGCTTATTCGGTAAGCTATATGAACTCCTTTGTACAGAGTAAAGAACCATATTTCTATACCGATTTATCAGTTTATCGTCTAACATTCTAGCACAAAATTGCGAAAAAAGCACGAACTCCGCAGATTGCAATGGATGGAAGGCCCTTGCAATTGTCAAAAATTTATGATAGACTTTCTACAGAATTTGTCTTTGGGGCGGGGTGTGATTCCCCACCGGCGGTAAAGCCCGCAAGCCGTGACAGGCATGACTCGGTGAAATTCCGAGGCCGACCGTACAGTCGGGAAGGGAAAAGATGAATACGTGCTTTTTGCATGCATTCCTAGCCGCCAAGCAATTGGCGGCTTTTCTTATACCTCAGGATATGAATTTGATGAAAGCTGAGGTGATTTTTTGCAGGACGAAGATTACATGCGAGAGGCTCTTCGCATTGCATCCTTTGCGAGGGGACGCACCTCTCCGAATCCGCTTGTCGGTGCTGTTATCGTTCGAGAAGGGCGAATCATTGCGGAAGGGTGGCATAGGAAGGCCGGTACCCAGCATGCAGAGATACATGCACTTGCCATGGCGGGCGATTTGGCAAAGGGGGCAACCCTTTATGTTACGTTGGAGCCATGCTCCCATTTTGGGAGGACAGGTCCCTGTGCGGAGGCCATCGTCAAAAGTGGTATCCAGCGTGTAGTCGTCGCAATGGAGGATCCCAACCCAAAGGTTTCTGGTAGAGGCTGTCAGATTTTGCGGGACCATGGGATAGAGGTTACGCTGGGGGTGCTGGAAAGAGATGCTCGTGCACTGAACGAAGTATTTCTTCACTGGATCACAACCGGGCGCCCCTTCGTCACCTTGAAGACGGCCATGTCCCTTGATGGGAAGATTGCGACGTCCAGTGGGGAATCAAAATGGATTACAGGCGAAAAAGCTCGCAGTTATGTTCACCAGCTTCGAGATGCCTCCGATGCGATTCTCGTGGGAATCGGAACGGTGCTTGCCGATGATCCGAGCTTGACAACGCGGCTGGCAGAGGGGAACGGGAAAAATCCTAAACGGATTATTCTTGACAGTATGGCGAGGATCCCGCTTGATTCCAAGGTTTTGACGGATGAGCAGGCTGAGACAATTATAGCGGTCACATCTAGGGCCCCAAAAGATCGCGTGAACAGCCTTTGCAACACAGGGGCTACTATCCTTATGGCAGGGGATGGAGAGGTAGCGGATTTGCCTATTCTTCTCTCTGAGCTTGGAAAACGGGAGATTACTTCTCTTTTTGTCGAGGGTGGCTCCCGTGTCAATGATGCATTTTTACGTGCTGGACTGATTGATAAGGTGTATGCCTTTATTGCACCACTCCTGCTCGGAGGAGAGAGTGCGCCCACTCCTGTGGGAGGAAAGGGCGTGCAGAAGCTGTCTGATGCACTTGTCTTAGATCGCATGTCTGTGCAGTCTTTGGGGCAGGACGTTCTTTTAGAAGCTTATCCACGGATAGCACAGGAGAATCCTTGAGATGTTTACAGGAATTGTCGAAGAGCTTGGTGAGATTGTCTCTTTCCAGCAGGGAAGCGTGACGATAGCTGCACAACGTATTTTAGAGGATGTGCATATTGGAGACAGCATAGCTGTCAATGGGATATGTTTGACTGTTACGCAATTTGGTCGCACAAGCTTTCAAGCAGATGTCATGCCGGAAACCGTCCGCAGAACCTCCCTTGAAAATCTTTACAAAGGTAGCAAGGTCAATCTGGAAAGGGCGCTCTTGCCCACAACTCGTATGGGAGGACATATTGTCACCGGCCATATTGATGGAACTGGAGAGGTTGTTTCCTTTCGGACGGAGGGGAATGCAATCCTGCTCCAGGTAAAGGCTCCACAGGATTTGCTCACGGGGATTGTGGAGAAAGGTTCCGTTGCATTAGACGGTATTAGCTTGACAGTGGCTACAGTAGACGCAACAGGCTTTTCTGTCAGCTTGATTCCCCATACGCGACAGGTTACAAATCTTGGGACAAAGAGAGAAGGCGACCTCATCAATATTGAGACGGATATTCTCGGAAAATACGTTGAAAGGCTTATGAATTCGGTTCCTGGAATAGAACCAAGCAGACTTACGCATGATTTTTTTCAGAAAAACGGATTCTAAAATCTGGGAGGTAGGAATATGTCAGATTTTGCAACAGTAGAGCAGGCAATTGAAGATATAAAAAACGGGCGAATGCTTGTTGTGGTGGACGATGAGAATCGGGAAAACGAAGGAGATATCATCTGTGCTGCAGAGACACTGACGCCGGAGCAGATCAACTTTATGGCGACCTATGCCAAGGGACTCATCTGTACGCCTATCGATGGCAAGCGTCTCGATGAGCTTCAGATTGGTCAGATGGTTGCCAATAATACGGACAACCATGAGACGGCATTTACCGTATCCATCGATGCCTATGATACGGATACGGGAATATCTGCCTTTGAGCGTTGCCACACGGTAAAAAAGCTCTTGGATCCCAAAGCGAAGCCCGCAAGCTTCCGTCGCCCGGGACATATCTTTCCCCTTCGCTCCGTAGAGGGTGGTGTTTTGCGTCGTGCAGGCCATACGGAGACCACAACGGATCTTGCACGCCTCGCCGGTTTCTTCCCCTGTGGAATGTGCTGCGAAATTATGGACGATGACGGGCACATGATGCGTACTCCGAAATTGAAGGAGTTCGCGAAAAAGCATAGCCTGAACATCATTACGGTAGAGCAGCTTATTGCCTATCGAAAGCGCACGGAAAACTTCGTGCACGAAGTGGCGGATGTGGACTTTCCCAGCAAATATGGGCACTTCCGTCTGCATGCTTATGAAAATGACTTGAATAAGCATTGCGATATTGCCATTGTCAAGGGGGATGTTCGAGGCAAAAGTGATGTCCTTGTGCGCGTCCACTCGGAGTGCCTGACAGGCGATGCACTGGGCTCCATGCGTTGTGACTGTGGCGACCAGCTGGCCCTTGCTCTCCAAAAGATTGAAAAGGAGGGGGAAGGCGTTGTCCTCTATATGCGTCAGGAGGGCAGAGGAATCGGCCTCGCCAATAAGATTCGCGCCTATGCGCTCCAGGATCAGGGCCGTGATACGGTGGAGGCAAATGTGGAGCTTGGCTTTGCACCGGATCTTCGCGATTACGGAATCGGTGCGCAGATTCTTGCTGATCTTGGGCTTACGTCTATTCGCCTTTTGACCAATAACCCTGCAAAGCGTGCAGGCCTGGAGGGCTACGGGCTTAAGATTTCCGGTCGCGTTCCACTTGTAATTCATGCCAATAAATTTGATCGAAAATACATGACCGTGAAGAGAGAGAAGATGGGTCATATTCTCTCGGATGAAGATTTGAATGATAAATGAGTGGTAGCGTAAAATGAAAAGAATATTACTGGGAATACTCGACCAGTATGCTGATTGGGAAGCGGCCTATATTTCGACAGCCATACATATGCTAGGAAAAAGTCGCTTTGAAGTACGTACGGTTTCCCTATAGAAAGAACCGATTCAATCGATTGGTGGCCTTTGCACAATACCAGATTATTCTGTTTCTACTGCACCGGATGGTGCGGAAGCACTGCTTTTAATTGGTGGACTAAGCTGGCGTGGTGATGATGCGAAACGTATGATACCTCTTGTTGAAAGATATCGGAGGTCTGGGTATGTGGCTATGTTGGAAGGCTGAGGAGGAGTAGAAAATGGCCAATATCATTGAGGGCTATATTAATGGCAAAAATCTTAAATTTGGAATTGTCGTTGCCCGGTTTAACGAATTTATTACAAGCAAGCTTCTAGGAGGAGCACTCGATGCCCTGCATCGTCATGAGGTTCAGGATGAGGATGTGGACGTGGCCTGGGTGCCCGGCGCTTTTGAGATTCCTCTCGTGGCGAAGAAAATGGCAGAGAGCGGGCAATACGATGCTGTCATCTGCCTTGGCACAGTCATCAGGGGATCGACCTCTCATTATGATTATGTCTGTAACGAGGTTTCCAAGGGTGTAGCACAGGTGGGGCTTAGCACAGGAGTCCCCACGATTTTCGGTGTGCTGACAACGGAAAATATCGAGCAGGCTGTGGAACGTGCAGGCACGAAGGCGGGCAACAAGGGTGCAGATGCAGCTGTTTCTGCTATGGAGATGGCAAGCCTGCTCAAGAAAATCGGGTAAGGTGATATGTCATGAAAATCGGAATTATCAGTGATACCCATGGTCATGTGAAAGCTTGGTCGCAAGCGTACGATACGTATTTTCAAGGGGCAGATTTTATCATTCATGGGGGAGATGTTCTTTACCATGGCCCACGAAATCCCATGAAGCCGGATTATAACCCAGCGAAGCTCGTATCTCTTATAAACGCATGTCCAATACCGGTCATTATTGCCAAGGGAAACTGCGATTCGGATGTGGATGGAAGCTGTCTCGAGATGCCCATCCTTTCTCCTTATGCCTTTGCCTACATGAATGGCCTTCGCATTGTCGTGACGCATGGGGATTCCTGCATGACGGACGCGGCGAAGGACTCTATGGCGGAGCACCTCAAGGCGGATGTCTTCATTTCTGGCCATATTCATGTTCCTGTTCTTCAAAAACGTGGAAAAACGGTCTTCCTGAACCCGGGCTCTGCCGCACTTACGAAACGAGAGGATGGGAAAAATACCATCGCAGTGCTCACGGATCAGGAAATCCAGATTTTGGATCTGGCCACAGGAGATGTTCTTTTAAGTCTTGAGGATTATAAGGAATGAAGCTATGCAGGATCATTTGGTAAAGGCGATTGCAGGGAATGTACGTGTCTGCGCAGCCGTAACGACGAGGCTTGTACAAGAGGCAATCGAGCGACACCATTGCTGCCACGTGGCAGGCGCGGCCCTGGGACGTACGATGACGGGGGCGTTGCTCCTGGCTTCCAGCATGAAAAATGACGAAGCCTTGACGGTGCAGTTTGACGGTCATGGCCCTTTGGGAAAGGTTATCGCGGATGCTTCACCAGAGGGCTATGTACGCGGTTTTGTTGTAAATCCTGAAGTTGTCCTGCCCCTCAATGAAAAAGGCAAGATTGATGTGGGGGGCGGAGTCGGAACGGATGGCCTGTTGACTGTCACACGCTTTACCGGTCTTCGGAATCCCATTGCAGGAAACATTTCCATTGAAAGTGGAGAGATTGCCGAAGATATTACACAATACCTATACAAGTCGGAGCAGACACCTTCGAGTGTCGGTCTTGGAGTTTTGATAAATCCGGATTACACCTGTATCGGGGCGGGGGGATTCCTTGTCCAGCCACTTCCAGATGCCACGGAGGAGGATATAAGACAGCTGGAGGAAAACTTGCAACAGGTACGTCCCGTATCAGCCATGGTTCATGAGGGCCTTTCTGCGCGTGGCATCATCCAAGAGGTAATGCGGGGCTTTACGGTGGAATATCTAGAGGAGGTTCCCCTGCAGTTCCGTTGCAAATGCTCCAAACAACGGATTCGTGAGGTGCTTTCCAGCTTGCGGCCAGAGGATTTGGAGCTCTTAATCGAAGATGGGAGCGCGGAAGTCTCTTGTCATTTTTGTAATACAGCATACCATTTTACAAAAGAGGAACTGGAAGAGATTCGTGCGGAACTTTGAGTTGCCAGGAATCCATATACACGTGGAGGCGTACAGAAAGAGCTTCCACGTGTTTTTTGTGTGATTTATGATGAAAGACTTGTCCTATACATTCGATATATGAATAAAATCGAAAATTCAATGAAATTTGACATTATTAATTTTTTGGTCTATGATAATGGACGTGGCAAGGAGAAAAACCTAGTCAAAAATAATGGGATTGTTTCAATTTCGGATAGGAGAGGTTGGTTATTATGTCAAAAATCGATCTTACACAGTATGGAATTACAGGAACAACAGAAATTATTCACAATCCGAACTACAAGGAGCTTTTTGAAGAAGAAACAAAGGAAGGCCTGGAAGGCTTCGAGGTGGGGCAGGTTTCCGAGCTCGGTGCCATCAATGTCATGACAGGAGAATTCACAGGACGCTCTCCGAAGGACAAGTTCATTGTAGACGATGCCACATCCCATGATACGGTTTGGTGGACATCGGATGAATACCCAAATGATAATCATCGCACCACGACGAAAGCTTGGCATGCTGTCAAGACAATCGCACAGGAAGAGCTTTCCAATAAACGACTCTTTGTTGTCGATGCATTTTGCGGTGCCAACAAGGATACGCGCATGGCGGTGCGCTTCATCGTGGAAGTTGCCTGGCAGGCACATTTCGTGACGAACATGTTCATTCGTCCGACAGAAGAGGAGCTGGAGAGCTTTAAACCGGATTTTGTGGTTTACAATGCCTCGAAGGCGAAGGTGGAAAACTATAAGGGGCTTGGCCTTCATTCTGAGACAGCTGTGCTCTTCAACCTTACGGAGAAGGAGCAGGTCATCGTCAATACCTGGTATGGCGGCGAGATGAAAAAGGGCATGTTCTCCATGATGAACTATTTCCTGCCCCTCAAGGGAATTGCTTCCATGCACTGCTCTGCCAATACGGACAAGCATGGTGAGAATACGGCTATCTTCTTCGGCCTATCCGGAACGGGCAAGACGACCCTTTCCACCGACCCGAAGCGTCTCCTGATTGGCGATGATGAGCATGGCTGGGATGACAACGGTGTATTCAACTTCGAAGGCGGCTGCTATGCAAAGGTCATCAACCTCGATATGTTCGCAGAGCCAGATATCTATGGAGCAATCAAGAGGAATGCACTGCTAGAGAATGTCACGCTGGATAAAGATGGGCGCATCGACTTTGCAGATAAGAGCGTGACGGAAAATACCCGTGTTTCCTATCCTTTGGACCACATCAAGAGCACAGTCCTCGATATCGTTTCGAAGCATAGTGCAGGCCCTGCTGCCAAGAGTGTTATCTTCCTCTCGGCAGATGCCTTTGGTGTTCTTCCGCCGGTCTCCATCCTCACGCCGGAGCAGACGGAGTATTATTTCTTGTCCGGCTTTACCTCGAAGCTTGCCGGCACGGAGCGTGGCATTACGGAGCCTACGCCGACCTTCTCTGCCTGCTTCGGCCAGGCGTTTCTGGAGCTCCATCCGGCAAAATATGCTGAGGAGCTTGTAAAGCGCATGAAGGCAAACGGCACGAAGGCATATCTTGTCAACACCGGCTGGAATGGATCGGGCAAACGCATCTCTATTCACGATACCCGCGGAATTATCGATGCGATTCATAGTGGCGCAATTAATACGGCACCTACAAAGAAGATTGCCTACTTTGATTTGGAAGTTCCAACATCGCTTCCCGGTGTCGATCCGAGTATCCTTGATCCGAAGGATACTTATCAGAATCCGATGGATTGGGAGAACGAAGCGAAAAAGCTTGCTGGCATGTTCATCAAGAATTTCGAGAAGTATACGACTAACGAGCTTGGCAAGTCCCTCGTGGCTGCTGGCCCGAAGCTTTAAGCCGTATCAAATAGGATATAGATAGATTGCATTGAGGAGCTCCCCTGTGTTCTGGTATTTAGAGCACAGAGGGGCTCTTTCGTCTAGGCAAAGGATTGTTCTCCAACACATAAAATGGTATACTGGAATGCAGATTATGATGGGAGTTTACCTTTTCGAGTTTCCAGGAAAGTATAGCAGGTTAACAATGTTGGATTTACGGAGCGATATAAAAGAACTTAAGGGAATCGGGCCGAAGCGTGCTGCCGCATTCCATCGGATTGGAGTACATACCGTATACGATTTGTTGGCTTGCTATCCAAAGCGATATGAAAATGGAGCCGTACAGGGGAATATTGCATCCCTGAAGCCGAATGAGGATGCCATGCTGGTAGGCACAATAGAGGGGATGGAGGAGCGTCGTATCCGCGCCAAGCTTTCACTCCTTACTCTTTATGTTGCAGATGAAAGTGGGAAAATCGCAGTAAGCTGCTTTAATCAGCCATTTTTGAAACGAAGACTGCGAATCGGCAAGCGCGTATGTATTGCTGGAAAAACCTCCTATGCCTACGGCGGACGAGGACAGCTGGTTATCAAACAGCCACGAGGCTGTTTCCTACTAGAGGATGCATCGGCTTCAAAGGAGATTGAAAGCTTTTCCAAAATCCAGCCGGTCTATTTTCTGACAGAGGCATTGACGCAGACAATATTTCGGGCAGCTGTCAAAGAAGCCTTGACAGAGGTTTCTTTGACGGACATCCTGTCTGATGGGATACGCCAACGAAACGGGCTTCTTCGGCGGCAGGAGGCCTTTCGCGCCATTCATTTCCCAAAGGATGATACGGAGCAAAGGCTTGCCAGAAAGACATTGGCCTTTGAAGAGCTGTACCTTATCCAATGCGGCTTATTCTACATGAAGAAGAAAAATACGCAGCTAAGATCTGGGATTTCATTCTACCGGAAGGGGGATATGGTAGAATCCTATCGAAAAACGTTGCCCTTTGCTTTGACAGGGGACCAAGAGCGCACCTGGCTGGACATTGAGAAGGACATGAGCGGAGATAGGCCGATGCGTCGGCTTGTCCAGGGGGATGTGGGTTCTGGCAAGACAGTCCTTGCTGCCATGGCACTTCTAAAGGCTGTGGAAAACAGCTACCAAGGCGCCTTGATGGCTCCCACGGAAATACTGGCTCGCCAGCATTACGAGGGACTTGTCAAGGCCTTTCAGCCATTTAGAGTTCGCGTTGCATTCTTGTCAGGACAGCTGACACAAAATCAAAAGAAGGCTGTGCTTGTCTCCCTTGCAGACCATTCAGTTGACATTGTTATCGGCACTCATGCGCTTCTTCAGGACGGCGTAAACTATGCGAAGTTAGGCCTTGTCATTACAGATGAGCAGCATCGCTTCGGGGTGCAGCAGCGAGCGGCGTTGGAATCCAAGGCAGACCTCTTGCCGGATGTCCTTGTCATGACAGCAACGCCGATACCACGAACCATGATGCTGACCATATATGGCGATCTTGATATTTCAACGATTCGCGAAATGCCTCCTGGACGCACCCCCATTCGTACCTTCCTCCGTCGTTTTGACAGACGCACGCTCATTTACAAATACGTGAAGGACTGCATTCTACAGGGAGGACAAGCCTATGTGGTCTGTCCACTGGTAGAGGCAAATGAAGCGAGGGATCTATCTTCGGCAGAGGAAGTATATGATGAGCTACGTTCTGGGGTATTTTATGGGCTTCCCTGCGGCCTCCTGCACGGGAAAATGGGAAAACAGGAAAAAGCAGCCGTAATGGAAGATTTTCATGCAGGGAAAATCAAGCTTCTGGTAGCAACGACGGTCATCGAAGTCGGCGTCAATGTGCCAAATGCAAGCATCATGGTCATTGAACATGCGGAATGCTTCGGATTATCCCAGCTTCATCAGCTTAGGGGCAGGGTGGGGCGTGGATCTAGGCACTCGGATTGCATCATGATTGCGGCAGCAAAATCAGAGCAGGCAATTACGAGATTGGAATTGATGACGCAGATCCAGGATGGTTTTCAATTAGCAGAGGAGGATATGCGTCTTCGGGGGCCGGGCGCTTTCTTTTCTGATCGTCAGCACGGTTTGCCTGATTTGAAAATAGCAGATGTATTTCTCGATATGGGACTTCTTCTCAAGGCCAGGGAAGAAGCTCAGAAAGAAATTGGCAAGGGGGAAAGCAAAAAACATATCTTGCCGCTCCTTGCGATGATGTACCAAAAGCAATTTTCTCATATTCTTGATACATAATTGGCATGATAACGGATATGTCGTCTTTCCCATAAGAACAACTTGACATAATCGGCGGACATGTTATAATGAATACAAAATTTTTTGGAGGGGTACATGTTCATGACATCGGTAGTGGTAAATGGTGCCTGTGGCCGCATGGGGCAGGCTGTCTTAAAGGCTGTACAGGAAGCAAAGAATTTGACGCTCGTCGGGGCAGTTGACATTAAGGCAGGAGCTGACACCGGTCTTTTGGTAGGCTTGCCAGAGAATCATATTCTTGTAGAAACGGGCCTAGCTTCCGTTTTGAAGCGAGTGAAGCCGGAAGTTGTGATTGACTTCACACGTCCAGATAGCGTTTTTGATAACGTGATGACCGCACTTTCTCTCGGGGTATCACCTGTAGTGGGAACCACGGGACTTAGTGACGAGCAGAAAAAGGAAATCGAGCGGATTGCCCTTGAGAAAAATACGCCTGCATTTATTGCTCCAAACTTTGCAATTGGTGCCGTTCTGCTGATGCTGTTATCCCGCCAGGCGGCCAAGTATATGCCAGAGGTTGAGATCATAGAGCTTCACCACGACAAAAAACTGGATGCACCCTCAGGTACAGCGTTACAGACAGCAGAAATGATAGCTCAGGTACGCAAGCCCCATACACAGGGAAATCCGGAGGAAAAAGAAACCCTGCAGGGGGCACGTGGTGCTGATTATGAAGGGATGCGTATCCACAGTGTGCGGCTTCCTGGCTATGTAGCACACCAGGAGGTAATTTTTGGCGGTGTCGGACAGACTCTTACAATCCGGCACGATTCTATGAACCGCGAGTCCTTTATGCCTGGAGTCGTGCTTGCAGCGCAAAATGTTCGCTCCCTTCGTGGACTTACCGTAGGCCTTGATAAGTTGTTAGATTGAAACAAGTTTAGTGAAAGGAAAATATAGATGAAGGAATACAATGTTGCCATTCTTGGAGCGACTGGGGCGGTAGGACAGGAATTTTTGAAGCTGATTGAGGAGCGCAATTTCCCTTTCAAGGAGCTACGCTTGCTGGCCTCGAAGCGTAGTGCGGGAAAGATAATTCCCTTTATGGGGAAGGATTATGTGGTGGAAGAAGCGACCCATGACTCTTTCAATGGGATTGATATTGCACTTTTTGCAGGCGGAGCTGCAAGCAAGGAGTTTGCACCCTCCGCAGTCAAGGCAGGTGCTGTTGTCATTGACAACTCCAGCGCATTCCGTATGGATCCTGAGGTGCCCCTCGTTGTCCCAGAAGTGAATCCGGAGGCAATCCAAACGCATCATGGCATCATCGCTAACCCGAATTGCTCGACAATCATTATGGTGATGGCGCTCAAGCCGCTTTATGATTTGTCCAGAATAAAGCGCATTGTCGTCTCGACTTATCAAGCAGTTTCCGGTGGTGGAAAGGAAGCGATGGCAGAGCTAGAGGAACAGGTCAAGGACCTGGCGGCAGGGCGTGAGGTGACGGCTAAGATTCTCCCCAGTGCTAGTCTTCCAAAGCATTACCAGATTGCTTTTAATCTCATTCCGCAAATTGATGTTTTTAAAGAGAATCTCTATACAAAAGAAGAGTTGAAAATGATTGATGAAACGAAGAAAATTATGGGGGACTCTTCGATGCGGATTACCGCAACTACGGTTCGCGTCCCTGTATATCGGAGCCATGCGGAATCCGTCAATGTGGAATTTGAAGAGGAGGTCGATCTTTCCGAGGCCCGGAAGGCTTTGTCTTCTTTCCCCGGTGTGATTCTGCATGACAACCCGGAAGAGCAAGAGTACCCCATGCCACTTTTTACCTCTGGAAAGAATGATGTGGAAGTCGGTCGTCTGCGCAAGGATTATTCGGTTGACCATGCTCTGAATTTCTGGGTATGCGGTGATCAAATCCGAAAAGGCGCCGCACTGAATGCTCTTCAAATTGCAGAGTACATGATACAGAATGATATGTTCCACTAAGCGTACTCATATAAAGAAGAGCCAGATATGGCTCTTTTCATTTATCTAGGCGAAATTCGAATCCAAGCAGAAATCTTTCATTGAACTTAAAGGAAGTACAGGTAATATAATACAGGATGACAAACATACTAGGAGGGGTACACATGGTAAGCGATGAAACAATGATGTTCCAATTCGGGAAAGATGAAAATAAAGCTGAGAAGGTCATACTATCCGCATGTAATGCCATGAAGGAAAAAGGCTATAATTCAGTCAATCAGCTTGTTGGCTATTTGCTGTCGGGAGATCCTTCATATATCACGAGTCACAAGGATGCACGGATAAATATACGTACTCTCGATAGAGATATGCTCTTGGAGGAGCTCGTTCGTTTTTATTTGGAGAACCACAAGTGAAGCGATACATTTCCCTTGATATCGGAGATCGCACAATTGGCGTTGCCGTAAGCGATCTGCTGGGGATTACTGCGCAGGGAGTGGAAACAATACATCGTCGTTCTCTTGCGGAGGATCTCAATCGAATTGGTGAACTGATGGAGCAATTTGAAACGCACTCCCTCGTCTCAGGATATCCGAAGAACATGAATGGAACAGAAGGCGTACGTTGTGATGTGGTAAAATCCTTTATGGGGGAAGTGAAAAAATGCTTTCCTGAGGTCGAAGTCACGTATTGGGATGAGCGACTATCGACGGTAGAGGCAACCCGACCGCTTGCAGAGGCCGCGCTTTCCTGGAAAAAGAAGAAAAAGGTCATTGACAAGATGGCTGCTGTCCTCATATTGCAGGGGTTTTTGGAGCGTAAGCGCAATAGAGTGTGATTGACAGGACTTATCCTTGTAGGGTAAAATCGTTTCAATAGGAGGGATATTGCAATGAAACAGGATCCAACGAATCAGGAAGAGGATGTTCTCGTTATCATGACAGACGAGGATGGCAATGAGTACAAATATGTGGAAGAAATGATTCTGCCGGTTGATGGAAAAAACTTTGCATTGCTTACAGAAATCGCAGATCATGAAGGACATGATGCTTCCTGTGATTGCGGATGTACGGAGGATGCCGTTATTATCGCCAAAATCATTGACGGAGAAGATGGGGAAGCGGAGTACGTCGAGCCAACGGATGAGGAATTCGAGCTCGTGCAAAAGGCGTATGACGCACTTGTCGAGGAAGAGGATTGACGAATAAGCCGCTATATTCATAGCGGCTTATTCCTATGAAGGTGCTGTGGCAGCTCAAGAGTACATTTGGAAAGTAAGGAGATGTATCTTTGCAATTAAAACTTCCTTCTGTGGATGACTTAGAGAAATTGGCAAAAGAAACTGGTGGACGAACCCAAGTCGTGTTTTCCAGCATCCAGGAAAAACTCTTGGCACTTAGCGAATTTCTGACATGGAAAGTATCGCTTATTGCAATCCTGCTTATTTTTACACTGACAATGGGCGCATTTTACTTTGCATTTGGCAATGCAACTTCCAAAGCGATTCCTTCTGACACGAGAATCTATGTCACCATCAAGCAGGGAATGACAGCCTCCGAAATTGCAGAGGAGCTTTATTCCCACGGTGTTATAGAAAACAAGCTTTCATTTTGGTGGAGAGCACGTTTTGATAGAAATGCAGCCGCATTTCATTCAGGCATCTATGTCTTCTCTCCGGACATGGATGCAGGAACAGTTCTTGCAAAACTTGTTTCCGGTGAAACCGTAGCAGTAAAGTTCACGATTCCGGAAGGATTCACCGTAAAAGATATTGCTGAGCGTCTTGACCAGCAAGGTCTTGTAAAAAAAGAGGAGTTTTTGTCCAAGGCACAGACATTTGCGCCCTATTCCTATATGAAGAAGGAGCCGAATATCTTATATTCGGCAGAGGGCTATTTATTCCCCGATACATATGAGCTGCATGAGGATCCAAGTGCAGATACTATCCTAAAAATGATGGCTGAAGATTTCAATCAGCGCCTGACCGAGAGGCTGCGCACACAGGCGAAGCAAATGAATCTATCAATTCATGATTTGATTACCTTGGCATCCATTGTGGAAAAAGAAGCACGTTATGATGAAGATCGGCCGATTATCGCACAGGTTTTTTTCAAGCGGCTCAAAATCGGGATGCCACTTCAGACAGATGCTAGCCTTCAGTATTTGATGGATGCCCCGAAGGAGGACGTGTCTATCGAGGATACAAAAATGGATTCTCCCTACAATACTTATCAGCATGTTGGTTTGCCGCCGGGTCCCATTGCGAATCCGGGAATGAAGGCCATTGAAGCTGTGTTGAATCCTGCGAAGACGGATTTTCTGTATTTTGTAGCCGATAGAGACGGGCATAATCATTATGCGACGAATTATACAGAACACATGAGACTTGTAAATCAGTACAGATGATATCAAAACAGTCAAATTCAACTATTGATGAGGAGATTATGCGGAAGAAACCAGAATTGCTTGCACCGGCTGGCACGATGGAAAAATTGAAAGTCGCTCTTCTTTATGGCGCAGATGCAGCCTATGTAGCAGGAAAAAGCTTTGGCCTGCGAGCATTTGGCGGAAATTTTACACGAGATGAACTAAAAGAAGCAGTTGAATTTGCACATGCGCTGCGAAAGAAAATATACGTTACACTGAATATATATGCACATAATTCAGATATCAAGCAGACACCCCAATATATTTCCTATCTAGCAGAGATCGGTGTAGATGCGGTTCTCGTTTCGGATTTGGGATTGTTTACGTTATGCAGGAGTCAGGCCCCAAGCCTTCCCATTCATATAAGTACACAAGCAAACAACACAAACTGGCTGACGGCACAGTCCTGGAGAGAATTGGGCGCTTCACGTGTTGTGTTGGCCAGAGAGCTTGCTTTCCATGAAATATCAGATATTCGTGAGCACACTGATGTAGAGCTCGAGATGTTTGTCCATGGAGCCATGTGCATATCCTATTCGGGGCGATGCTTGCTCTCGAATTTCTTTACACATCGTGATGCAAACCGAGGAATGTGTGCGCACGTATGCCGCTGGAAATTTGCACTGACAGAAGAAAAGAGCCCTGGCGAATATTTCCCAATCGCAGAGGATGAACGCGGTACCTACATCATGAATTCAAGGGATCTTTGCCTTTTGGATCGAATTGATGAAATTGTAGGGCTGGGAATCAATAGCCTCAAGATAGAAGGCCGTATGAAAAGCGTCCACTATGTGGCGTGTGTAACAAAAATATATCGAGAAGCAATCGATGCATGCTGTGCAGGGGAGGATTTCACGGGTAGGCTTCCTATCTGGCGAAAGGAACTGGAGAAAATTTCTCATCGACCATATACAGAAGCCTTTTATAACGGGAATACCGATGAGGCCACACAGAGCTTTGAAACCTCAAAAAATTTCCAGTCAACGGATTTTATAGGGCTTGTCCGCGGGTATGATGCGAAAACAAGGATAGCGACTATTGAGCAGAGAAATCACGTCAAGATAGGGGACACGATAGAGTTCTTCCAGCCAACGCTCCCCTCCTTTCATCAGAAGCTTACGGCGATGACGGATCTGGAGGGCAATGCCATTCAGGCAGCACCACATGCCCAGCAAATCTTTCAAATTGAGGTTCAGTCACCTGTTGAACCCTATACAATCTTACGACAAAATATTGTCTGAAAAATGATTTTTTTCGATGAAAGGAGGAGCCTTATGAAAACAGTTCGTTACTTTTGCACAGCCGTGGGACGCGTTCAGGGGGTCGGCTTTCGTATGTTTGTACAGCAGCACGCCATTGAAAAAAATGTTACTGGCTGGGTTCGAAATATGGAAGATGGAAGTGTTACCATGGAGCTGCAAGGACCGGAGGCTATTTTGGACAGGCTTCTTGATACCATAAAAAAAGGAAATTATTTCATCCGTGTGGAGAGTCTGTCTGCGGAAATGTGTGAAATTATCCCGGATGAAAGCAGATTTCAGATACGCTATTAGGAGAAAGAATATGAAGATACTTGTGATACATGGACCGAATTTGAATCTTTTGGGGATGCGAGAGCCGGAAATTTATGGGCACACGACACTTGAGGATATCAATGCTTCATTGAAGGCACGAGCATCGGAAGAGGGTGCTTCGATTAACTTTCTGCAGTCCAATCATGAAGGGGTCCTGGTAGATGCTATCCAGGAGGCGGCGACCAATCAATATGACTATATCATATTGAATGCCGGTGCCTTCACGCATTATAGCATCGCTATCCGGGATGCAATCGCAGCTATAAAGCCGCCAGTAATCGAGGTTCACCTTTCTAATATCTATCAGAGGGAAGAGTTCCGCCATCATTCTGTCATCGCTCCTGTGGTCATGGGACAGATTTCTGGGTTGGGCGTGGAAAGCTATATGGCGGCACTGGAGGCAATCATCAGAAAGACTAAAAAGCGGTAAGAAAGAAGGTCGCACTATGTACGAAGCCCGGTTGCATGCGCTCCGTAGTTTCCTAAAAAAAGAAAACTGCGATGGCATCGTGCTGACAAAATCAACAAACATCCTTTATTTCAGCGGATTCCGTGGGGATGATACAACGCTGTTCATCACATCAAACAGCAATTATCTTGTGACAGATAGCCGGTATACAGAGCAGGCAGAAAAGGAAGCCCCTGATTTTGAAATCATCGAACAAAAACAAGGTCTGCTCCGGAAAACAGGGGAGCTTATATCCTCTTCCCATGTGAAAGAAATTGCATTTGAGGGGGAGTCCATGACCTACTCTGCCCATGGACAGCTGATGCAATATCTATCGGGAGTATCCCTGAAGAAGAGTGTGTCCGTTGATTTTTTGCGGGAGATTAAAGATAATTCGGAAATAACGCTCATAAAAAAAGCTTGCGCTATTGCGGATGCTGCTTTCGCCAATATTCTTACATTTATACGGCCAGGCATACGGGAAATCGAGGTGGCTGCACAGATCGAACATATTATGCGCAAGGAAGGAGCCGACGGCACATCCTTTGACACAATTGTGGCTTCTGGCCTGCGGGGAAGCATGCCCCACGGCACTGCGACGGAGAAGACAATAGCACCAGGTGAATTCGTCACGATGGATTTTGGTGCGAAGTACCAAGGCTACTGCTCCGATATCACAAGGACGATATGTGTAGGAAGAGCGACGGAACGGCAACGGAATATTTATGAAGCTGTGCTTGCAACCCAGGAAAAGGTGCTAGAAGAAATAGGGCCAGGCAAATCCGGAAAAGAACTTGATGCTGTGGCCCGCAAAACCTTGGAAACGTTTCAGCTGGAGAAGTATTTTACGCATGGCCTGGGGCACAGTTTGGGGCTCGAAATTCACGAAGAGCCACGTCTGTCAAAATACAGCAAATGTGAAGCGCTTCAGCCTGGTATGTTTGTGACAGATGAGCCTGGTGTTTATATCCCTGGCTGGGGAGGACTTCGGATAGAAGACACTGTCCTCGTGACACAAGAGGGTAGCGCGCCATTGACCTTGTCTCGAAAAGACTTGATTGAAATTCTGTGAGCGTTCGACAGCTCTTATCTTTCTGTTGCACCTGTTTCCGGATTTCGCTATAATAGAGAACGTATCCTAAAGAAATATGTGTTTAGCACCATAAAAGCACATTCGATAGTCTAGGAGGAATTTATAGGAATGAACCATACGAAGCCTATTTACGTAACGGGACACCGCAATCCGGATACGGATTCTATATGCTCAGCCATCGGCTATGCCCATCTCAAGCAGGCACTTGGAGAAAACGCTGTACCTGCACGTGCAGGGAAAATCAATGCGGAAACCAAGTATGCATTGGAGCACTTCAAGATGGAACAGCCGCTTCTTTTGACGGATCTTTATCCGCGGGTGAAGGATGTGACGCTTGAATGCAAAATTGTTGTCAAGCAGCACGATACTTTGCGCCATCTCGGCGAAGTTATGCGGGAGCACAATTTGAAGTCTGTTCCTGTGACGGATAGCAAGGGGACCCTTGTCGGTATTGTTTCGGTTTCCGACCTTGCAAAACGCTATTTCCAGGAACTTGGGATGCAGAACCTGGCCGATATGCGTGTTCGCTACCGGGATATCATTGCAGCCACAGACAGCAAGGTCATCGTATCGGGCGAGGAAGGCGATACGATAAAGGGAAATGTCCGCATTGCTGCAGGTTCCATCAAGACCATCAAGAATACGATTGGTGAAAATGATATTGTCATCATTGGAGATCGTCATGATGAGACTTTGATTGATTGCGTCAACCAGGGGATTTCCTGTCTGATTGTTTCAAATAATGGCCGTGTGCCGGCAGATGTCATCGAAGAGGGCGAGAAGAAGGGCATGTTTGTCCTTTCCACCCCGTATGATACGTATACGGTTGCACGTCTTATCAATCAGTGCGTACCTATTCGCCGAATCATGCATCCGGATCCGGTCTGCTTCAAGCCAATGGATCTCCTCTCCGATATAAAAGGGACGATGGAAAGCACGAATTATCGAAACTATCCCGTCCTTGAGAATGGCAGACTCGTGGGCCTCGTCAGCAGCGATCAGCTTATGGTGCCAGAGCGAGAGCGTGTAATTCTGGTTGACCATAATGAACGCGGACAGGCAGTGGAAGGCATTGAAGAAGCTCGTGTCCTGGAAATCATCGATCATCATCGCATTGGTGGTGTCCAGACGAGCGAGCCTATCTATATGCATTCGGAGCCCGTCGGATGTACGGCTACCATCGTTGCGAATATGCACTGGCACCGCGATGTGGACATCCCACCTTCTATTGCAGGGCTTTTGCTTTCGGCTATCATCTCGGATACTGTCCTCTTCAAGTCGCCGACTTGTACTCCGTATGATAAGAAAACGGCGGAGCGTCTTGCTGAAATTGCAGGTGTCGACCTGCAAGAGTATGGCATGGCACTGCTGAAGGCTGGTTCCGGTATAGGCGACATGACGCCGCAGGAGATTGTCAAGAATGATCTCAAGGAATTCAATATTGGTGACTATCGTATTATTGTCAGCCAGATTTCTGTCATGGATCCTAAAGAGGTCATGGATATCGAGCCGAAACTTATCGAGACAATGCATGAACTCTGTGAAAAGGAAGGCTTCGATATGAGCCTTGTTATGGTCACGGATATTTTGCAGGAGGCCACATACCTGCTGTATTCGGGCTCACCCAAGACTTTGATTGGGGAAGCTTTTAAAAAGGATGCCAGCGGAACGCATGTATATCTGCCTGGTGTCATGAGCCGGAAGAAGCAGATTATCCCGCCGCTTTCTGAGGCAGTAAAACGCATCAATAATAACTAATCTCATGCCTTCCTCGTTTGAGGAAGGCATTCTTAACAGGAGGGAACTCTTTGAACATCCTCGAAGGTCTGAATTCCCAGCAGAAGAACGCGGTAGAGCATATAAACGGCCCACTTCTTATCATGGCTGGCGCCGGATCGGGCAAGACAAAGGTCTTGACCTGCAAAATCGCAAATCTATTGGCTCACGACGTGCCAGCATATCGGATTCTCGCGATTACCTTTACGAACAAGGCAGCAACGGAAATGCGTGAGCGCGTCGATAAGATGATTGGAGAAGGGGCAAGCGAGGTCTGGCTAGGCACCTTTCATTCATTCTGCGCTCGATTTCTTAGGCGAGAAATCGAGGCAACAGGACTATATCAGAAGAATTTTGTTATCTATGATGCCTCCGATAGCCAGACAGTCATAAAAAGCATTCTGAAGGAGTTAAATCTGGATGATAAGCAATACCGTCCTGCTGCTATACAAAATGAGATTTCAAATGCAAAAAATCAGATGATGGGCCCAAAGGCAATGGAGCGCAATGCGGATGGATTCCATCAAAAGAAGATTGCTGAAATTTATCGCTTGTATACAGCAAAGCTTCGTTCGAATAATGCACTCGATTTTGATGATTTGCTGATGATTTCTGTCTTGTTGTTGCAGGAGAATCAGGACATACGAGAAAAATATCAAAACCGTTATCAATATATCTTAGTGGATGAGTATCAGGATACGAATGGGGCACAATACGCCTTGACGCAGCTTTTGGCAGAACGTCACCATAATATTTGCGTCGTAGGAGACGCGGATCAATCGATTTATGGATGGCGTGGTGCTGATATCTCAAATATCATGAATTTTGAACGGGATTATCCAGAGGCAACACTTATAAAGCTGGAGCAAAATTATCGCTCAACGAAAATAATACTCTCTGCAGCCAATTCCGTTATCGAACACAATTTCAAACGGAAGAAAAAGGATCTTTGGACAGATAACGGGACAGGCGAAAAAATCTCGATATTTGAGGCGAGGGATGAGAGAGAAGAGGCAAATTTTCTTGTCCAAGCGATAGAAAAGGAGCGAAAGAGACGTTCGGCGGCCTACGGGGATATGGCAATTCTATATCGTGCCAATGCCCAGTCACGCGTCATCGAAGAAGCGTTTATGCGCAGCGGTGTCCCCTACACTATGGTAGGTGGCTTAAAATTTTATGATCGTAGGGAAATCAAGGATATACTGGCCTATCTCCGGCTGATATACAATCCCATGGATTCAATCAGCTTGATGCGCATTATCAATGTGCCAAAACGGGGAATTGGTGCAACGACTCTTGAACGACTGGCGACATATGCAACGGACAATCATTGCACGCTTTATGAAGCTATGACAGCACTGAGCACTGCTGAAGCTTCTGGTCTGACAGCCCGCGCTAAAATAACATTGGCCGCTTTTTCTGGGTGGCTGGCGACGTTGATGCAGGAATATTCTTCTCTCCATTTGGATCAGCTTGTGGAGCGTATCCTGGATGAAACAGGCTATCGAAGGGAACTGGAGGCAGACAAAAAGCCAGAGAATGAGACTCGTCTGGAGAATATCCGTGAATTTATTGGTGTAGCAAGGGATTTCGAACGACAGGAAGAGGACGCAAGCCTGGAGGCTTTTTTATCGCAAATGTCTCTTGTCTCCGATGTGGATAACGCCGATATGTCAGAGGATCGTGTGACCTTAATGACACTGCACTCGGCTAAGGGCTTGGAGTTCCCAATTGTGTTTATAGTTGGTATGGAAGAAGGGATTTTCCCAAATCAACGGACATTGATGGATCCAGATGAAATTGAGGAAGAGCGTCGAACCTGCTATGTGGGAATAACGAGAGCCGAGCGCAAGCTCTATCTCAGCTTTGCAAAGACACGTACATTATACGGCCGTGCCAACGCAAATCCTCCTTCGCGGTTTTTGAAAGAAATCCCTCTTACGTGTATGGAAAGATCCGCGTTCATTTCATCAAGCAACTTATCGAATAGTTCCTTTATGCCGCAAAGACATATACAGGCCCCCCATAGCCTAAGCGGTTTTTCAGCATCCAAGAAAATACAATCAGGCTATGAGGTTCTTTCAACTTTAAGTATTACGGGACATCCCAATAAGACATCAAGAGCATCGAAGCCTTCCTCGTTCCCCACTGGCGCATCGAATCAGATTTTACGGCCAAATACCAATTTACAATGGAAGGTAGGGGATAAAGCCCGCCATGGTAAGTGGGGGATTGGAACGGTGGTTGCCGTTCGAGGGAGTGGGGAAGAGACGCAATTACAGGTTGCTTTTCCAGGACAGGGCATAAAGCCATTGATGCAAAAATATGCTCCTATAGAAAAAGTATGAAAAAGATATAAAAATGACAGTAGCCAAGCTACAATAATGATTTTTCCTGCAAAAGGCATCTGCTCGATCGAAATCGGGACAGATGCCGTTTGCATTTCAATTTATTGACTCAATCTTCCCACACCGAAAATCGGTGTAGAACCTTGAAAACTGCATATCTAAGAAGAAAAAGAAGGCGCAATGCCTCAATTCTTGGTACAATGGAAGTGAAAGAAACCATTCACCAAGGAGGATTACGCCATGTCTATTATACAGCTTCCGGATGAAGCACCATGGTATGTATTGGAGCACAGAAGGCGCAGAGGGCATGGTCCGTGTGATTACAGGACTGGCAAACGGCGACCTCAGGGAGGCACTAGGACAACAAATTCCACGATTCGAGCAGCAGCCGGACACGAAGTACAAGAACGCCGTGAGGAATGCGCTTAGTAAGATAAAGCAGACTCCCCATGAAGGGGCAATACATGGCCATATTGTGCTTAACTGCTCCTCAAACAGTGTGATGGGACATTTAACCCAGCTTGTTTCAAACAGAGGGCTTCTGGCATGAAATGCTGTATGCCCGTAGAAAGTGGGACAAGACAAGGACGGAGAGCCTTCCATTGATGCCCGCATCGTTTGCGTGCGTAACCGGAACAACCGCAAGGACTGGCTTGCCATCCTCTGCACCAATATGGCCTTGAGCGAGCAGGACATCATACGGATTTACGGGCACCGCTGGGACATTGAGGTGTTCTTCAAGACCTGCAAGAGCAGCCTGCGCCTGCGCAGGGAATACCATGGACTTTCCTACGATGGGCTGATAGCACATGTGGCCATGGTATTCACCCGCTACAGGCTGCTGGCCGTAGCCTGGCGTGATAACAAGGATGAACGGACGATTGGCGGGCTGTTCTACCTCATGGTGGAGGAAGTCGCCGACATAACCTTCAGCTATTCCATGCAGATTCTTGTGGAAGCTATGCTGGAAACAGTGCAGGAAACATTTCATGTCACGGACGAGCAGGTTGAAAGATTCTCTACCAGTGCTTTCTTTCTAAGCTGCCGTCATCTATGCAGAGACTATTGCAAGCCGCTTGATGAATTTTGTCCCCTGAGATATGCAGTTTTCAAAGAACTGTGGATATTTTGTATGTGGGAAGTTTGAGTTATTGATGAATGTAATTTGTCAGGAAATTCCCCTTGGCATCATAAACCTGTACAGGATCCATTGTAAGTTTCCCGTCTTTGATGCGGAATGCATCCGTTTCTAACGTGAATCCATGGAACATGATACGTACATCGGAAAATTTCAAATCACGATAGGTGCTGTTCACTCTCCCTGCAATGGAATAGAAGGGGACATGGCGATACATTCCTTCGCCTGACTTAAATGTTCCATCTATTTCGATAGCTCGGGGAGATCCATTGCTGGTAAAGGAAAGTTCCAGGTTGACAGGGCAATCAAGGCCACTCCCAGGTAATGCTTTACTGGCTTGAAGATTTGTTCCGATTCCATAAATATGGTAATATCGAGTATCGAAATTATAATCCCCGTTTGCATGAAAATCGCCATCAAAAACCTTTGCGTAAACATCATCAAAGGTCAGATTTCCATTTTTGTATGTGATGTCTCCTTGAATTTTCTCGAAATGTAAGGCAGGAATATTCAGCTCATCCATTGCGACGGTGCCAGATCCAATGGGATTTGATATCGGGCCGGTAAAATATGTTTCCAGAGACATACGCTCTTTCACGTTCATGCCTATCCCCAAGGAAGAAGGCTGCACTGCATAAAACGCAAGCGCAAGATCCAATTCCGGCTCAGACTTTTCTTCGAAAAGTATTTTTCCATGAACGGAAATCCCATCACCTACCATAGTTCCGCCGAAACCACCAATGGAGGCATTCAATGTCATGTCTTTTTCCGTATTGATAGTAGAAACAATATGTACATGATTCATCCGATACTGCATATTACGATAAAAAATTTCCATGCGCGTATTGTTCAGAATGAGTCTTGCCTTGATTCTCTTTCCTTCTCTGTTGAAATTCTGCCATTTTTTTTGCATGGAAAGTTCACGTTTTTGGCGGTGCTTCATACCAATCCATTTGCGTTCTTCTTCACTCAGTCCTTCAAGCTTTATATTGCGGTATGAATCCTCCTCATCTTCAGGATTATCTTTTGGACTGGTTGGTTTGATAAAATCCAATCGTCCTTTATCATCTACATGCAAGGATATAATTGCATTGTTTATAGTGAGCTCCTGAATCGTTGTAGACTTGTAATTATGCGTGATAACATCCCAGATTCGAACACGAAAGTTTCCACTGGGAATATACACGATGGTTTCCCCATGTAGATCCTTCCATGTAAGCCCTGTGAAATATACGTGCCCCGTCAGGTCGGATATAAGGCGGTCTACTGTGATTGTCCCTCGAAACATCTGTTGTTCTTCCATGGCCGCATTAAATATCTTCGCTGCACCCAGGCTGAAAAGTTCCAAAAGGAGAAGTGTCAACAAGATTACTATCAGAATTCCTGCAAGGATACGTTTGAAATTTTTCCGTAGGGAATGAAATAGGCTGGAGATGATGTTATGCTCCCTTCTTTTGATTTTATACACTTCATTATATCAGAAAATCTTTGCGTGTGATAACGATAGGGGGTGCGAAGTTTGAGAGTATAATGGGCCCATGGATTTAGACCACCCGTGAATTTTTTAGGAGTGCATGATAT
>CAMCBT010000002.1 GCA_945873115.1 uncultured Mitsuokella sp.
CTGCACGACCTTCTGCACGACCTTCTGCACGACCTTCTGCACGACCTTCTGCACGGCCTTCTGCACGGCCTTCTGCACGGCCTTCTGCACGGCCTTCTGCATGCCCCTCAGCGAAACCGTCGTCATGGGCTTCCTGACGATAGGAGTTGTAGTCAAGGATTGCCATTTCGCGGTTGATGTAGTTCAGTCGATCATCCTTGTCGACGAAGAATAGGTCAGCGGCTTGGAATGCGTCGGCGATAGCTGGGTCTGACATGATGAGTTCCTCCTTTTCCTGTCGGGATAGTTTGTTGGCAAAGTAGGACACCCAGCGCTCCATCTTGCTCATGTCGCGAATGGGTTTGTTCAGATACTTCGCATATTTGGGAAGCTCGATGAAGTGAAGCTCGAGATCCCTGTTGAGCCGTATACCTGCTGCGATATCGTAGATTCCAAATGTGGTGTGTGGATTTTTGCAGTCAAACAGATTGAACTGCATGATATTGATGGTGATGCAAGGGCGCAGTGACTGATACATCTTTCCTGCAGGAAGCTGGGATTGATAGAGCTGCGCCCAGTAGAAGAGGGTTCGCTTTGTCATGTTGTGGTAGTTTATAACCTGCACCTCGACATCGACCGTTTCGCCGGAATCCAGAGTGCAAACAACGTCAAGCCGCGAGAGCTTTTCTCCAGCGGCAACAGGAATCTGCTCCGTAGGGCGGAAGGTCAATGTGATGATTTCGTGGCCGATGGATTCCTGCAGCACAGCATTTAGAAAGTCTCGCATGATGGATGTGTGTTCCTCACGGCCGAAGATAAATTTGAACAGTACATCATTCATTGGATTGAAATATCCGGTTTTGATTTCCTGTTCAAGCTTTTCCAGCATTTCTCTTTGATCTTCGATTGGTTTTTCCCTTGACATCATAGCACCTCCTGTTGTAGATTCAAAACACCTGTTACCACTTGTTTCTACAGTACTCACTATCTTTATTTTAGTCGAATATGGGTGGAATTACAAGAGGGTTTACGAACATTTGATACATAGGAAGGATGCAGTTTTGATTTATTTTACCTCGGATTTGTATTTTCATCGCGACTACCAGAAGGTGGGAGCCCTTGGCGCCTGAAAATAACATAGCATGGGAAAAGAGGGGCGAAGCACGTGCTTCGTCCCTCATCTTGTCTTGCGCCTATTGTTTTTTCTTGTCGGGATCTGGCTTCTTGAGCCACCGGGATTGCATGAGGCAGTCGTGGGTCGCCTTGCTGTCCCGGAAGATGTCCTCGATGACGAGCTTTACGATGACGATGAAGGGCACGGCCAGGAACATGCCGGCGGCACCCAAGACCTCGCCTCCAAGGATAATGCCCAGAATGATGGCGATGGGGTGGAGGTTCAGGGATTTGCCGATGAGGGTCGGGTAGACGATATTGTGGTTGACCTGTGTCAGTATGACGTAGAAGCCCAGGGTCTGGAGGGCAATCCACACGTCCTCTGTCGCCGTGAGCATGGTGCCGAAGGCGGAGGCCACCGTGGGCCCTAGGACCGGGATGAACTCTGCGACTCCGGAGACCATGGCAAAGACGGAGGCATAGGGAAGGCCCCGAATGGTAAAGTACAAAAAGACGATGGTGCCCGTGATGCAGCAGATGACGAGCTGGCTGCAGATGTATGTTCGCAGGGCGGAGAGAATCTGGTTGAAGAGGCGTATGACGCGACTGTTGTCCCGGGTGGGGAAGAGGCCTGCGATATAGCCCTTTATGGCCTCCCCGTCCTTCAGCAGGTAAAAGGCCACGAAGAGGATGATGATGAGGTCGATGAATTTGCTGAAAATGGAGATGAGCAGGGAGAGGGAGGATTTCAGGGCATCGATGCTGGCGGCCCGCAGATCCTTCCAGATGGAGTCGATTTCATCGCTCAGAAAAGGGGAATGGCTCGCGAAGGTGGCCTGCATCTTATTGGAAATTTCCGGGAAGTCCGTGACGAAGAGGGTGAAGGTGGGGATGAAGCTGCTAGATACGAGCCCCAGGAGACCAAAGGCCAGCAGGATGAAGGCCAGGAGCACGACGGCGGCGGCTATCCCCCGGGGAATCTTCTTCTCCAGGCGGTCCACGATGGGCATGAGGAGGAGCTGCAGCAGCAGGGACAAAAAGATGATGAAGGCCAGCTGCGGCAAAAACCAGAAGGTGGATAGGAGCAGGGTGAAGGTAATGCCGAGGAGGATGGAGGTCCGGTAGGCGCCTAGTTGCATATTTGTAATCCTTATTTTTTATCCTTGATATTGTTCAGGCGGTCGGCTAGGGTGCTGGCCGCCTCGTCATTTCCCGTGCAGGTGAGGATGGGCTGAGCCCCCAGCAGGACAGTGTTCCCCTGCACAGAGGCCGCGCTTTTGTTGTGGCCGTTATGGAAAGCGGCGGCGAGGTTGCCGGCGACGAAGTAGGAGCGCTCCGCGGTGGACATGCTGCCAGTGGCGGCAGGCTTCACGAAGGTCTCCCCGTTTACGGATACTGTGCCATCCTTCACCGTCACATGGTCGCCGCTGTAGTCGGTGAGGTATTTCGCATTCGTATCCCGGCGGCTATCGTCGGAGGGGTGATCGGATAGGAACTTTTGGAGGGCCGAGGGCTGGCTCTTTGATTTTTCGAGAACCCGTTGCCAGAGGGCCGCACCAGCCCCCGGGTTGTAGTCCGTGTGGGTGATGTACTCGAAGGCGAGCTTGTCCGCCTCCTTTTCCTGGGGGCGGGTATTTTGGGTGCTGTCGTAGACGGCTGCTGCATACTGACCGAGGCGCATGCCGGTGGCGTAGCCAGCTACTTTTGTCCATAGCCCGTTGCGCATGCCGCGGGCGGGGTGGTTTTTCTGCCCGTGGCCCATCTCATGTCCGATGACGAAGGCGATTTCATCGTCATTCGTCAGCATATTGAAGAGGCCCGTGTTGACGCTTATGTTGTGTCCCAGGGTGCAGAAGGCATTGAACTCTGTTCGATTGTTGATGAAGTAGTTGTAGGGGCGCTCGTAGATGGAGTCGTCCACGGCACCGATACCAGCCGTGAGGTTTGCCATGATGGTATCCAGGCGACGATTAAGATAGGGGTCCGTATTCACACCATTTTCCTGCTGAAGCTGCTGGAAGAGCTCCTGGCGTCCTTCCTCCGTCTTATCGTATTTATGGATGAATGCCTCCATCTGCTGGCTGGCGACGGCACCAGCTATGGCGACGCCAATGATATTTTCGAGGCCCGCCTCCGCCTGGGGCGCAGGCAAAGCGCCATAGGATAGGGGAAGAGCCATTGCTCCAGTCAGCAGGCAGGCAGCTATTTTCTTCGGAAGGGAACGGGATAGCTTCATGATAGTTCTAGCCTCCATTTCGGTTTTGTTTCATTATACCATACAATTTTTATTTTCCCGTGAAAATGGATGAAATTTTTCCCCTGGCAAGGCATAGGGAAAAATACTTGCACAATCGGCAAGAATCTTAGATAATAGTGCTGTACTTCTGGTTTTACAGGCCACTTGCTAAGAGGTCTGGCAGTATGCGATTTCGGGTGAGTTTGTGAAGTTCAAAAATATTCTTGTGGCGTTTTTGGTGCTGGGAGGCATTGAGTGTGCCGGACTCCTGGGCTATACCTTTTGGGCGGAGATGCATGATAAGCGTATCGTGCATGAGGCCCAGGCGGAGCCGTCCCTTCCTGTGACGGTGTCGGATCACGCGGCGATGAAGTCGCGAAGCGATGTTCTCTTCCAGGGCGGTGAGGGGGATTATGCCGTCTATTTTCTCCGGGCGAATGCGGAGCAGCAGCCCTTCCTCTACAACAGCCAGCCCATGCAGTCCGCCAGCATGATAAAGCTCTTCATCCTGGCAAAGGCCATGCAGGATATCCATGACGGGCGGCTCTCCTATGAGGCACAGGTGCCTGTGAAGGAAAGCGACCTGGTGGATGGGGCGGGCATCCTCAACATCTACCATGTGGGCGAGACCCGCTCAATTGGCAACCTCCTCAATATCATGATTACGGAAAGCGACAATACGGCAACGAATATCCTCATCGAACAGCTGGGCATGGAGGCCATCAACGCCTATATCCAGAAGCATGGCTATGCGGATACCATCCTCCAGCACAAGATGATGATTGCAAACGGGGGCCTTTCGAACCTGACCTCCGTAAAGGATGTGGGGACGCTGCTCTTCCGCATCTACCGTCGGGAGTGCGTGGGGGCGAAGGAGGATGCCCTCATGGAGGACATGCTCCTGGGGCAGAAGGATCGGGAGTGCTTCCCCACGGCACTCGGGGATTGGAAAATTGCCCATAAGACGGGGGAAATCACCGGCTCCTATCACGATGGAGGCATTCTGCATCGGGATGGGGAGGATCTCATACTCGTTCTCATGAGCACCCAATGGCGGGACCGGGCGAATGCCATGATGCGCCTTCGCCAGGCCGCCCAATACTTCGCCTTGCAGACGAAAACGACTGGGAGCAAAAAATAAGAAGATTCGAGAAAGAAAGGATTTTTCTGACGTTTCTCGAATACTACAGAGAGCAAAGAAGATATGTCCATACGCAAATGGAGGGATTCCTATGCTGGTAAAGGAAATCATGACGGCGCAGGTGGCGACGGTAAAGCCCACGACGCCCATAAAGGATATTGCGAAAATCTTGGTGGAAAAGGACATCTCGGGCGTGCCTGTGGTGGATGATGCCTATCATGTGGTGGGCATGATCAGCGAGGGCGACCTCATGCAGAAGGAGACGCCGCCGGAGATCCCGGACGGGCTCTGCGTCCTCGGTGCCATCATATTCTACAGCGGCCTCAAGGAATATCGGGATGCCTTCCGGAAAATCTGGGCGGCGACGGCGGAGCAGATTATGACGAAGGAGGTCATCTCTGTCCGGGAAGAGGATGAGGTGTCGAAGGTCGCCAAAATCCTCCTTGAGAAGAAAATCAAGCGTGTGCCCGTCGTAAACAGCGAGGGGGTACTCTCCGGCATCGTGAGCCGCCGGGATATCGTGAAGATGCTCCTCTGAGGTTATCGGACGCTTCAACAGCCTCGGAGGAGAGGGCTGCATGGGGAAATGGAGAATGCTATGGATGGCAAGGAATGGCGCACCTGCCGGCTGATGCTGGACGGGCGGGCCCTGAAGGTACGGTATAGCGAGCAGGCAATCGAGGCGCTCTTTCTTCCGCTCCTCCGTCGGCTGACGCAGCTGCATAAGGAAAAGGGGCGGCGCATCCTTCTCTTTATCGCCGGGCCCACCGGCGTGGGAAAAATCGCGCTGGCGCTTTTTCTCGAAAAGCTCGCCCAGATGACAGAGGGCTTGGAGGCGGTGCAGCCGGCAGATTTACGCGCCTTTCGCCACAGCGGCGACTACATGGCGACCCATACGATTCTTCGAAATGGGAAAAAGCTTCCCCTACGCATGGCCAGGGGCTGCCCGGAGGCCTATGACCTTGAGGGCCTCCTCGAAAAGCTCTCCCATATCCAGGAGGAGGGCGTGCGTTTTCCCGTCTATGATAGGAATACTCATGAGGCACTTCCTGACGTGGCACTTCTCCGGAAGCCTATCGTCGTCATGACGGGCAACTGGCTCCTCCTGGGAGAGGGAGACTGGCCGCAGCTTCGGAATTTTGCCGACTATACCCTCATGATTACGGCAACCCCCTCGATTCTTAGGGCCCGCCTCATGGAAAAGGGGAAAAAGCGTGGCCAGACCGAGGCGGAGGTGCTTCGCCGGTACGAGGAGGATGACGAGAAGAACGCAGAGCGTGTCCTGAAGCGTTCCTGGCCAGCGGATGAGACCTGGGTCATGACATCGGACGGAGACTATGCGCGAAAGCAAAAGCCCCGGCCGCTCTATGGGCGGGAGCGGGCGGCCTTTTGGAAGCGGCCCAATGTGGAAATAGACGACCCCTATTTCCTTCGTACCATGAATGAACGTCTGGCAGGCCTTAAAGAGGGGAACACCGCGGGAGATTCCTACGAAAAGGGCTTTGTGGAGGGGCTTGTCCGAGCCCGAGGGGATATCGTGCGGAAGCTCCATGAGAAGGGCATGGACGAGCGGACGCTTCAGGATACCTTCCACGTGCAGCCAGGGGAGCTTGCGGACCTTCTTCGGAAAAAGGATTCCTGAAGGCGGTTCAAATTCCTTTCGAAGAATACCCTTCTTGACACTTCTGCTAAAAAACATTAGAATAGTACGGTATGATTCATAGAGAATCATCGCATAAACTCAGAATAAGACTGAAATGAAAAGGGGGGTGAACGATATCGTTGAAACAGTATTGGTGGGCGTAGTAGCGGTTCTTCTCGGTGCCGGTGGCGGCTATGTGGCGCGCAAGCGCACGGCAGAGGCGCAGATCGGATCGGCTGAGGACGAAGCCAAGCGCATTGTGGCAGAGGCCCAGGCGCAGGGCGAATCCAAGAAAAAGGAGGCTCTCATCGAGGCGAAGGAGGAAATCCATCGCCAGCGTCAGGAGCTTGATAAGGATACACGCGATCGTCGTCAGGAAATATCCAGGCAAGAGAGACGTGTCGTTCAGAAAGAAGAAAACCTCGATCGGAAGCTCGATTCCATCGAGCGGAAAGAGGAACAGCTGGCCAAAAAGGAGGCGCGCATCAGCCGCACTCAGGCGGCTGTCGATGAAATGCACGAGCAGCAGAAGGCTGAGCTCGAGCGCATCGGCGGCTTGACCTCGGAGGAAGCGCGGACGCTTCTCATGGAGGAGGCTGAGGCGGAGCTCAAGCACGAAAAGGCCATCAAGATCAAGGAGTACGAGCAGCAGACGAAGGACGAGGCTGACAAGAAGGCTCGGGAGATTCTCTCCATTGCCATCCAGCGTTGTGCTGCCGACCATGTGGCAGAGACCACGGTCTCCGTGGTGGCCCTGCCGAATGACGAGATGAAGGGCCGCATCATCGGCCGCGAGGGCCGCAACATCCGCACCCTCGAGACGCTGACGGGCATCGACCTCATCATCGATGACACGCCGGAGGCAGTCCTACTCTCGGGCTTCGACCCGGTGCGCCGGGAGATCGCCCGCATCGCTCTCGAGAAGCTCATCCAGGATGGACGCATCCATCCTGCTCGCATCGAGGAGATGGTGGAGAAGGCGAAGCGGGAAGTGGATGCCCGCATCAAGGAGGCTGGCGAGCAGGCCACCTTCGACACGGGCGTCCATGGGCTCCATCCAGAGCTCGTAAGGCTCCTGGGCCGCATGCGCTACCGCACAAGCTACGGGCAGAATGTGCTAAACCACTCGGTGGAGGTGGCACATCTCGCGGGCATGATGGCAGCCGAGCTGGGCTGCGATGTGACGCTCGCAAAAAGGGCCGGCCTTCTCCACGATATCGGCAAGGCCATCGACCATGAGGTCGAGGGCTCCCATGTTCAGATTGGTGCCGATCTCGCGCGGAAATACCGGGAGTCGAAGGATGTCATCAACGCCATCGAGTCCCATCACGGGGATGTGGAGCCCACTTGTGTGGAGTCTGTCCTCGTGGCGGCAGCCGATGCCGTATCCTCGGCCCGTCCCGGCGCCCGTCGGGAGAGCCTGGAGTCGTATCTCAAGAGGCTCAAGAGCCTCGAGGCTATCGCTGAGTCCTTTGAGGGCGTGGAGCGCTGCTTCGCCATCCAGGCAGGCCGCGAAATCCGCGTCATGGTTCGCCCGGACAAGGTGGACGATGCAGAGGCGACGGCACTGGCTCACAACATTGTCAAGAAAATCGAAGACGAGCTCGAGTATCCGGGCCAGATCAAGGCCACGGTCATTCGCGAGACCCGCGTCGTCGATTACGCAAAATAAGGGACGGCAGCAGGTCTGCTGGTCCTGCGATACGCCAGTATCGAAGAGGGGTGCGGGGTCTTTCCCGCGCCCCTCTTTCCAAATTGAGAGGATAAGACCATGTTTGGCTTTCAACTATTTCGCAAGACAAGGGAAGCCCTGCAGGCGAGACATAAGGCAGGCATAGAGTTCATCGGCGCTCTTCTCATCTGCTACCCGGAGTTCTACGCGGCAAGCTATGATGCGAAGGGGCTGTCCCTCGAGATAAACTTCCTGCTGCAGGGGGAAATCGACGAGAAGAAGCTCCGGGAGTTTCCTGCCTTCCTGCAGGAGAGCATCGAGACGTACCATGTGCTAGAGGATGGCATCGAGCCGGAGGTATCCATGGCCAGTGTCGACGTAGGAAATGGGGAGGAAAAGGGAACCGTTCTGAGCTATATCACCCGGGACCTCGTCTCACTGACCCGAGGAGAGCTTGACATGATTGCCGACCTTCTCATCGACACCTTTGGGGATGCCCTGGTCATTGACAAGGCAGAGGGCCTCCTGGAGGATTCCTTCCTCGATATGGAGAGCAATGTGCTGGACAAGATGCTGGGCGAAATGCCAAAGCTTCATCTGCGCCAGAGCCTCACAGGACTGCGGGAGGGCGACCGGGTAATCGTTTACAATAACTGAAAGGCTAAGTCATGCGAATTATGCTGGTGGGGGATGTGGTCGGCCGGACGGGCCGACGGGCATTCCGAAAATTTATGCCGGAGCTTCGGCGCGAGCATGCCATCGACATCGTTGTCGTCAATGGGGAAAACTCCGCCGGCGGCAAGGGCATCACGCGAAAGTCCCTCGATGAGCTCTATCAGGGGGGGGCTGATATCGTCACCTCCGGCAATCATGTCTTTGACAAGAAGGATGTGCTGGACTTCATCGAGGAGGAGCCCTTCCTCATTCGCCCGGCGAACTATCCGGAGGGGGCTCCTGGGAAGGGCATGTGCGTCTATCCCTTCAAGGCGAAGAACATCGGCGTCATGAACCTTTCCGGCCGCTCCTTTATGCCGGCTCTTGACTGTCCCTTTCAGAAGGCAGAGCAGCTCACCGCTGAGCTCCGGGAGGCCGCAGATATCATTCTGCTGGATTTCCATGCGGAGACCACCTCGGAAAAGCTCGCCATGGGCTACTTCCTGGATGGCAAGGTCACGGCTGTGGTGGGCACCCATACCCATGTCCAGACGGCGGATGAGTGCCTTCTCCCGAAGGGAACGGCCTATATCACAGATCTCGGCATGACGGGGCCCATCGACTCCGTCCTCGGCGTCAAGAAGGAAATCATTATTGAGCGGTTCCGCTCTGCGCTCCCCGCCCGCTTCGACGTGGCGGAGGGGCCGGCCATGCTCTGCGGCGTTCTTTTGACCATCGACGACGGAACGAACCGCCCGCAGAAGATAGAGCGCATTTTCCTGCGGGAGACGTAAGGAAGCGGGAGAGAAAAGAGGATTGGAGGAAAGAAATGCCAAGCGACCTTCATACGCATACGACCTTTTCCGACGGCAAGCTTACGCCGGAGGAGCTCATTGCGGCAGCAAAAGAGGCAGGGCTTCACTATATTGCCATCACAGACCATGACACCGTAGATGGCATTGCCCATCTCTATGACAACGGCCTGTACCCGGCCAAGAGCATCGGGATTATCCCGGGCATCGAGTTCAGTGCCCACCATCCCACCCAGGAAATTCATATCCTGGGGTACAACATCGACATATTCTGCACGGAGCTCATCGACAAGCTCAGCGAGGTGACAAACGCCCGCTGGGATCGCTTCTCGGAGATTGTATCGAAGCTCAATGGCCTCGGCTATGAAATCAGCGAGGCGGAGGTCCTGCAGATTGCCGGTACCAGCAAGTCCATCAGCCGCTCCCATATCGGCCGGGTTCTCGTGAAAAAGGGCTATTTCCCCTCTGTCCGGGAGGCCTTCGACGTGCTTCTGAGCAAGGGAAAGCCAGCCTACGTGGCCCACTACCGACTGGAGGTGGAGGACATCCTCTCCCTCATCAAGGCGGCTGGCGGGCAGGCAGTGCTGGCCCATCCGAAGCTCGTCCATGACGATGCGCTTGTGGAGGCTCTTTGCCAGAAGGGGATAGAGGGGCTCGAGGTCTTCTATCCCCAGCATGATGCAGAGGATACGGAGCGCTACCGGAAGCTGGCGGAGAAGTACAGTCTCTTCATGACAGGAGGCTCCGACTTCCACGGCTTTCCAACCCGTTATCCGACGAAGCTCGGGGAGTTTACCATCGAGGACGCGTACGCAAAGGAGCTCTATCGGCCGGAAAAGGCATGAGGGAGGAGGAGCAGGATGGATGTCATTGCATTGGTGGGGCCCAGCGGCACCGGGAAAAGCCATAGAGCCCTCGTGGTGGCCCATAAACACCACGCGGATGCCATCATCGACGACGGCATTCTCATTAAGGATGGAAAAATCATCGCCGGGGCCTCGGCAAAGAAGGAGCAGAACCGCATCATGGCCGTTAGGCGCGCCATATTCGTCCTGCCAGGCCATGCGGAGAGCGTCCGCTCTGCCATTGAGAAGGTTCTGCCAAAGCGCATCCTTGTCCTTGGCACCTCGGAGAACATGGTGCACAAGATCACAAAGGCCCTGAAGCTCCCGGCCATCAAGAAAATCATCCGCATCGAGGATATCGCCTCTAAGGCGGACATGGAAAAGGCCCAGTTCTATCGGCTGAAGCAGGGAAAGCACATCATCCCCGTGCCCACCATCGAGCTGAAGCCCCATTTTTCCGGCTACCTCATCGATCCCCTGCAGTCCTTTTTCAAGCAGAGTGCCACAAAGAGGCGGCGCCTGGGGGAAAAGTCCATCGTCCGGCCCGCCTTCAGCTATTTTGGCAAGCTCGAAATCGACGACAAGGCCATTCGGGAAATCATCCAGAAGAAGCTGGAGGATCAGACGGAGGTGCGGACTATCAACCATATCCATGTCTCCCATGTCTACGAGGGGGAGGAGGATAGAGGCCTCCACATCACAAGCGATGTGAGCCTGACCTACGGCAGCCATATCCCCACCCTCATGCAAGAGGTCCAGCGGGAAATGCGGGACGTGGTGGAATATATGACGGGCATGACGGTGCACGATGTGAGCATCCGGGTGCGGTCCCTCGTGGTGGAGAAGGAAAGGGGGCAACTATGCAGGAAATGAAAACGCCCAACAAGAAGCTGGCGTTCTACTATGTCATCGTCATTGCGGCCATCCTCATGTTCAACGAGATGGCGCGGCCCTACTTCGAGGAGGCCCAAATCCAGCAGGTGGATTACAGCACCTTCATGCAGGCCATTGACGAGAAGAAAATCGACCACGTGGAGGTCCAGTCGAACCAGATTGTCTTCACGGAAAAGGATGACGACAAGAAGTACAAGACGGGCCTCATGAACGACCCGAATCTGGCGGAGCGCCTCGACAAATCCGGCGCCACCTTCACTCAGGACATCAAGGCGGAGGCAAATCCCATCCTCTCCTTCTTCCTGGCATGGATTCTCCCCATTCTCATCTTCTTCGCCATCGGCCAGTACATGAGCCGGAAGCTCATGGACAGGGCCGGAGGTAACTCCATGATGTTCGGCGGTTCCGGCAACCAGGCGAAAATCTACGTGCCATCGTCGGAGGGCATCCACTTCAGCGATGTGGCAGGCGAGGATGAGGCAAAGGAGAACCTCTCCGAAATCGTCGATTACCTTCATAATCCCCAGAAGTACTCCACCATCGGTGCCGCCATGCCGAAGGGCGTGCTCCTCGTAGGCCCCCCGGGCACCGGCAAGACCATGCTGGCAAAGGCCGTGGCCGGCGAGGCCAATGTTCCCTTCTTCTCCATCGCCGGCTCCGAGTTCGTGGAGATGTTCGTGGGTATGGGCGCCTCGAAGGTCCGGGACCTCTTCAAGCAGGCAAAGGAAAAGGCTCCCTGCATCGTCTTTATCGACGAGATTGATGCCATCGGCCAGAAGCGCAGCGGCAACCTCATGGGCAACGATGAGCGAGAGCAGACGCTGAACCAGCTCTTGACAGAGATGGACGGCTTCGAGGGCAATACCGGCGTTATCATCCTGGCGGCCACGAACCGCCCGGACTCCCTCGACCCGGCACTTCTCAGGCCCGGCCGCTTCGACCGGCGGGTGCCGGTGGAGTTGCCGGATCTCAAGGGCCGGGAGGACATCCTGAAGGTCCATGGCAAGAAGGTAAAGCTCGATGAGGGGGTCAACTTCCACAACATCGCCCGCATGGCGGCCGGTGCCTCCGGCGCAGAGCTCGCCAATATCATCAACGAGGGAGCCCTCCGGGCCGTCCGGGGTGGCAGAAGCACTGTGACCCAGACGGATCTGGAGGAAAGCGTGGAGGTGGTCATCGCCGGCTACCAGAAGAAGAACGCCATCCTTTCCGACAAGGAAAAGCATACGGTGGCCTATCACGAGATCGGCCACGCCCTGGTGGCGGCACTCCAGACCCACTCGGCACCGGTGCAGAAAATCACCATCATCCCCCGCACCTCAGGAGCCCTGGGCTATACCATGCAGGTGGAGGAGCAGGACAAGTATATCGTGACCCGGGAGGAGCTGGAAAACAAGCTGGCAACCTTCACGGGAGGCCGGGCTGCAGAGGAGGTCAAGTTCGGCGAGATTTCCACCGGCGCCGCCAATGATATCGAGCAGGCCACGAAGATGGCAAGGGCCATGATTACCCGCTACGGGATGAGTGACGAGTTCGACATGGTGGCCATGGAGACGGTGAACAACCGCTACCTGGGCGGCGATACGACGCTCGCCTGCTCCGCCGCTACCCAAGAGAAAATCGACAAGCGGGTGGTGGAGCTCGTGCGTGCCCAGCACGACAAGGCAAAGAAGCTCCTGGAGGAGAATCGGGAAAAGCTCGACGAGCTGGCTGCCTACCTCTACGAAAAGGAGACCATCACCGGCGACGAATTCATGAAGATTCTCCATGCTGAAGAAGAGGAAAAGGCGGAGGGCCCCGAGGAGCAGCGCTCAACAGAACCAACGGAAAAGACGTCCTATAACCTTGCATAAAGATAGCAGCCTTCCCCATAGGAGGTGGAAAGACAAGAATCTGCGCACATGCGCTCGGTTCTTGTCTTTTCTTGTATGGGGAAAATAAATCAAGAGAAATCTCCCAAAAAGCTTGCAAGTTTATGCAAAAAAGTTGTATAATTATAAATATCATCGCGGCAAGAGCCGTTAGACTTGTGGTGGAGGGGTTTTATGAAGGTCAGCATTATCGGCGCCACGGGCTATGCGGGGGCGGAGCTCCTGCGAATCCTGTATAGTCATCCGGAGGTGGAGGTGGTACACATCACCTCCGAGAGCCATACGGGGGAGGTGATTTCCTCCCTTTACCCGCACCTTCGCGGGCGATGCGGAATGGTGCTGGAGTCCATGGAGGACATGGAGCGCATCGGGCGGGACAGCGACTTCGTCTTTATCGCCCTGCCCCATGGCCACGCCATGAGAGTGGGAAAGGCTCTGGAGAAGCTGCCGACCCGTATCATCGATCTCGGCGCGGACTACCGCTTCGACGATACGGCAGTCTATGAGACCTGGTACCATGTGGAGCATACCCATCCGGACGCGTCGCGGGTCTACGGGCTGGCGGAGCTCTATCGGGATAAAATCCGAGGAGCGAAGATCATCGGCAATGCGGGCTGCTTCACCACGGCAAGCATCCTGGCCCTGGCTCCCCTCGCAAAGGAAAGGCTCATCAACGAAAACACCATCCTCGTGGATGCCAAGTCCGGCGTCTCCGGCGCCGGTCGCTCTCCGAAGCAGTCGAACCATTTCCCGGAGCTCTACGACAGCTTCACTGCCTACGGCGTGGCGACCCATCGCCATACGCCGGAGATCGAGCAGGCCCTGATGGAGCTCTCCGGCGAGAAGACGATTATAAACTTCACGCCGCACCTCGTCCCCATGTCCCGGGGGATTCTCGCCACCTGCTATGCCAGCCTGAAGCCGGGCGTCACGCCTGAGCAAGTGGATGAGGCCTTCCAGCGGCTCTATGGCGACGAGTTCTTCATCCGCCTGCTGGGTCGGGGCGGCTATCCCGCCACGAAGGCGGTGCGGGGCTCGAACCTCTGTGATATCGGCTGGCACATCGACGAGCGCACGGGCCGGGTCATCGTCCTCTCTGCCATCGACAATCTGGTGAAGGGGGCCGCAGGCCAGGCAGTGCAGAACTTCAACATCGCCTGTGGCTTTGATGAAAAAACGGGCCTCGACGTGATTCCCATGTATCCTTGATGTATAATTTAACTGAATTTATGAATATTTATTCACTCTGGAGGAAAGAATATGTTCAGCGATAAGAATGCAAAAGCAGGCGTCACCTTCCCGAAGGGCTTTACCGCAGCCGGCGTGAAAGCGGGCATCAAGAAGAGCGGCAACCTGGACGTGGCCCTCATCTATACGGAGAAGGAGGCGGCTGTGGCCGGCACCTTCACCCAGAACCAGGTGGCGGCCGCTCCGGTCTTTGTCTCCAAGGCGGTCGTGAAGGGCGGCATAGCCCATGCTATCGTGGCGAACGCTGGCTGTGCCAATGCCTGCACCGGCGAGCAGGGAGACAAGGACGCAAAGGAGACCCAGGCCTTTGCGGCAAAGACTCTGGGGATCAATCCCAGTGAGGTCATCGTGGCCTCCACCGGCGTCATCGGCGTGAACCTCCCCATGGAGAAGCTGAAGTCCGGTGTGGAGGCGGCGGCAAAGAGCCTCTCCACCACCGGCAGTGTCGATGCGGGGAGCGCCATCATCACCACGGATACCCATTCCAAGGCCTGCGCCCTCGAGGTAAATATCGGCGGTGTGCCCGTCCGCTTCGGTGCCATCGCCAAGGGCTCCGGCATGATTCAGCCGAATATGGCTACCATGCTGGCCTTTATCACGACGGATGTGTCCATCGACCAGCCCCTCCTTCAGAAGGCTCTTTCCTCTGTGGTGGAAAAGACCTTCAACATGATTTCCATTGACGGGGACATGAGCACGAACGACATGGCTATCGTCCTCGCCAATGGAGAGGCGGGCAACGCGAAGATTACCTCGGAAAATGAGGACTACAAGAAGGTGGAGGAGGCCCTTTACAAGATTTGCCGGGGGCTGGCGGAGCACATCGCCTCCGATGGCGAGGGCGCCACGAAGTTCTTGACCATCAATGTCACGGGTACCAAATCCTTTGCGGATGCAAAGACAATCGGCATGTCCGTCGCTAACAGTCCTCTCGTGAAGACCGCCTTCTTCGGCGAGGATCCGAACTGGGGCCGCGTTATCTGTGCCGTGGGCTACGCGGGCGTTCCCATGGATCCCAACAAGACTGTCGTGAAGTTTGGCGGCATCCCCGTCTATGCCAAGGGCGTGGGCGTAGCCTACGACGAGGCGGCACTCCGGACTGTCATGGCGGCCCATGACATCATCATCGACATCGACATGGGAGAGGGGGAGGCCGAGGCCACGGTTTGGACCTGCGACTTTTCCTATGAGTACGTGAAGATAAATGGTGAGTACCACACCTGATGAAGGCGGCAGAATATGAAGGAATTTGAAGCAAGGGACAAGGCCCAGATCCTCGTGGAGGCCCTCCCGTACATTCAGGAGTTCTATGGTAAGACCGTCGTCATAAAGTACGGTGGCAATGCCATGATTAACGATACTCTGAAGGAAAAGGTCATGGAGGATGTGGCCCTCATGAAATATGTAGGCATCCGCACCGTCATCGTCCATGGCGGTGGGCCTGAGATTACCGGCTTTTTGGAGCGGGTAGGCAAGGATACGAGCTTCGTCGCAGGCCTCCGGGTCACGGACGAGGAGACGGTGGAAATCGCCGAGATGGTTCTCGACGGCAAGATAAACTCCGAAATCGTGAACCTCCTGAACCGGCGAGGTGTCCGGGCGGTGGGCATCTCCGGCAAGGATGCGGGACTCATCACGGCGGAGAAGAAGCTCGCCACCGTCTACGAGGGCGAGGAAAAGCGTAAGGTGGACATCGGCTACGTGGGCACCGTGAAGGAGATCCGCGTCCAGCTTCTGGAGGACCTCTTGGACGGGGGCTATATCCCCGTCATCGCCCCCATCGGCGTCGGCGAGGAGGGGGAGAGCTACAACATCAACGCGGACTACGTGGCGGCGGAGATTGCAGGTGCTCTTGAGGCGGAAAAGCTCCTGTTGCTGACGGATATCGAGGGTATCTACAAGGACTTTCACGACAAGAGCTCCTTCCTCTCCACGCTCCGCGCTGAGGAAGCCAGGGAATATATCAAGGACGGCAGCATCGCCAGTGGCATGATCCCGAAGGTGGAGGCCTGCCTCACAGCCCTTGAGACAGGTGCGGGGAAGGCCCATATCATCGACGGGCGCCTGGAACACTCCATCATATTGGAGCTCTTCACATCAAAGGGCATCGGCACCCAGATTATCCGCTGAGCGGGAGGGAAAACTATGAAAGAAAGCGATAGCGTAATCTTTGAAAAGGACGCGAAGGGCTATGTCCCCGTCTTCAATCGCTATAAAATCGTCCTGGACCATGGCGAGGGCGCATATCTCTGGGATAACAACGGCAAGAAGTATCTGGACTTCCTGGCGGGCATTGCCGTAAATGTCCTGGGCCATGCCTATCCGCCTCTGGTGAAGGCAATCACGGATCAAGCGGCAAAGCTTATCCACACCTCGAACCTCTACTACACCCAGCCCCAGGCGGATGCGGCTGATAAGCTGGTGAAGCTTAGCGGCCTCGGCAAGGCCTTCTTCGGCAACTCAGGCGCAGAGGCGAATGAGGGCGCCATTAAGATAGCGAGGAAATGCGCCCACAATATTGATCCGGAGAAATCCCAGATTATCTCCGCCTGGCACAGCTTCCACGGCAGGACGCTGGCGACGCTCACTGCCACGGGCCAGCCGAAGTACCAGGAGGGGGTGGGCCCCATCCCCGAGGGCTTCGACTACGTCCACTTCAACGACTTCGAGGAGCTGGAGCGCATGGTTACCGACAAGACGGCGGCCGTGCTCCTGGAGCCTATCCAGGGGGAGGGCGGCGTTCACACGCCGAAGGGGGACTACCTGAAAAAAGTCCGCGCCCTTTGCGACAAGCATAAGGCCCTTCTCATTTTCGACGAAATCCAGACGGGCATCGGTCGCACCGGCTCCTTCTTCGCCTATGAAAAGTATGGCGTAAAGCCCGACATCGTGACGCTCGCCAAGGGCCTCGCCGGCGGCGTGCCCATCGGCGCCTTCGTGGTGACGGACGAGGTGGCAAAGGCCTTCCATCCCGGCGATCACGGCACCACCTTCGGCGGCAATCCCCTCGCCTGCGCCGCAGCAAACGTCGTCCTGGACACCATCCCGAAAAAGGAATTCCTCGAAAACGTCACAAAAGAGGGGGACTACTTCAAGGAAAAGCTCCAGGGGCTTCAGAAGAAGTACCCCGGCTACATCAAGGACGTCCGCGGCGAAGGCCTCATCCTCGGCCTGGAGCTAAGTGACACAGAGCACGGCCGCGACATCGTGAACGAGGCCATGGAAAAGGGCGTCATCATCAACTGCACCGCCGGCAACGTCCTGCGCTTCATCCCACCGTTGATTATTACGGAAAAAGAAGTGGACTTTCTCATAGAGTGCCTTGATGAGATTCTCGTGAAATATGCGAAGTAGCTTCTCTAGTCAATTATTTCCGCATGATGTATAATCATAAGTATGTTGTAATAAGATTTGCTCGAAATGGAGGGAATGCGATTGCTAAAAGGAAAGGACATGCTCTCGATTCACGACCTCTCCGTCGATGAAGTCGAAGAGATTCTCGCGCTTGCCGCCGAGCTCAAGGCCATGCAGAAGGCAGGCGTCGCCCATCGCATCTTGGAGGGCAAGACCCTCGGCATGATATTCGAAAAATCATCCACCCGCACCCGTGTCTCCTTTGAGACCGGCATGTACCAGCTGGGTGGCCAGGCCCTCTTCCTGTCAAACCGGGATCTCCAGCTTGGCCGCGGCGAGCCCATAAAGGACACGGCCCGCGTCCTCTCCCGATATCTCGATGGCATCATGATCCGCACATTTGGCCACGACAGGGCCGAGGAGCTGGCCACCTGGACGGACATCCCCGTCATCAACGCCCTGACGGATCTCCTCCATCCCTGCCAGGTCTTGACGGATCTCCTGACCATCCGGGAGCACAAGGGCAAGGACCTCTCGAAGCTCAAGATGGTTTACGTGGGGGACGGAAACAACATGACGAACTCCTTCCTCTACGGCGCCGCGAAGACCGGCATGACCTTCGTGGCGGCGACGCCTGAGGACTACCATCCGGATAAGACCGTCTTTGAAAATGCCCTGCGGGATGCGGAGGAGACGGGCGCAGACCTTTCCCTCACGACCGACCCCTACGAGGCGGTAAAGGAGGCGGACATCGTCGTCACCGACACCTGGGCCAGCATGGGCCAGGAGGCGGAGCACGAGGCTCGGAAGAAAATCTTCGCTCCCTACCAGGTAAATGGAGACCTCCTGAAGAAGGCAGACAAGCGGGCAATCGTCATGCACTGCCTGCCGGCCTATCGGGGCGAGGAAATCACCGAGGCTGTCTTCGAGGCCAATGCGGACGTCATCTTCGACGAGGCGGAGAACCGCCTCCACACCCAGAAGGCAATCATGGCACTTACCATGGGGGACTGAGCTCCTCCGGGCAGATAAACATTTTTTGAAACGAGGGAAATATCATGGCTAAAATCAATAAAGTCGTACTGGCATATTCCGGCGGTCTCGATACCTCCGTCATCATTCCTTGGCTCAAGGAGCACTACGACGGCTGCGAGGTCATCGCCGTCTGCGCCGACGTGGGGCAGGGGGACGAGCTGGATGTCGTTCATGACAAGGCACTGAAGTCCGGCGCCTCGAAGGTCTACATTGCAGACCTGAAGGAGGAGTTCCTGACGGAATACGTCTGGCCCACCCTGAAGGCCGGTGCCGTCTACGAGGAGAAGTATCTCCTCGGCACCTCCTTTGCCCGCCCCATCATTGCCAAGTGCCTGGTGGAAATCGCAAAGAAGGAGGGCGCGGATGCCATCGCCCACGGTGCAACGGGAAAGGGCAATGACCAGGTTCGCTTCGAGCTCACTGTCAAGGCTCTGGCTCCGAACATCACCCTCATCGCTCCCTGGCGCGAGTGGGATTTGGACTCCCGCTCCGCTGAAATCGAGTATGCCAAGAAGCACGGCATTCCCATCGCCACGGAGAACAAGACCTACTCCATGGACCGCAACATCTGGCACCTTTCCCATGAGGGATCGGATCTCGAGGATCCGGCCAACGAGCCCCACAATAGCATGTTCCTCATCTCCAAGGCACCGGAGGATGCTCCCGACAAGCCGGAGTATGTGACCGTGGGCTTTGAGAAGGGCATCCCCGTCTCCGTCAATGGCAAGAAGCTTGGCGCCGTCGACCTCTTGACGGAGCTCAACGAAATCGGCGCCCGCAACGGTGTCGGCATCGTGGATATCTGCGAGAACCGCCTCGTGGGTATGAAGTCCCGCGGTGTCTATGAGAACCCGGGCGGCTCCATCCTCTACTATGCCCATCGGGAGCTAGAGTACCTCTGCCTCGACCGGATGACCTTCCATTACAAGCAGCAGGCTGCCATCCGCTTCGGCGAGCTCGTCTATGACGGTATGTGGTTCTGCCAGCTCCGAGAGGCCCTCTCCGCTTTCGTGGACAGCACCCAGGAGACCGTCACCGGCGAGGTGAAGCTGAAGCTCTACAAGGGCAACATCATCTCTGCAGGCTCCAAGAGCCCGTATTCTCTCTACAGCCAGGAGTTCGTCACCTTCGAGCATGACGATGTCTACAACCAAGCGGATGCCACGGGCTTCATCAACCTCTTCGGCCTGCCGCTGAAGGTTCGCGCCCTCATGCAGGAGAAGACGAAGTGAGCGAGGCAATGTGGGGCGGCCGGTTCGCCAAATCCACCGATGAGATGATAAACGAGTTCCAGGCCTCCATCGGTTTTGACAAGCGCATGTACCACGAGGATATCGCAGGCTCCATCGCCCACGCGAGGATGCTTGCCAGATGCGGCATCATCAGCGAGGAGGATGCAAAGGCCATCATCGCGGGACTCAAGGGGATACTCGCTGACATCGAGGCGGGGAAGTTCGACTTTTCCGTGGATCTCGAGGATATCCACATGAATATCGAGAAGCGGCTGACGGAGGCCATAGGGGAGGCGGGGGGCCGCCTCCATACGGCCCGCAGCCGCAACGACCAGGTGGCCCTCGACACCCATCTCTACATCCGCCGGGAGACGGTGGCTGTCCAGAAGGAGATTGAGAATCTTCAGCAGGCCCTCGTGGAGACGGCGGAAAAGTATCGGGATGTCATCATGCCGGGCTATACCCATCTCCAGCGGGCCCAGCCCATCCTCTTTGCCCACCATCTTCTCGCCTATTTCTCCATGCTGGCGCGGGACTTCGAGCGCTTCGGCGGCGTCTATCGCCGATCGGACATCATGCCTCTCGGAGCGGGGGCCCTTGCGGGTACCACGTTCCCCATCGACAGGAAGTTCGTGCAGGAGGCACTCCACTTCGATGCCATCTATACGAACAGTCTCGATGCCGTCAGCGATAGGGACTATATCATGGAGTTCCTGTCAGCGGCCTCCATCCTCATGGTGCACCTCTCCCGCCTTTCGGAGGAGACCATCCTCTGGTGCAGCCGGGAGTTCTCCTTCGTGGAGCTGGACGATGCCCACTGCACCGGCTCCTCCATGATGCCCCAGAAGAAGAACCCGGATGTCTCCGAGCTCGTCCGTGGCAAGACGGGCCGCGTCATCGGCCACCTCATGGCCATGCTCACCACGGTGAAGGGTTTGCCCCTGGCCTACAACAAGGATCTCCAGGAGGACAAGGAGGGCATCTTCGATGCCATCGACACGGTGAAGTTCAGCCTAGCCGTCTATGCCCAGCTCATTCGGGGCATGAAGGTCCGGGAGGACGTCATGCGCCGGGCTGTCACAGAGGATTTCTCCAATGCGACGGATTTGGCGGATTATCTCGTGAAGAAGGGCATGCCCTTCCGCAAGGCCCACGCCGTGGCCGGCACCGCCGTCCACGAGTGCATCGAGCGGGGAATATATCTCGAGGATCTGAGCTACGCCGACTTCAAGCACCTCTCGCCCCTCTTCGAGGAGGACGTGAAGGAGGCCATTCTTCCAGAGACCTGCGTCAAGAACCGCAACTCCCTTGGTGGTACCTCCTATGAGCAGGTAGACCTGCAGGTAAAGGCCGCTAAGGCTCTCCTGCAGCAAGCAAATGAAACCCTGAAGGACTACGAAGCTCGTCAGAAAATCCTTGTGGACTGACACGCCGAGGAAAAGCAACGAAGCGGGCCATGGATTTTTCCATTGCCCGCTTCGTGTGTAATATGTAACTGCCAGCATCAAGACTCCCTCCGACGCGCTTCGCGCACCACCAAGCTAGGCTCAACAGGTTGGCAATGGCTTTGTTATGGCAGAGATACTCATGCGTAATGTATGACGAATTCGTTCAACGTATCATCCCATTGCCAATCCATCGAGTTTTGCCTCCTCCTCCTCGCGAGGGGGATGGCCCGAAAGGTCAGGGGGAGTCTACGGGAAAGCTGAAGCGCGAATTTGGGGCGAGCCCATGCCGCTCATATCTTCTGCAACTTCACATGGAAAGCAATGCTCCTGTTCGTGGCGAGCTCGTCGAAATGGATGACATAGGCCCGTTTTTCCTGGTCGATAGCCACAATCGTGCCATCGCCAAAGACCCGATGGGTCACCCGGTCACCCTCCTGGTAGGCCACCGGCTCTGCTTTCCGCGACATGCGCTTCATGGACGACTGGACGAAGGCCCTCGTTTCCTCCACGAGCTTTTCCGGCAGCGACGTTGTGAAGTCCAGTAGCTTCGAATCGATATCGAGGATAAAGCGGGAGGGGTACCGCATGGATCCATCCATATTGAGTCCCTCTGCATCCGATAGATACAGTCTTTTTTCCGCTCGCGTCATGGCCACAAAGGCCAGGCGGCGCTCCTCCTCCATGGCCTCGGGGGTGCGGGTCTTGCGGGAGGGGAAGACCCCTTCATTCAGGGCGCAGAGAAATACGTAGGGAAACTCCAGCCCCTTTGCCGTATGAACCGTCATGAGCCGCACCCGGTCGCCGGGGTCGCCCACGTCCTGATTCGTAAAGAGGGCCGCATGGTTTAGATAGTCCACAAGCCCCGCCTCTTCGCCGCAGCTTACCTCATACTCATGGACGGACTGCTTGAGCTCTGCCAGATTGTCCAGCCGCTCCTGGCTTCCCTCCGTGCGAAGCATGGCCTCATAGCCGCTCCTGTCCAGCACCTGCGCGAGAATCTCCGAGACGGATTCTCCCTGGCTGAGATCCGAGAGATTTTCCACAAGGGCGAGGAAGTCCCTGGCCTTTGTCCCATTCCAAATGGGCTTTTCGAGGCTTTCCTTGAAAGCCTCGAAAAGCGTGAGGGAATGCTCCTCGGCGAATTCCAGCAGGAATTTTCGCCGTCGTTCGCCGATATTGCGCTTGGGGACATTTACCACCCGCAGGAAGGAGAGGTCATCCCGGTAGGTCAGCAGGCGCAGATACGACAGGGCATCCTTGATTTCCCGCCGCCCGAAGAACTGCACGCCGCTATATATCGTATAGGGGATTTCCGCCTTTAGGAGCTGCTCCTCGATGCTCCGGGTGATGTAATGGGCCCTATAGAGCACCGTCATATCCCGATAGGGGATGCCATTCTTATGCAGCCCTTGGATTTCGCCTGCCAGCCAGCAGGCTTCCTCCTTCTCCGCTGTGGCATGGTGGCAGACTACTCTTTTCCCGCTGGGCAGCACCGGCACGAGCTTCTTTTCCACGCGGCTTTTGTTCTTCCCGATAAGGGAGTTGCAGACGGCGAGAATCTCCGGCGTCGATCGGTAATTTTTCAGCATGAAAATCGTTTTCGTCCCCGGAAAATGGGCCTCGAAGTCGAGAAGATACTTGCCCGAAGCTCCGCGCCAGCTATAGATGGTCTGGTCGGGATCTCCCACCACGAAGAGATTCTTATGCCAGCCGCAGAGCACATTCATGAGCCGGTACTGGGGCTCGTCAATGTCCTGGAATTCATCAATCATGATGTATTCCAGCCGCTGCTGCCATTTCTCCCGGATATCCGCGTGCTCGGAAAAAATATAGAGAGAAAACTTGATAAGGTCGTTGTAGTCGAGGCCGAAGCATTTCTTCTGCTCGTAGAGATACCCGTAGAAAAGGATATCCTGCTTCCTTTCGGCCTGGTCGTATTTCTCCTTGAGCCTCGCAAGCGGCAGGGTGATGAGCTCCTGGTAATACTCCGGCTCCTCGTAGAGCTTTCGCAGCTCGAACATATCCCGGGCCTGTCCGTAGGTCATATCCCTTAGCGTCAGCCCCCGCTCCTCGTAGATTCTCGCCAGCATATCGTCGATATCTGCGTTGTCCAGCACGAGGAAGCTCTTGGGGTAGCCCACCGCGTGGCTGTCCTCCTGCAGGATGGAGACGCAGAACCCATGGAAGGTATTGATATAGCCCGTGTCATTGTCGCCGGTGAGCGCATGGATGCGGCTGCGCATTTCTGAGGCCGCCTTGTTGGTAAACGTCACGCAGAGGATGTTCCCCGGCAGGATGCCAAGCTCCTCCACGAGATAGGCAAATCGGTGGGAGAGGGCCCGGGTCTTCCCAGACCCCGCCCCTGCCAGCACTCGCACATACCCCTCCGTCGTGGTGACCGCCTCCCGCTGGGCAGCATCGAGCCCCGCCAGCAGACCCGTTTCTTCCGCATTATATTCTTGATTGATGGTATCCATCCTGTCCCCCTGATTTTGTCTTTGTTACTATGAAACCCCAAGAAGTCAAGCCGTAGGCGCAGACTGATTGGCTGGTTTCTTGCAAGGGCGGCGCACAATGTCCACAAAGTGGACGTTTGTGCGTGTAGTTTGCTATAAGTATAGCACGGCAGGCAAAAGAAATGTATAATAGGGGAGGAACGGAATTTGAAGCAAAGTTTTTGACAAGCAGTGGGAAGGCATCGGCCCCGTCGTCGGCAAGGCCTTCTACGACGGCATGAAGGTAAAGAAATAAAAGACACACGTAAAGCCTGCAAAGCAAGGAAAACACAATGCAGTCGTTTTCTTTGCTTCGCAGGCTTGAAAACTTTATCCATCAGAATCCATGGGTATAGGCGAGCATGATTCCGTTGCCGTTGTAGCCGGGGTTGTGGCTGCCCATGCCGTTGGAGGAGTGATGGAAGGACCAGCCGATGGTGATGGCATCATTTTTGGTGTAGTGGTAGGAGAAGCGGGGGCCGATGCGCCAGAGGAAGCCGTAGGCGCGGCCGTCGTAGGGATGGGCTCTGTTGTAGAAAAGGAGCGAACCCGTGGCATCGATTGCGCCCGTGAGGCGGCCTGAGATGGGGTATTCGTAGCGGAGCAGGACGGCGGGGCCGAGTCCGACGGCGCTGGAACTGCCGTAAATATCACTGTGGTCTTCCGTGGCATTGTCGCCCGTGGCCCGCTGGAGCGTCCCGCCGTAGGAGAGGGAGAGGCGCTTGCCTATATCTTTGCCCTTTTGGAAGTAGTGGAGGTTGTAGACGTTGACATGGCGCTTCTCAAAGGAGGAGCCGTGGAGATACTCGGCTTCAAGCTCCCACGCTTTGCCCTGGCTCTTTGTCTTTGTGCCGGACTCTTTTGCGTCTATCTTGTCCCTCGAGCCCGTGGCGTCTTCTACGCTTGCCGTGTTCTTCTTGTCCGTTACGTAAGAAGTGGGTGCAGCGTTTGTTATGTCTGCTGCCTTCGTCTCTTTGACGGTGTCTGCGGCATTTTGGGCATTTGCACCTGCGGGTATAGGGGCGAGGAGGAGTGCTGCCCCGCAGAGGAGTGCGGCACGGATTCTATTCGTTTTCGTTTGGCTCATTTTATTCACCTCGTGAATGTCATTCTAGCATATTTCCAACAATTTGTCGCCCGCTCATCAATCACTTGGTACATTCTAATATACATTGCGCTTCGGGTCTGAAATTCTAAAAATGAAATAACGCCTTGAGAAAAACTTCATTCTTTAGTAGTATTATGATGAACATGATTACTATAGCAGGAATGGAGTTTTTTCTATGGGCTGGCTTCGGAAAGCGATAGGGCCTCTCGATATCGTCATTGCTATCGGTGCCCTTTATGTATTTTGGAAAATAGACTATACCCATGTGGATGTGGTGGACTATATCTATATGGTGACCTTCGGGATATGGATTCTTCTGCTCATCGTGCGTTTGCTTATCTACCGTCATCGGGCAAAGCAGGAAGGGAGACTTCAATGAAGAAGGCAGTATTCTTCGATATCGACGGCACGCTCATCAATATGCTGGCCGGACAGTATACCATGCGGCCTGCTGTGCGAAAGGCCATAGGGGCCCTGCGGGAGGCGGGACATCATACGTTTATTTCCAGCGGGCGGCCCTATCTTTACCTTGATAGGGACATCATCGAGAGCCAGCTCTTCGACGGCTATGTGCTCATGAATGGTGCCCTCGTGTTGCTGGAGGGAGAGGTCATCCACCACCAGCCCCTGCCGAAGAAGACCGTCGCGGATGTCGTCAAGCTCTGCGAGGAGCATGGGGTGGAGTATACGCTGGAGGGGCTGAGGGACATCTACCTTCCAAAGGAGTCTCCTCTTTCCGAGGCCTTCACGGAGGCTATCCGTGTGCCTCTTTCCTCCTTTACCCGCTCCTTTGACGTGCAGGCCATCGATGTCTACAAGATGGAGTTCATCGCTCGGGAGGATGGGGCTGGGGGCCTCTTTGAGAAGTTCATCGCCTATCCCGGCCTCACAGGTGTCATCGATAAGTACCATGCGAAGAACATGGAGGTCTACTCCGATACGGAGACAAAGGCCACGGGCATCCTCCATGCCCTCGAGGCTCTCTCCATCCCCGTCGCCGAAAGCTACGCCTTCGGCGATGGCATGAACGACCTGGAGATGATGGAGACCGTGGGCACGGGCCTTGCCATGGGAAACGCCCGAGAGGCCGTCAAGGAGCGGGCGACACACATCGTTCCCCCTGTCGGCGAGGATGGCGTGGCCACGGGCATCTATGAGTATATCCTGAAGGAGTAAGCTATGAGGCGTTATTTTGGAATGCTCCTGGGGGCGCTGCTGCTCTCCATCGCACTTCTTACGGGCTGCGGCGGTCAGAGCACAGGGGCTCCTGCAGGAGAAAAGCAGGCGGCAGCAGGAGATGTGAAAATCTCCATGCTCAATGTGGGCCAGGGGGACTCCATCCTCATAAAGACCAGCGAGCAGACGGTACTCATCGACACCAGCGATGTGGACGAGCGGGACAAGCTCAAAAAGGAGCTGGACAAGGCCGGTGTCAAGAAAATCGATAAGGTCATCCTGACCCATCCCCACGCGGATCATATCGGCGGCATGGAGGTGCTCCTGAAGGACTACCAGGTGGGAGAGGTCTTTGACAACGGTATGCCCTCCACCTCGAAGCTCTTTATCGGCTATCTGAAGGAGCTCAAGGCGAAGAACATAAAGCGCACGGCCTTGAAGGCCGGGGATGTGCTGGACTTCGGCGGCGGCGTCTCCTTCCACGTCTACTATCCCACAGAGGAACTCCAGAAGAAGGGACAGGCAAAGGACTATAAGCGCGACCCGAATAACGAGTCGGTGGTGGGGCGTCTCGTCTATGGCAGCTTCTCCATGCTCTTCACGGGGGATGCGGAGACTCCGGTGGAGGAGGAGCTCCTGAAGGAAAAGGGCATAGACCTCAAGAGCACTATCCTGAAGGCACCCCATCACGGCAGCTCCACCAGCTCCTCGCCAGCGTACCTGAAGGCCGTCTGGCCGGAGGTGGTTCTCATTTCCTGCGGCATCAATAACGACTACGGCCACCCCCATACGGATGCGCTGGCCCGCTTCAAGGGAGATGCCACCTACATCGACCGGAAGACTCATAAGGAAAAGCATACGAAGCTTGTAAAGAACGACAAGGGGGAGACCCTGAAGGCCAAGGTCTATGAGACGGACAAGAATGGCACCATCACCATCGAGACGGATGGTACGAGCTACACCGTGACACCGGAGGAGGAGAGCAAATGATTTCTGCCTATATTGACCGCTTCGAGGAGGAGATTGCCGTCCTCTATCTGGGCGATGCCATGAAAAAGGTCAATTTTCCAAAGGAATTCCTGCCGGAGGGTGTGGGCGAGGGAGATTACCTCCGCATTGACATTTCCTTCGACAAGGAAGCAACGGATCGGGCGGCCCAGGAGGCCCTCGACCTCATGAAGTGATGGGAGCAAACATCCATTGAGCAAGAAATATTTTTCCTATGTCCGGCTGATGGCCTGCCTTTTTCTCGCCTGCTTGTACCTTGCGGCGGGACTGCAGGCAGCCAGCGCCGAGGCCCATCGGCTGAATTACTTCAAGTCCTACGAGACAAAGGTGGAGGGGCGGCAGGCACTTCGCATCGAAATCGGCATGACGGGAGACGCCCTTACCTACCAGGTCATGGCGAAGCCGACGCTAAAAAGGCAGCTAATTCTGGATCTCTCCGCCACAAAGCGGGGGGATGTCCGGGAGAAAATTGCACTGAAGGACGACCTGGTGGAGGGAGTGACCCTCTCCAATCGCTCGCGGAATCTTCAGGCCGTGGTGCAATTCAAGGATACCTTTGAAGCGGATCAGTATGAGATTCACACAGAGAAGGCTGACCATCGCAATGGACTGCCCTACCGGCTCATCATCGACATCTTCAAGGAGGCCCCTCAAGCGGCTTCCCTTCTGGGGGATGGGGTCAAGGGACGCACGATTCTCCTGGATCCTGGCCATGGGGGCAGTGACAGTGGTGCCATCGGCTACAGCGGCGTGACGGAGGCTTCTGTGACGCTTCCCGTGGCCCAGAAGACCCGGGATATCCTGGAGAAGGCCGGAGCCAACGTGGTCATGACAAGGGATACGGATGTGGATGTCTATGCCAGGAATGCCTCTGCTAGGCAAGAGCTTCAGGCTCGCGTCGATGTGGGGGCAAGTGCCGGTGCAGATGTATTCGTATCCATCCACTGCAATGCCTTTTCTTCCCCTTCGGCCCATGGCATGGAGACCTACTACTATGGGGGCTCCATTGAGGGGGAGCGCTTGGCAACGCTATTAAATGAGGAGCTGGAGGCGGCTGGCGGTCTTTACGACCGGGGCGTGAAGGCCGCGAACTTCTACGTCATAAAGCACTCCGCCATGCCTGCTTCCCTCATCGAGCTGGGTTTTGTCACAAACCCCGGCGAGGAAGCGAAGCTCGCGGATGATGCCTATCAGGAGACGCTGGCCGAGGCCATCGGCCGGGCTATCGAGCGGTTTTTCACTGGAGAATAAGGGAGCGTGTCTACTATGAATACGAAAGCCATAAAGAGGCTGCTGCTGGCCCTCGTCGCTATCCTGGCGCTCGTGCTGGTGGCGGGCTGCAACAGCCAGAAGGATAGCCCGGAGACCAGCTCCGCGCCTGCCTCCTCTGCCATTTCCACGCAGAGCGATAGCAAGGAAAATCCAAAGGATACGGGGAGCAAGGAGACGAATGGAAAGCTCACCCTCACGGTTTATTTCCCCAATGAGGAAGGCACAAAGCTCCTGGCGGAAAAGCGCACCGTGGACGGGAATAAGGACAAGTACACCGCCGCCGTCGAGGCACTCCTGGCGGGCCCGAAGGAGAAAGGCAGCGTCGCCATCCTGCCGAAGCAGACAAAGCTTCGGAGCGTGAAGGTATCAAATGGTGTCGCGAAGGTGGACTTCACGAAGGGGCTCCAGAAGAGCTTCGTGGGCGGCTCCACCGGTGAGGAGATGCTGGTGGGCTCCCTGGTGGACACCCTGACGGAGTTTGACGAGGTCAAGAAGGTGCAGATTCTCGTGGAGGGCAAGGAGCTTGACTCTCTAAGCGGCCACATGGATCTCTCTGTGCCCATCGCCCGCATGACGAATCTTTTGGAAAAATAAGGGAGCTTTATGGATAAAAAGGAATTGCGCCTTGTGGCACTCGGGGCGATGCTCATTGCCTTTGCGGGGGTGAATCTTCTCGCCATCACGGATCCCGTGGAGTCGAACTACGTCCTGACGGCAAAGGAAATGCTTGCCTCCGGCGACTTCATCTCGCCTCGCATCTACGGGAACTTCTGGTATGACAAGCCCATATTTTTCTACTGGGAGCTTATAGTGGCCTTCTCCGTCTTCGGCGTGAATGAGTTTGCCGCCCGCTTCTTCCCCGTGGTATTTTCCCTCTTGAATGCGGCTACGGCCTTCGGGTTTGGCAAGAAGCTATACGGAGAGAAGACCGGCACCATCGCCGCGATGATCTTTGCCTCCACGGTGGCCTTTTTCTACCTGTCGAAGGCCGTCATCACGGACATGACTTTCGTGTTCTTCTTCAATGCCACCCTTATCGCCTTCTACCAGGCCTATAAGACGGGCAATCGGAAAATCTATCTCCTGTCCTTCCTCTTTGCCGGCCTCGGGACGCTGACGAAGGGGCCCATCGGCATCCTGATGCCGGGGCTTATCCTCCTCATTTTTCTCTGCGTCCGCCGCCGGCCGAAGGAGCTCCTCCACATGATGTGGATTCCGGGCCTCATCATCTTTGCCGCCGTCGGGGGCTACTGGTACTACCAGATGTATCAGCTCCATGGACAGGACTTCATCCTGAACTTCTTCGGCGTACACAATTTCCTGCGGGCGACGGTCTCCGAGCATCCGCGAGATGACGTGTTCTGGTACTATACGATGATATTCTTCGCGGGCTTCTTCCCCTGGTCCTTTCTCATGGTCTACAAGCTCAAGAAGAAGTGGAAGGAGCTGCGCGCGGCCGCCTGGCGGGAGGATGTCATCTTCCTCCTCATCTGGGTGGGCGTCGTCAACATCGCCTTCCAGCTTATGGCTACGAAGTACGTCACCTATACCCAGCCCTCCTTCCTGCCGCTGGCCCTTTTGGCGGCACTGATCCTTCGGGACTCGGAGCTTCTCGTGAAGCGTGTCTTTTCCGGCTTTGTCATATTCTATGTGGCGCTCACATATCTTGCGGCGGTCCCCCTGTGCGAGGAGAATTCCGGCCGGCAGGCGGCGAGAGCACTTCAGCGGATTGACCCAGAGGAGCAGACACCCGTCGTGAGCTTTGGCGACTACAGCACCTCGGCCGTCTTCTACTATGGGGAAAACATCCCCGCCCTTGGCTGGGAGTCGGATATCGAGAAGAAGGAGCCCGGTGGCATGAACTGGAATGCGAAGAACGTCATGCCTCATGAGGCCTTTGAAAAGCTCCCAGTGGGGGAGCCTATCTACGTGGTCTGCCAAAAGAGACGATATGACCTTTTCCAGCAGGCGCTTCCCCATGCCGATTTTGAAATTGTAGAGGACTTGCCTAAGCTGCTGGTGGTAAAGCTGGTGCTCACCCAGAAGGAATCGAAACCATAACAGGAAGCGAGAGAATGAATCAGAAGTTTATTTCCATTGTCGTGCCCGTCTACAATGAGTCGGACAATATCCGTCACTTCTACGAGGCCGTCTGCACGGAAATGAAGAAGCTCCCATATGTATGGGAGCTTATCTTCGTGGATGACGGGTCGAAGGACAACAGCCGGGAGATTCTCCTGGATCTGGAGGAAAAGGACAGTCGCGTGCAGCCCATCTTTCTCGCGAAGAACTCCGGCCACCAGCTGGCCCTGACCTGCGGTCTCGACCATGCGGATGGGGATGCGGTCATCACCATGGATGGGGATATGCAGCATCCGCCGGAGCTCCTCCATGAGCTTTTGGCCTTCTGGGAGGAGGGCTACGAGGTGGTGCAGACCATCCGGGAGGCCACGGAGGACGCCACCTGGCTCAAGAAGACCACCTCGGCGTCCTACTACAAGTTTCTCAATATCATCTCCGAGGTGCCTGTCCAGCCGGGGGGCTCCGACTTTCGCCTCATGGACCGGAAGGCTGTCATGGCCTTCCGCCGCTATCGGGAGCATGCCCGCTTCATCCGGGGTATCGTGGGCTCCATGGGCTTTCGCCAGAAGCAGTATCGCTTCACGGCACCGCCTCGCTTCGCCGGGGCCTCGAAGTTCTCTCCCAAGAAGATGCTGCGCCTCGCCATCGATGGCGTCTTCGTCTGCTCCACCTTCCCGCTGCGCATTGGCCTCTACATGGGCTTCGTGACGATGATCGCGAGCCTCTTGATCTTCATTCATGTGCTCTTCGAGACCTTCGTCCGGGCGGACACGGTGGCGGGCTGGCCGACGATCATGGCATGCATCCTCTTCTTCGGCGGCATGCAGCTCATGGTGCTGGGCATCATCGGCGAGTATCTGGGGCGCACCTACGAAGAGGCAAAGCGGCGGCCTCTCTATCTCATCGCCCGGGGCAAGCCCTCGGACGCACTGAAGGGCATCCGGCGGGAGGGGAGCCTCGTCGATGAGACTTAAAGGGGCTATACACCATCATTTCTTCCGGAAGGAATTCCTCCTGTTCCTCGTCGTCGGCACCTTCAACACCTTTTTCTGCAGTGCGCTGGCAAAGCTCTTGGAGCCAATCCTCGGGAATGCGAATGTGGCCTTCAACATCGGCTACATCATCGCAAATATCGTGGCCTACGTCATAAATGGTAGGCTCGTCTTTCCCTCGCCCCTGACAGTGATTGGCTACGGGAAATTCTTCCTGTCCTATGTGCCGAACTACGCCATCCAGAATATCATCGTATTTGCCCTATACAATGTGCTGGAGCTTCCGACGCTGGCCGCCTATATCATCGCGGCCATCCTGGGGGTGCCCATCACCTATCTTTTCGTCAAGATTTTCGCCTTTGGCCGCGTATAAGCAAAAATGACAGCACGGAGAAATTTCTCACAGTGCTGCCATTTTTGTATGGGCGCAGGGGATTGGACGCGCCCTATATGCGACCTTGCATTACTTCACATTCATAATGCCAAGGGCATAGCAGATGATGCCGATTGCGAAGAGGCCGAAGATGATCCAGATCGCATTGACCTTCCGCTTCAAAAGCGCCATGCAGGCGAAGGTCATGAGGAGCGGTACAAGGCCCGGCATGAGCTGATCCAGGATGCTCTGGACCGTCGTGACGACGACCTCACCCTTTGCATTCGTGATTTCCGAGACCACCACGGGGATGTTGACGCTCGTCCACTTGTTGACCAGGGCGCCCATGACGAAGAGGCCGAGGATGGAGGCACCCTCCGTGAGCTTCTGGAGCTTGTTGCCCGCGATGTCCTGCACGATGTCCGTGCCCTTTGCATAGCCGTACTGGATGCCGTAGTAGCGGACGAAGAGGCGGATGATGTTGAAGAGCAGGAAGAAGAGGATGGGGCCTGCCAGGCTGCCGTTGATGGCGAAGGAAGCGCCGAGTGCTGCCGTGATGGGGCGCAGTGTGCCCCAGAAGATCGGGTCACCGACACCGGCCAGGGGGCCCATCATGCCGACCTTGATGCCGTTGATGACGCCATCGGGGATGTCCGCACCATTTGCCTTCTTCTCCTCCATGGCGGCGGTGATGCCGATGATGGGGGCGGTGACGAAGGGCTGGGTGTTGAAGAATTCCAGGTGGCGCTTGATGGCCTGCTTCAGGTCATTGCCGCTGTAGAGACGGCGCAGGATTGGCACCATGCCGAAGCAGTAGCCCAGGCCCTGCATGCGTTCCATGTTCCAGGAGGCCTGCAGGAAGTTCGAGCGGATAAATGTCCAAAAGAGATCCGATTTTGTGAGTTTCTTTTCCATTGTGTATGTCCTCCCTTCGCTTAGTCGAGCTCGTCGTCAAGATCATCCTCCGCAGCATTGGTGCTGCCGCCCTTTGCCTCGGCAGCAGGGGCAGCGGAGAGGGCTGCATACTTCGGATTGAGCTGGATGTAGACAATGGCGAGGACGAGGCCGATGATGCCGAGGGCCACAAGGTTGAAGTTCGTGTAGGCAGCCACGACGAAGCCCAGGAAGAAGAAGGGCATGAGATACTTTGCACCCATCATGTTGATGACCATCGCATAGCCGACGACGACAATGAAGCCGCCAGCCACCTGCAGGCCGCCAGTGATGACCGGCGGGATGGCGTTCAGGATATCCTGGACAGCGCCCGTGCCCACCGTCATGGCTACGAGGACGGCGGGGATGCCGACGCGCAGGCCGAAGAGCAGGAGAGCAAGATAGTTCATGAGGTCGATGCCGAAGAGGTTGCCTTCCTCAGCGTATGTATCTGCTCGGTGCTGGAATACGACGGAGACCGTCTTGCAGATGATGAGGAGCACCTGCCCGGCAGCGGCGAGCGGAATGGCGATGGCGATGCCGGCGGCCAGGTTCTGACCGCCCGCCACCACGAGAATCGTGGAGATGACGGAGGCCACAGCCGCATCCGGGGCGATGGCCGCGCCGATGTTCATCCAGCCGAGGGCAATCATCTCCAGCGTGCCGCCGATGATGATGCCCGTGGTGATGTCTCCAAGGATGAGGCCGGTGACGGTGCAGGCGATGAGGGGGCGATGGGTCTGCATCTCATCGAGGACGGAGCCCATGCCGGCGATGGTGGCAAATATAAAAACCAGTATGATTTGGATGGAGCTAAGTTCCATGATGACTATCTCCTTTCACTCAGCTTACTTCAGGACGCTCATGAGGTCAACGCTCTTGTCGGAGGCGACCTTGCGGATTTCGAGCTCGATGCCCTTTTCATGAAGCTCCTTGAAGGCGTTGATATCGTCATCATCCACGGAAATGGCATCCGTGATCATGTGCTTGCCGTCCTTGAAGCTCATGCCGCCGATGTTGACGCTCTTGATGGGTACGCCGGCCTCCACCATGCGGAGAACCCCCTGGGGCCCCGTGAAGAGCAGTAGGCACCGGTCATCCTGGTACTTCGGATTGTTATATACACGGACAGCCTTGTCGATGTCCACCACGTGGCTCTTGATGCCGGCGGGGGCCACCTGTTTCAGGAGCGTGGAGCGGACCGTGTCCTTTGCCACCGCATCATCACAGACGATGATGCGCTGGCAGTTCGTTGTCTTCGACCAGATGGTGGCGACCTGTCCATGGATGAGACGGTCATCAATGCGAGCAAGAACGATGTTCATAATAGAACCTCCTCAAAAATAGAATGCGAAATCCGAAGGATTCCCATAAAATGTTTCACGCCCATATAATATGCAAGAACCGTGCCAATACACTGCAAATCCATGAAAAATTTTCGGATAGTGAGAATAAAAGTCTAGAATTGTCAGGAAAATCATTGTATTTTCCATACTAAGAAAGCAGAAAAATTATTTTGCGCAAAAAAAAAATACACAGGCAGGCTAAAGAGTCTGCTTGTGTATTTTTAGTGTATTCTTTTAGTGTATCACTTTGTGGGAAGCTAGTGTATCATACAATGCTCGTCATGAAATCGTACTCATCCTCTGCCAGATCGATATGGAGGGTGTCGCGAAATAGTGCGCCAGCCTCCTTGAGGGCTATGAGCTTTCTTTCATCGATTTCCTCCCGGCTTCCCTGGAAGTCCAGGGGGGTATGAAGGACGGCCCTTTCCAGGGCGCAGCCAGCATGGACGATGAGGCGGACTCGCTGGGATGTCGTGTAGGTGCTCGCAAGCTTTTTTTCCACCTGGCTGCAGAAGCGCAGGAGGAGCGGCAGCACCTTCTCCGGATTGAGATAGGTGAGAAAGGCCCGTAGCGACTCGTCACAGAGATCCTTTAGTACGCTGCCAGTCTTTTTCTCCGGCACATGGACTTCTCCCGTCAGGATGGCGAGGAGCGCTGCCTCGCCATCGCCTCCGATGAAGTCCTCCAGAGAGATGAAGGGGATGGGGGCCTCTGGCTTTTTGAGGCCTACGGCGGCAAGGATGGGGCGGGTGGCCTCGATTTCATGAATGCATTCCTCAAGATTTTCTATGCCGATGGGGATGACGGGGATATCGAGGGTAGCGGCCCGGAGGGTGTTTTCCACCAGGGACTTGAGCTTTTCCGCAGCCCCCTGGCCTGTCGTGCAGATGGTGACGATGACGCCGGATTTCTCCTGTACGGCGAGTGCCGCATTCTCATAGCCGCGGAAGCCCCGGAGAGACTCGTATATGCCGGAGAGGTCGAGGCCTGCGATTTCCGTCTTGCGCATGGCCTCGAGAATGAGTGGCGTGGACACCATGTCGATGGTCTTCGCCTCGATATGGAGCCGCTCCTCGAGAGCTGGCCCCAGGCCGAGAAGGGAGCCCATGTCGGCGAGGATGAGCACGCCCTTCTGGCAGGGCACGCCCTTCAGGAGGGCCACGGCTTTCTCCAGGATATCATCGGGACTCGCATCGAGGGGCATGTCGATGGAGAGGAGGATTGTGTCCGTTCCGCTGAAGAGCTCCTCTGCTGTATCCACCATGCTGGTGGCGGCACTCTTTCCGTGGGCTGCCACGAGGATGACGATTTTGTCAGAGAGGTCGTCATCCTGGGAGGACTCGATGAGGAGAGCGATGTACTCCATCTCTGCCTGGGGCACCTCGACGCGATACCGCGCCTTGATGCGGCGGGTGATTTCGGCGGCGATTTTCAGGTGCCGGGCGCTGGGAAGCGTCCCCTCGAGGCCGGGGTAGGGGATGGTTTCCTTTCCCTTCACTCGCTTCAAAAAGGCGGAAAGATGCAGGCCGAAGGCGTAGAAGAAGCGGTTGCGATAGCTGCGATTCAGCTCCTTCTGGACATAGAGGGTGATTTCATCCGCGAAGTCTACGAGGGGCGGGTCGAGAATCTTCAGCAGCCTCTCCCGGGTCGTCATCTCCACGGGATGTTGCTTGTCGTAGAGCGTCTTGATGTAGGCATTGACCTCTGCGGACACCGCATCCCGGATGTAAGGGGCACTGATGCCCTCCTGCTGGAGGAGCTCCACCTTGTCCGATACGATCTGATAGAGGTTATAGGAGTCGTCATCGTCCGCAGCAGGGAGCGGCAGGCTGCCGTCCGGGAACAGCGTCAGGGACTTCGTGACAATACAGGAGAGATCCGCGAGAGCCTTCCTGTCGGCGGCCAGCTTCAAAAGCCCCGCCTTTGCGGCAGCTGGCAGCATGGAGAAGTCCACATCCATCCAGTCGGGATTGTCGATGGAGTTCAAGAAGGCCTGGGCGCAGGCCAGCTTGATGTTGGATTTCAGCTGACCCACATTGCCGCCCTCTATGCTGCCGAGCAGGGATTTTATGCTCTCGATATCGATGCGGATGGGCTTGTTCACACCCTGGGCCTCCTTCTGGAAGAGGAGCTTCATGATATCGAGCTTTTCGTCGAGGGAGCGCTCCGAAAGGGGCGGGATGCGGATGATGTTCGGGATGCGGCGGACGAAGGTCTTCGTGAGGGCGGACTCCGGATCCTCCGTGGTGGCACCAATGATGAGGACCTGGGCGCTTCTCTCCCGCTTCGTCTCCCCGAGGCGGCCGTAGGTGCCCGTATCCATGAAGTAGAATATCATCTCCTGGCCCTCAGGCGGTAGCCGGTGGATTTCATCGAGGAAGAGCACACCACCATTCGCCGACTCCACGAGGCCCTCCTTTGCCAAGGCAGCTCCCGTAAAGGCGCCCTTGGCGTGGCCGAAGACATGGGAGAGGAGAAGCTGGGGGTTCGTGTAGTAGTCTGCGCAGTTGAAGGTGATGAAGGGGGCATCCTCTCGGAAGCGATGCATGGCCACTCCGTAGGTGAACATGAGGTGGGCAAAGAGCGTCTTTCCCACGCCGGTCTGGCCGACGATAAGGGTGTGGAGGCCGTTTGGCGGGTAGAGGACGCCCGCCTTTCCCTGCTCCACCTGATGGTGGAGGCTCCTGTCATAGCCGATGAGTGGGGAGAAGGGATCGGATTCCTCATGGGGGACTCGATGAGAGTGAGGGGAGATGAGGCCGGGGGCCTCGTGATCCCCAGAGGGTTTGTCCTTTGCTAGAAGGTACCTTACCGGGCGGCCCTCCGTTTTTTCGAGGAGGCCGTCCCGAACGAGCTCATTTAAATCCTTTGAGGCATTGTTGCGAAGGATGGAAAGGGACGAGGCCACCTCCTGGGCTGTCAGGCCCGTCTCCTTCGCCGACTCCTCGATGAGGGAGAGAATGCGTTCTTTTCGTTTCATCCGGGAATCCTCCTGGCCTTCTGGGGACAAAGAAAGGCGTGTTGCTTGTCAACACGCCTCGCCCCGGGATAGGGCTGCTTAAATGATGTCGAGAGAAAGGATGGTGCCAAACTCCATAGAGGAGGAGGCATCGACGGGATTGCCCTCTAGGACAGCCGTGCGGGCGCCATCGAGAGCCTCGTCTGCGATATGGACGCGGCCCGCCTTGCACTCCTCCTCAATTTTTTCCCAAAGCGCCTTGCGCGCCTTCTTCGTATCCTGATACACCGTCTTGTTGTAGAAGATGTTCATGGATTCCTTGCTTTTCTCCTCGTCGCAGTTGAAGAAGAGATAGGCATGCTTTTCCTTCATCAGAGGTTCCCCCTTGAATGCCAGAGAGCCATATCGAGCTCTAGTTCCCTGGGACGTAATAGAATCAAAATGTGGCTAGGTAACACTACATGAAGCATTATAGCATACTATCGCAAAAGAGGAAAATAATAAAATCTTCGCTCTATTCAGCGGTTGTTGAGGATTAAAGCATTCTCGATAGTCCCGCTGGAATGCGGTGCTCGGCGTAGAGCAGGACATCAAGGGCGTTCCGGGCCTTTCCCTTTCTACGAATATGCGCTATACGGGCGATACCTATATCGATTCTGCAAATGCTTTCCGCGTATCGCCCTGGGTGACCTGGGATCTGGGGGCAAAGTATCGTTTCACGGCAGACAAGACTCCCATGACGCTGCGGTTCGATGTCTATAATCTCTTCAATCGCAACTACTGGCGCGGACTTGACAACAATAGCATCTTTCTGGGAAAAGAGCGCACCTACGCAGTCACGCTCACCATGGACTTCTAAGGGGGTATCATGCGAATTGCAGGGCCAGCCCCTTCGGCTGGCGCTCCTGCTCCTCCTATGCTTTGCAGCCTTTTCCCTTTTCTATCTCTCCTCGGGCATCCGCCCGACGACGGTCGCAGATGTATTTTCCTCCCTCTCGGGCGGGGGCACGCCCGATGCCCTCGTCATCGAAACCATCCGGGTACCGCGCCTCTTTGCGGCAATCCTTGCGGGCATGAGCTTTGCCGTCGCCGGCACACTCATGCAGGGAGTGACGAACAATCCGCTGGCGAGTCCCTCCATCCTCGGCATCAATGCGGGGGCGAGCTTCGGCCTGGCCCTTGCGATGGTGTTCTTCGAGGAGGGCTCTCTCCTTCTGACGATGGCGGCCTCATTTCTGGGGGCGGCCATTGCAACGGGGCTCGTCCTCATCCTTGTCGCCCTGCGGGGCGGCAAGGTGACGCCTGTCTACATCGCCCTTGCGGGCACGGCGGTGAGTGCCGTGTTTCTCGCCATCACGGAGGTGCTCGTCGTCATATTCGATGTGGCGCAGGATTTGAGCTACTGGACGGCGGGCGGGCTCGGCGGCATCGGCATGGAGGAGGTCATTTCTGCCTTTCCCTGGATTGTCCTTGGGCTTCTCATCGCCGTGTCCATATCCCGCTCTGTGACGCTCCTCGCCTTTGGCGATGAGCTGGCGACGGGGCTCGGGGGGCGCATCGTGCGCATCCGGCTGCTGGCGGGGCTCTCCGTCCTCCTGCTGGCGGGATCAGCCGTCTCCGTTGCAGGCCCCGTGGGCTTTATCGGTCTCGTCGTGCCCCATATCGTGCGGCAGCTCGTGGGCATCGACTATCGGCGCATCATTCCCTTCTCCGCGCTCCTCGGGGCGCTCCTGACGGTCGTCGCGGATCTCTTTGCTCGCACGGCTGCCGCGCCATTCGAGGCACCGCTGGGGGCTGTCATGGCCCTCGTCGGAGTGCCGTTCTTTCTCTATCTTGCCAATCGGAAGGAGGCGGCCCATTGAGCGCACAAAGACGCTTTTACCTGCTGCTCGTCCTGCTCATCTGCGGGACGCTGGCCGCCTTCTTCTGGCATCTGACCACAGGCTTCCACTACTACACGCCGGGCCATATCCTCGCAGTGCTTCTGGGAGGCGGGACGGAGGAGGAGCGATTGGCGGTCTTTGACTTCCGCATGGTGCGCTCCCTGCTGGCTGTCCTCGTGGGCATGGGGCTCGCGCTTTCGGGTCTCATATTCCAGACGACCTCCAGAAATGAGCTGGCAAGCCCGGGGCTCCTGGGCGTCAATGCGGGGGCAGGACTCTTCGTCCTGGTGCTCCTGTTCTTCGTGCCGGAGAGCGACACTCTGGGGTTATGGGCCCAGCCTATGGCAGCCGTTCTGGGCGGTATCCTGGCGGCGGGGACGATCTATCGTATCACCTACCGGAAGGGGCGCCAAACGAGTGCCTACATCCTCGTCCTCAATGGCATCGCCGTCTCGGCCGGCATCCATGCGCTCCAGATGCTCCTCATCGTCATGCTGGACCCGAATAAATTTCACTCCGTCAATGTGTGGCTCGTGGGAAGCATCTTCGGCAGCACCTGGGACTACGTCTCCGTGCTGGCACCAATCCTTTTCGTGTTTTTTCTGCTTTTCCTGGCGATGCACGAGACGCTGGATCTGCTCTCCTTTTCCGACGAGACGGCCATTGGCCTTGGCGTGGCATTGGAGAGGTCGCGGCTGCTGTTCCTGGCGGGGGCGACGGTGCTTGCGGCCGCGTGCGTCGCAGTGAGCGGGGCCATCGGCTTTATCGGCCTGATATGCCCCCATATCGCCCGCAGCCTCGTGGGGGCGTCCCACCGGCGGGTGCTGCCTGTGACGGCTCTCGTCGGTGCGCTCCTGCTGCTGCTCTCCGACGAGGTGGCGCGCATTATCATCGCCCCCGACGAGATGCTCGTTGGCCTTATCGTCGCACTCATCGGTGCGCCCTATTTCCTCTATCTCCTGGCGCGTGGCCGAAAGGAAGGTGCAAATGCAGCTTGAAACAAAGAATCTCGTAGCAGGCTACGACAGGGCCGTCATCATCGACGGCATGAATCTCACGATACCGGCGGGGAAGGTCACGGCCCTCATCGGCGCAAACGGCTGCGGCAAATCGACACTTCTGAAGACAATCTGCCGCATCCAGCCGGCCCTCGGCGGCTCCGTCCTCCTGGATGGGGAGGACATCCACGCGGCAGACAGCAGGGCACTCGCGAAAAAGCTTGCCATCCTGCCGCAGAATCCCACGGCACCTGCTGGCCTCACGGTGCGGGAGCTCGTGAGCTACGGCCGCTCGCCCCATCGGGCCTGCCTCTTCGCCCGAACGACAAAGGAGGACGTGAGCCTAATCGACTGGGCACTTGCGGAGACGGGCATGGAAGAGTATGCGGATAGATCCATTTCGGCACTCTCCGGCGGCTAGCGCCAGCGGGCCTGGATTGCCATGGCCATCGCCCAGGATACGGAGATCCTCTTCCTCGATGAGCCCACGAGCTTCCTCGACGTGTCCCATCAGATGGACATCCTCTCCCTCGTGCGCCACCTCAATGACGCCTATGGCAAGACCATCATCATGGTCATACATGAGCTCAATATGGCAGGGCGCTATGCCGATCATCTCATCGCCATGCGGGCAGGAGAGATACGGGCCGAGGGGGCGCCGGAGGAGACCTTTACCCGGGAGATGCTCCGGGAGGTCTTCGGCATCGATGCGGAAATCCTGCCGGATCCCCGTACTGGGCGCCCCACCTGTATTCCATACCGAAAGGAGCAGGCCCATGCGTAGGCTCCTTCTGGCGGGGCTGGCACTCCTTCTCTGCCTCGTCCTCGCAGGCTGCGGCGTACCCCAGAAAAAGAGCACGGCGATTTTCCCTGCAGACGAAATCCGGGCCGATACGGACGAGGCCATCGACGCGGAGCTCTGGGATCGCTTTGCGAAGACAAAGAAAAGCGTCCAGAAGCAGTTTTCCGAGGAAAACGGGGAGCGTGTCTTCACCCATAAGTATGGAAAGACCGTACTGCCGGAGCATCCAGAACGCATCGTCGTCATCGGCCTTGAGGATACGGCCGTCTCCCTGCACATGAAAATCGTCGGTGCCCATATCGCCAAAACCTCCTACCTGTATCCGGAGCTCACGGCCATGGACATCGAGAACATCGGCATCAAGACGGAGACGAAGACGGTCAACCTGGAGCAGGTGCAAAGCCTCGCCCCGGACCTCATCCTCCTGCGGGATAGCTACGATGAAAGCACGTACCGCGCCCTCTCCCGCCTGGCACCCGTCGTGCCGCTGGACCTCCAGAAGGAGGAGGTGGCCGTGCTGGCCGCAGGCTATGCGACGGGCATGGGGAAGGAGGGGGAGGTGCGGCTCTGGGAATACTACGGCCGTGTCAAGGAGGCCCGTAAAATCCTGAAGGATCGCATCGGAAACGATACGGTGGCCTTCCTGCGGGTCCTGAAGAAGGACCTCCGCCTCTATCCCTACTCGGCAAACAACACGAACCGCTTTCTCTACGAGCTCCTGAATCTCCGGCCCGACCCCATGCAGGTGGCTCTCGATACGGATCCCTTCAACATGGCGCTCTCCATGGAGAAGCTGCCGGATCTGCGGGCGGACTACCTCATCCTATCCAGCGGCTACGGGGCGAACAGCACCAACAAGGCAGGCGCCGCCCAGAAGCGCTATGAGGAGCTTATGGGCGACCCCCTCTGGCACACGCTCCCCGCTGTGGAGGCAGGCCATGTGCTGCAGGTGGACTCCGTCATTTGGAATGCCCACGGCCTCATCGCCAAGGAGCTCGCCATAAAGGATCTCGTCGATCATCTAGGCGTACCCAGCGGGGTACAGGAATAAAGCTGCACGTACAAACGTCCTCTTGCGTGTCTTGGGCTCCGCCCTCGCAAGAGAGCAGCCAATCATTGTAACAGAGGGAAAACATGGAACTTATCACAACAGGCATCGAATTCTTTCAGAAGGGCGGTCTCGTCATGTACGTGCTGCTCCTCTGCTCCATCTTCGTCGTGGCCATCGGCATCGAGCGGGCGATATACTTCACCCGCATGGACTCCGGCCGCTCCTTTGCCAGGGACTTCTACCTGGCTCTCTCCAATGGGGAGACGGAGCGGGCGGTCGGCATGACGGAGGGGGTCCGCGGAGCATTGGCCGATATCCTCTTTGCCGTCATGACGAAGAAACCCGCGGCGAAGAAGAATCCTTCCGTCTACATGGAGGTCCAGTCGGGCATCGCCCTGGCGAAGCTCAAGAACCGCCTCTACTACCTCTCGGTCATCGTCACCATGGCGCCGCTCCTCGGGCTGCTCGGCACCATCAGTGGCATGATTTCCTCCTTCTCCGTATTCAACCTCCAGAATGGGGAGCCGACGGCTATCACGGGCGGTGTCGGCGAGGCACTCATCGCCACGGCCATGGGCCTCTGCGTCGCCATCATCTCCCTGGCCGTCCACGCCTACTTCACCCAGCGCATCGAGAATATCGTCACGGATATGGAGCAGTGCTTCTCCCTGGCAGAGGCATCTCTTAACGGGGAGGCGAGCGCATGAGGCTTCGTGATCGCAGGGCCTTCCAAAAGCCGGAGGTCATGATCATCCCCATGATTGACATCATGTTCTTTCTGCTGGTCTTCTTCATGCTCAGCACCCTCTACATGGTGAACCTGAAGACGGTGGGTATCAATCTGCCGAAGGCGGCTACCGCCCAGACCCAGATGAGCGTCACCTACCTCGTCACCGTGAAAAAGGACGGGGGCCTCTACCTGGAGGACAAGCCCATCGCCCATGACCAGCTCCTCGCCGCCGTCAAGGCGGAGAACATGAAGAACAATCGGTTCTCCATCGTCGTCCGGGCAGACGAAGGCATCGACTATGGAAATGTCATAAAGCTCCTGGACGATTTTCGGGAGGCGGGTATCACCCGCTTTGGCCTAGCGGCCGATGCCGGCGGGAGGTGAGGATATGCCAACGGAATCCCGAGGAGAGCTGGCCGGCTGGGGTATCTCAGCCCTCCTGCATGTGGTGATTTTCCTGGTGGTGGCTGCCACCGGCCTCTTTGCCGCCGTCTCCTCCTACTCCCATCCTGTGGATGTGGATATCTATGACCTGGCGGAGGCCCAGCCCCAGGAGGAGAGCAACCGAGATCCGGAAGCTGAGGCGCTGGCACCTGAGCCTGAAATCTCCGAGGTCATCATCCCGGATTCCACCTTGAAGGAGGAGCCCCGGAATGAGGAGGAGAAAAAGGAAAAGCAGGAAAAGAAAGAGGCCCGGGAGGGGCAGAAGGAGGCCCCGAAGGCAGCCGGCAATCCCACCCCGGAGGGGACGCCAAAGCCCGTGCGGGACGCCTCCAAGGAAAAAGTGGTGGCAAAGATCCCCGTCCTACTGTCGAGGGGACCTGCGGTCTATCCCGAGTCCCTGCGGGCCCAGAAGGCTGCAGGCAGTGTCCAGGTGGCCTACGTGGTGGGGGCGGACGGCTCCGTGCAAGGGCCAAGCGTCTCTGCCAGCTCCGGCTACCCGGAGCTGGATGCCGCAGCCCTCGCTGCGATCCAGACCTTCTATTACGAGCCGGGAAGAAATGGCTACGACGAGCCCGTAGCCGTCCGCGGCACCTACACTTTCCACTTCCATCCCTGATGGAAGCTTGCGGCGGCTTCAGGAGAAAAATATCTTGTTTCTTCCATGTAACTTTGATAAAATGAGCCTTAAAGGCCACGACTTGCCGAGCCGTGGCCTTTTTTGCAAGACAATTTTTAGCGCAAGCTTTGCGGGCAGTACGAGAAAGGTCGGCGAAAACGAGTGGCGGAGAAGCTGAAACTGTATGGATTCAACAATTTGACAAAGTCCCTGAGTTTCAATATCTATGATATTTGCTATGCAAAATCAGAGCGGGAGCAGCAGGACTATATCAAATACATCGATGAACAGTACAACTCCGAACGCCTGACGAAAATCCTGTCCACCGTCACGGAGATGATTGGCGCCCGCATCCTCAACATCGCGAAGCAGGACTACGACCCCCAGGGGGCCAGCGTCACCATGCTCATCGCCGAGGAGGAGGCCGTCATCTCCGGCCGGAAGAAGCCCGTGGAGTCGGCCATCCTGGGGGACACCATCCTCGCCCATCTCGACAAGAGCCATGTGACGGTGCACACCTACCCGGAGTTTCACCCGGAGACGAGCATCGCCACCTTCCGAGTCGATATCGACGTGGCCACCTGCGGGGAGATATCGCCCTTGAAGACGCTGGACTTTCTCATCGCCCAGTTCGACTCGGACATCATCACCATGGACTATAGGGTCCGGGGCTTTACCCGCGACCTCCATGGCCGGAAGCTCTTCATGGATCAGAAGATGATTTCCATCCAGGAGTACATTGCGAAGGAGACCTTGGAGCGGTACGACGCGGTGGATATCAACCTCTATCAGGCCAATCTCTACCACACGAGGATGCTCATCAAGGAGCCACCCCTCCAGAACTACCTCTTCAATACGGATATCTACGAAATCCCGCCTATGGACAGGCTCGACATCAGCAACAGCCTGCGCCGGGAGATGATCGAGATCTTCAGCGGGAAAAACCTCTACTGATTCTTAAGGAACTGCCATGTATCTCACACAGGATCGCGCTCCCGTCCTCGAGGCTCTGGAGCGCATGAAGCGGGCGCGGCTCGTGCCCTTTGACGTGCCGGGCCATAAGCGGGGGCGGGGCAACCCGGATCTTCGCGCTTTTCTCGGGGAGAAATGCCTCGATGTGGATGTCAACTCCATGAAGATGCTGGACAACCTCTGCCACTCCGTCTCCGTCATAAGGGACGCGCAGGCTCTCGCGGCGGAGGCCTTCCATGCGGCCCACGCCTTTTTCATGGTGGGGGGGACCACCTCCTCCGTCCAGGCCATGATTCTCTCCGCCGTGAAGCGGGGGGACAAGATCATCATGCCCCGCAATGTCCATCGGAGTGCCATCAATGCCCTGATACTCTGCGGGGCTATTCCCGTCTACGTGAATCCTCAGATGGATGCGACCCTCGGCATATCCCTCGGCATGCGGGTGGAAGATATCCGCGCCGCCATCGAGAAGCACCCGGACGCCAAGGCGGTGCTGGTGAACAATCCCACCTACTACGGTATCTGCTCGAACCTGCCTGCCATCGTGGAGCTGGCCCATGCCCACGGTATGCTGGTGCTGGCAGACGAGGCCCATGGCACCCATTTCTACTTCAGCGAGGAGCTACCCATCTCCGCTATGGACGCGGGAGCAGATATGGCCTCCATCTCCATGCACAAGTCCGGAGGGTCCCTGACCCAGAGCTCCATGCTCCTGGTGGGGCCGAAGGTCCATGCGGGCTATGTCCATCAGATTATCAACATCACCCAGACCACCAGCGGATCCTATCTTCTCATGGCGAGCCTCGACATCAGCCGGCGAAATCTCGCCCTCCATGGCAAGGAAACCTTTGAGGAGGTCATCCGCCTGGTGGAGTATGCCCGGGAGGAAATCAACACCATCGGCGACTACTACGCCTATGGCCGGGAGCTCATCAATGGGGATGATGTCTATGACTTCGACGTGACGAAGCTCTCCATCTTCACCCGCCCGGTGGGCCTCGCCGGCATCGAGGTCTACGACCTCTTGCGGGATGAGTACGACATCCAGACGGAGTTCGGCGACATTGCCAATATTCTCGCCTACGTCTCCGTGGGGGATAGGCCAAAGGACATCGAGCGCCTCGTGGCGGCCCTGGCTGAGATCCGCCGCAACTACCGCAAGGACTCCTCGAAGATGCTCAAGGCCGAGTACATCGACCCGGAGGTGGTCGCTGGCCCCCAGGAGGCCTTTTACGCCGAGAAGGAGTCTCTCCCCATGGAGGAGACAAAGGGAAGGGTCTGCAGCGAATTCATCATGTGCTATCCCCCCGGCATCCCCATTCTCGCCCCCGGCGAGCGTATCACGGAGGAAATCCTCACCTACATCCGCTACGCCAAGAAAAAGGGCTGCCAGATGACAGGCCCCGAGGATATGAGCATAAAAAGGCTGAACGTGATGAAGGAGTGATACTCTTGTCCGACGTCTTCCGAAACGGAAGTCGCCGACATAACCTTCAGCCATTCCATGCAGATTCTTGTGGAAGCCATGCTGGCAACAGTGCAGGAAACATTTCATGTCACGGACGAGCAGGTTGAAAGATTCTGCCAGTGCTTTCTTTCTAAGCTGCCGTCCTCCATGCAGAGACTATGGCAAGCCGTTTGATGAATTTTGTCCCCTGAGATATGCAGTTTTCAAAGAACTGTAGTTTGTATGTGGGAAGTTTGAGTATTTTCATTATTGACAACACCGGATAATTGCGATATGATGAAAAAAACAGCATAGGAACTCATCCAGAGCAGTGGAGGGACTGGCCCTGTGAAGCTGCGGCAACCATTGACTTCGTCAAAACGGTGCCAATTCCTTTAGGCATAGGCCTATAAGATGAGAGTATAAAAGAGGCTCTCATTGAGAGCTGTTTTTTTGTCCAAATTTATTGCTTAAAAGGAAATAAGCAAGGAGGTCTATACAGTATGAGCAAGAAGCGTATGCTTTTCACATCCGAGTCGGTTACAGAGGGTCATCCGGACAAGATGGCAGACCAGATTTCCGACAGCATTCTCGATGCGATTCTCGAGCACGACCCTGAGGGGCGTGTGGCCTGCGAGACCCTTGTCACTACGGGCCAGGTTCATGTGGTGGGGGAGATTTCCACGAAGTGCTATGTGGATATCCCGAAGATTATCCGCAAGACCATCACGGATATCGGCTATACCCGGGCAAAGTACGGCTTTGACGCGGAGACCTGCGGCATCCTCGTGTCCCTCGACGAGCAGTCCCCGGATATCGCCCAGGGCGTCAATAAGGCTATCGAGGCTCGGGAGGGGGAGATGGACGAGGCGGATGCCATCGGCGCCGGTGACCAGGGCATGATGTTCGGCTATGCCACAAATGAGACGAAGGAGTACATGCCGCTGCCCATTGCCCTCGCTCATCGCCTGGCCCGTCGCCTCACAGAGGTGCGCAAGAGCGGGGAGCTCAGCTATCTGCGCCCGGATGGCAAGACCCAGGTCACCATCCTCTATGAGGATGGCAAACCCGTCGCCGTCGATACGATTGTCATCTCCACCCAGCATGATGATGATGTGACGCTGGAGCAGATCCGGAAGGATCTCATCGAGAAGGTCATCAAGCCGATTGTCCCGGCCGACCTTCTGAAGGAGGATGCCCGTATCTTCGTCAACCCTACGGGCAAGTTCGTCATCGGCGGGCCCCAGGGGGACTCGGGCCTCACGGGTCGCAAGATTATCGTGGATACCTACGGCGGCTGGGCCCGCCACGGTGGCGGTGCCTTCTCCGGCAAGGATCCCACGAAGGTGGATCGCTCCGCAGCCTACGCGGCTCGCTACGTAGCGAAGAACATCGTGGCGGCGGGCCTTGCGGATCGCTGTGAAATCCAGCTGGCCTACGCCATTGGCGTAGCCCATCCGGTCTCCGTCATGGTGGACACCTTCGGCACGAACAAGGTAGCTGAGGAAAAAATTGAGGAGTTGGTGAAGAAGCATTTCGACCTTCGTCCCGCAGGTATCATCCGGATGCTCGACCTCCGCCGCCCCATTTACCGCCAGACAGCGGCCTACGGCCACTTCGGCCGCACAGATGTGGATCTCCCCTGGGAGCACACGGACAAGGCCGAGGCTCTTCGCCAGGAGTCGGGGCTTTGATCTGCGAGGCTCTTGTTTGATACGATTTTATAGAGAGGCTCGGCGAGCAGCGGGGCTTCTCTTTTTCTATTGGGAAGAAACAGGATAGTTTTCTGGCTTCGTGTAAAATAATACTCGGTGGGGTTGCAATAGATTGTTTCAAACAGAGGGCTTCTGGCATGAAATACTGTATGCCCGTAGAAACAGGATATTTCAAGGTCTTAAATTATTCACCGAAAAAGCTCGACACATACGTTTTTTGGAATATGGTTGTAATTTGATGGTTTGGCGCGTATAATAATTCTGTGCAATTACTAATTTTTAGAAAGTGAGTGGAGTTATGAAAGACCTAAGTGTTGCGAAGAAGCTTTTGCTCTCCTTCGGCACCCTCCTCATTCTCTTTGTGCTGTTTGGTATTTTTGCCAGGAACAGCGCCTCGGAGCTCGGCGAGGTGGCGAAGGGCATCAGCCAGCGCACGGAGCTGGTGGAGAATTCCAACAACGTGGAAATCAAGGTGCAGCAGGTCCGCATGGATGTCTTTGCCACGAAGACAGCCCAGACGGAGGCGGAGCGGGCGACGGCCAAGGAGAATCTGGCCAAGTCCCGGGCAGCCGTGGATGCGGCCTTTGATGACTACGAAAAGGCAAAGAAGGCAACGGACTACGGCAGCCCGGAACTCACGGAGAAGGCTCTCGCCGAGCTCCAGGAGGAGCGCAAGCTCTGGGAGACCTACAAGGCGGCCAGCAAGAAGTCGGAGGCCTCCACAGATCCCCAGTCCACGCGAGACCCGGAGGTGGTAAACTCTTACGGAGCCCTCATCAAAGCTGTGCAGCAGGATGTGGAAAATGTCATAAAGGACTCCAAGGCCATGGAGGCGCAGGGGGCTGAGACGGCCTCCCGTGTCACGACGACCATCATCCTCGCACTCCTGGTGGTCATTGTGCTGACGGTGGCCATCCTCGTGGTGCTTCGCCGGGAAATCAATATGTCGGTGGAGCAGATCATGGCTGGAGCAAAACGCATGGCAGAGGGTGACCTTCGAGCCCGTATCTCCCTTGGTCGGGAGGATGAGTTCGGACAGATTGGCCAGGCCTTTGATACCATGAGCGAGAGCATGAGCAAGATGCTGAGAAGCGTCAAGGATACGGCGGTGACCCTTTCCGATACGAGCCATCAGCTTACGGAGAACTCGGAGCAGTCCGCCCAGGCCACTCAGAGCGTGGCGGAGACGGTCACGGGGGTGGCCTCCAGTGCTGCTGAACAGCTCACAGCCCTCGAGGGCGGAGAGGAGAATGTGGAGAACCTCTCCAGGAGTATCGATGCGACGAATGAGATGGTCAGCACCATGCGCACCAGCATCGAGGAGGCCATGAAGCGGGCGGACGAGGGCAGCCAGCGGGCCACGAAGACGGCCTCTCTTATGGATGACCTGGCAAAGCAGGTGGCAGAATCCGCCCGCATCGTGGAGAGCCTCGGCCAGCGCTCCCAGGAAATCGGATCCATCGTGGAGACCATCTCTGCCATCGCCGACCAGACGAACCTCTTGGCCCTCAATGCGGCCATCGAGGCGGCTCGCGCAGGGGAGAACGGCCGTGGTTTCTCCGTCGTGGCAGATGAAGTCAGGAAGCTGGCCGAAGCCTCCCAGGATGCGACCCAGAAAATAAGCAGCCTCATCGGCGGCATCCAGAAGGAGACGGAGGAGGCTGTCACCTCCATGAACAGCGGCCGGGAGCAGGCGGAGACGAGCCGTGACCGGGTGGCGGCAAATGCAAAGGGCTTCGCCACCATTCTGGAGCGTATTGCAGAATGCAATACGGGGGCAGATAATATCGTCGGCAAGATGGATCAGGTCCGGAAGGACATGGAAATCATCGTCGGCGTCACCCGCAACCTCAAGAACGAGTCGGCAAAAATCAGCGACTCCTCCCAGAATGTCTCGGCGGCGACAGAGGAGCAGGCCGCAGGCATGGAGGAGATTGCAGCCAGTGCCCACAATCTCTCGGATATGGCGAAAAGCCTCCGGGAGGGCGTGGCGAAGTTCCAGGTCTAAAGAGCCCCATAGGAGAGGTCCCCGCAGTGAGCGGGGATTTCTTTTTTATCACGTGTCTTTTTCTTGACTTCTCGGATTTTCATAGTAGAATTAAAGGGAATTGGTTTCTCCCCTAGGAGATTATGCCCACATTTTATGGGGGTAGCTGACAGAGTATATAAGCAGAATGTTTTTGGAGGCAGATTACTAGAATGAATATGATGACGAATGAGAAGCTTCGCAATATCGCGATTATCGCCCACGTCGACCATGGCAAGACGACGCTTGTGGATGCGATGCTGAAGCAGAGCCATGTCTTCCGCTCCAACGAGCAGGTGGCGGAGCGGGTCATGGACTCCGGGGATATCGAGCGGGAGCGCGGTATCACGATTCTCTCGAAGAATACGGCCATCATGTATAACGATGTGAAAATCAACATCGTGGACACCCCGGGCCATGCGGACTTTGGCGGTGAGGTGGAGCGCGTCCTCAATATGGTGGACGGCGTCCTGTTGCTCGTCGATGCCTTCGAGGGCCCCATGCCCCAGACGAAGTACGTCCTTCGGAAGGCCCTGGAGCAGAAACTCAAGCCCATCGTCGTCATCAATAAGATTGACAAGCCGAACCAGCGGGTGGACGATGTCTACGACGAGGTGCTGGAGCTTTTCATGGAGCTGGACGCAGACGACGACCAGCTGGATTTTCCCGTCATCTACGCCACGGCCCGCGACGGCATCGCCAAGTACAGCATGGAGGACGACAGCCCGGATCTGAAGCCTCTGATGGAGACCATCATCAAGGAGATTCCTGCACCCCAGGGAGATCCCAAGGCGCCGCTCCAGATGATGGTCACCACACTGGAGTCGGACTCCTTCGTGGGCCGTGTGGCCATCGGGCGCATCATCCGCGGCACGGCAAAGACGAACCAGAACGTGGTTCTCATCAACGGCGACCAGGAGCAGAAGGCGAAGATTGGCAAGGTCTTTACCTACCAGGGTCTCCAGCGGGTCGAGGTGCCGGAGGCCTCCATGGGGGATATCGTCGCCCTCACAGGTCTCGGGGATGTGTCCATCGGCTACACGGTGGCGGATGCGGAGACCCCGGAGGCGCTGCCTACCATCAACATTGACGAGCCCACCCTCCAGATGACCTTCGGGGTCAACACGAGCCCCTTTGCGGGCCGTGAGGGCCAGTTCGTCACCTCCCGCCATCTTCGCGACCGCCTCTTCAAGGAGGTGGAGACGAACGTGGCCATGAAGGTGGAGGAGACGGACTCCGCTGACGTGTTCAAGGTCTCCGGCCGTGGCGAGCTCCATCTCTCCATCCTCATCGAACAGATGCGCCGGGAGGGCTACGAGCTGCAGGTCGGAAAGCCGGAGGTCGTCTACAAGACCATCAATGGCCAGCTCTGCGAGCCAATTGAGAACCTCACCGTGGAGGTGCCCCAGGAGTACATGGGCGCCGTCATGGAGGGCCTCGGCACCCGCAAGGCGGAGCTCACGAACATGACGGATACGGCAGGCTACATGCGCCTGGAGTTCACGATTCCGGCCCGCGGCCTCATCGGCTTTCGCTCGGAGCTCCTGACCAGCACGAAGGGCAACGGAATCATGAACCACGTCTTCCATGGTTATGCGCCCTACAAGGGGGATATCCCGGGCCGTACCCGCGGATCTCTCGTGGCCTTTGAGCAGGGGGAGACGACGGGCTATGGCATCTACACCCTGCAGGATCGGGGCACCATGTTCATCTCCCCGGGCCAGCAGGTCTATGAGGGCATGATTGTCGGCGAGAACTCTCGGGAGAACGATATCGACATCAATCCCTGTAAGAAGAAAAATGTCTCAAATATGCGTACCTCCTCCTCCGATGAGGCCATCCGCCTGACGCCGCCGCGCATCCTCTCCCTAGAACAGGCCATCGAGTACATCAATAACGATGAGCTGGTGGAGGTTACACCGGAGAACATCCGCCTGCGGAAAGCCATTCTCGACCGCACGGTCCGTGGCCGTGCAGCAAAGAACGCAAGAAAATGAATGACATCGTGGATTCCTCGGCCAGCATCACGGAATCGGCCAAGAGTGTCTCCGGTGAGGCAGAAAATGTCTCCGCAGCAACAGAGAAGCAGGCAGCTGGCATGAAGGAAATCGCTGCCAGCAGCCGCCAGCTGGCAAATTTGGCGGATAATCTCAAGGGCGTCGTCTCGAAGTTCAAGCTTTAATCTGAAAAAAAGTTGGATTTCCAGTGGCAGGGTCTTTGCATTTTTCTGCAAGATATGCTATGATGATTAAGAAATTATTCAATATGTGCACAATAGAGTACCGCTGATGGTGCACAAAAGTTGCTTTCACTGCATAGTGGCTGGGCGCAGGCATCTAGCTGTCTGCTTTACCCGAGTGCAGTCAGGACAGGGAAGGAAGAAGTCGCATGGTTGGAGTAGAGAAGCTCAAGGCAAAGCTGCAGGACGTTTTTGACATGATTCTGCCTCCGATGGAGGAGGAGTACATGGCTGAGGAGCCGAAGATCCGGGAAAAAAAGGAGACGGATCGCGCAGTATCGGAAACCTATGCGCACCAGGAGCAGTACAAGGTTGCAGGAGGCGATCCTGTCTATGTGGATCACAGGGAATATGCGCAGGAACGTCCTGCAGGCTATAGCGAGCGGCCCCAGCGTCCCCAGTTCACCGTCCATACGACCCGTCCCGCTGAGCTCAGCGTGCAGGTTTTCGTGCCTGCAAGCTTCGACCATGTGACGGACATCGCCGATGACCTGCGGATCCAGAAGGCTTGCATCGTCAACTACGAGAAGCTGGAGGAGACGGAGCAGCGCCATATTTCTGACTTTGTCAATGGTGTCTGCTATGCGATGGATGGCACAGTCACCCGGATTACGGAGCGCATTTATCTCTATGTCCCCGAGGGCGTCGATGTGTCGGAGTCTATTCCCTACCCCATTGTGGACTAAAATGAGCTATCCAGGCATCCTGCAATAGTTGCTTCCCATGGGCCAGACAAACGGGCAACCGTTTTTGTCTGGCTTTTGTATTTCAGAAAGAAGGCTATCTATGTCAATCGAGAAAATGACCGAGCAGGAAATTCGTGAGGGCGTACTGAAGGAGTTTGAAAAGCTGGCAGCAATCCCCAGGCCCTCGGGACACGAAAAGGGCGTCAGCGATTTTTTGAAGGGCTATCTTGCGGAACTGGGTTTCTCCGTGACCCAGGACAGCGTGAACAATATCATCGCGGATGTCACCGCCACGAAGGGCTCTGAGGGAGCGCCCCGCACCGTTCTGCAGGGCCATATGGATATGGTCTGTGTGGCGGCCCCTGGGGTCACGTATCATCCTATGACGGATCCCATCCGGCTGAAGCGGACGAAGGAGTACCTTATGGCAGAGGGTACGAGCCTCGGGGCTGACGACGGGATCGGCGTGGCGGAGGCCATCTTCATGGCAAAGAACAGTGAGAGCCACGGTCCCCTGCGCCTCATCTTCACCGTGGATGAGGAGCGGGGCATGGAGGGGGCAATCCACCTCGCCCCTGAGGCTCTGAAGGATGTGACGTATCTCATCAACTGCGATAGCGAGAACTACGATGAGCTTACCGTGGGCAGCGCCGGCAGTGTGGATCTGGCATTTCGTAGAGAACTGAAGCGCACGTCGGTGACGCTTCCTAAAGTTTATGAGCTTTCCGTCAAGGGCTTGAAGGGCGGCCATTCCGGTGAGCGCATCGGCGACGGGCGGGGCAATGCGATAAAGGCTCTTGCCTCGGCCCTGCGGTCCCTGCAGGAAAAGGGGCAGGTGGAGCTTATTTCCTTCGAGGGCGGTACGGCGCGAAATGCCATCCCCAGCTCCTCCAAGGCGGTCTTTGCCACCGATTTGTCTGAGGCAGAAATCCAGTCAATGCTAAAGGAGGAGGAAACGCGCTTCCTCGCCAAGCACGGCAATGCGGAAACGGGCATCGATTTCCTGCTGGAGGAACGAGAGGCCGAGGGGGAGGCAATCATCCCCGGCGATACCATGCGTCTCCTTCGCCTTGTAGGACTTCTGCATTCCGGTACCTATGCCATGTCTACAGTCATCCCGGGGCTTGTGGAAACCTCGGCAAATCTCGGCCTCCTGACAATGGAGGGAGACATGGCTGAGGTAGCTTTCTTCCCTCGCTCCTCCATCGATGGGAAGGTGGACGACTTCCGCCGCTATGCCAAGGATGTGGCAGACCTCACGGGCTTTGAGCTTCAGGTGGGCACCCAGTCCCCGGGCTGGAAGGAGAACAAGTCCAGCCGCCTGGCGAAAATCATGACGGAGGTCTTTGAGCAGCAGAACGGGATGCCCATGAAGGTGGCCTCCATCCATGCGGGCCTTGAATGCGGCTGGCATCTTCGGAAGAATCCGGGCCTCGACATGGTATCCATCGGCGTGACGACCCAGGACATTCACAGCCCGAAAGAACGACTGCTCCTCAAGACGATTGCGCCCCAGGTGCGGCTCATCGACGAAACGCTTCGTCGCATTGCCGCGGAGAAGGCGTAAGGGAGGACAATATGGAGTTATGGTTTACGGAGAACCACACGCCGAATGTGCGGTTCTCCATCAAGGTGAATCGCCAGCTGTACTCGGGGGAAAGCGAATTCCAGCGCATCGATATCTTCCAGTCGGAGGAGTTCGGCCGCTTCCTGACCCTCGACGGCTACATGATGCTGACGGAAAAGGATGAGTTCATCTACCACGAGATGATTACCCATGTGCCCATGTGCGCCTTTCCGGGGGCAAAGGATATCCTCATCATCGGCGGCGGCGATGGGGGAGCCGTACGGGAGCTGGCTCAGTATGACAGCATCCGCCAGATCGACCTTGTGGAAATCGACGAGGAGGTGGTGAAGGCCTGCCGAGAATATCTTCCCAGCACTGCCGGGAAACTGGACGACCCTCGAGTGCACATCCACTACGAGGATGGGCTGAAGTTCGTCCGCCATGCCCACGATGCCTACGATATCATCATCGTAGACTCCACGGATCCCTTCGGCCCCGGCGAGGGACTCTTCACGAAGGAGTTCTATGGCAACTGCTTCAAGGCCCTGCGGGAGGACGGCATCATGGTGAACCAGCATGAGAGCCCCTTCTACCCCGAGGATGGCTATGCCATGCAGCGGGCCCACAAGCGTATCGCCGAGTCCTTCCCTATCTGCCGGGTCTATCAGGCCCATATTCCCACCTATCCCTCGGGCCATTGGCTCTTCGGCTTCGCCTCGAAGAAGCGGGGCCCCGTGGAGGGGGTGGACTTTACCCGATGGAAGGCCCTGGGAATAAGAACCCGCTACTACAATACCCAGCTGCACACCGGAGCCTTTGCCCTGCCAAACTATGTGGAGGAGATGCTGAAAGATGTGGAACCGTAATGTAGAGACCTTCTTGGGCTGCGACAAGTCCTTCGAGGAGAGCCGTATCGTCCTCTTCGGCGCAGCCTACGACTCCACCACCTCCTATCGCCCGGGTACCCGCTTCGCCAGCCGTACCATGCGGGCAGAGTCCTATGGTCTGGAGACCTACAGTCCCTACGAGGACCTGGACCTGGAGGACGCGGCCATATTCGATGGGGGAGATATCGAGCTCCCCTTTGGGGATACGGAAAAGGCTCTGGGGCTCATCGAGGAGCAGGCGAGACGGATCCTCGAGGCCAAGAAGCTTCCCTTCCTCATCGGTGGCGAGCACCTGGTGACCCTCGGTGCCTTTAGGGCAGCTCTTGAAGCCTATCCGGATATTTGCATCATTCACTTCGATGCCCATACGGATTTACGGGATGAGTACCTCTCCGTGAAGCTCTCCCATGCCAGCGTCATCCGCCGTATCTGGGATCTCGTGGGAGACGGGCGCATCCATCAGTTCGGCATAAGGAGCGGCGAGCGGGCGGAGTGGAAATGGGCGAAGGAGGGCCATACACACCTCGTGCCCTTCAGCTTCGATGGCCTCGCGGAGACGGTCGCCTCCCTGAAGGGAAAGCCCATATACCTGACTATCGACCTCGACGTGCTGGACCCCGCCTATTTCCCCGGCACCGGCACCCCAGAGGCCGGCGGCGTGACGTTTCTGGACCTCCTGAAGGCCGCCCGCACGGCCATCGGCGGCGCCAATGTGGTGGCCTGCGACCTGGTGGAGCTCTCGCCCCCCCTCGACACCAGCGGTGTCTCCACCGCCGTAGCCCTGAAGCTCCTGCGGGAAATGCTCCTGGCCCTGGAGCGCCCAATCCTTCGTCCCGCTACGGTTTGATTGCTATCTTGACGAACTATCGTTTTTCGGTTACAATTATCTAGCATTTGCAAGAATCTTCCTGCAGGTGCTAGATATTTTTAATCCAGAGGTATTTCCTGTCGTCTGGTGTATGAAAAGGAAGCATTTCCTAGCGCATGAGCTTCTATGGAAGCTGACGAGGAGAAGGTTGTCGAATTTTCAGCGGATGCCTTCCGGCGGGCCCAGTCGATAGGGATGGGGGAAAACGCTCGCGCAAGCGGGCGGACAAGACCATCTCAGGGCGCGGCAGGAGAAGAACACAGGAGGTTTCCTATGTGCGGTATTGTTGGCTATGTAGGCGATAATCAGGCGGCTCCATTCCTGCTGGAGGGGCTCTCGAAGCTGGAGTATCGCGGCTACGACTCGGCGGGCATCGCTGTCTTTGATGGCAAGGGCATCCGTGTGGAGAAGAGCGTGGGGCGCCTGGCGGCCCTCCGGGACAAGATAAAGGACAACATGCCCGTGGGCACCATCGGCATCGGCCATACCCGCTGGGCCACCCACGGCCGTCCGTCAGATCGGAATGCCCATCCTCATACGGACTGCTCGGGGGACTTCGTCATCGTCCACAACGGCATCATCGAGAACTATCTCTCCCTGAAGGAGGAGCTCATCGAGACCGGCCATGACTTCAAGAGCGAGACGGACACCGAGGTGGTGGCACATCTCTTGGAGGAGGTCTACAATGGCGACTTTGTGTCCTCCGTCCGGGAAGTGCTGCGTCGCATCGAGGGCTCCTATTCCCTCGTCTTTATGAGCAAGAAGCACCCGGAGGAGCTCATCTGCACGAAGCAGGACAATCCGCTCGTCATCGGCATCGGGGAGGGGGAGAACTTCATCGCCTCCGATATCCCCGCCATCATCGCTCGCACTCGCCGCACCTACATCATGAATGACGGCGAGCTGGCCGTGGTGACGAAGGATGCCATCAAGATTACGAACCGGGCCGGCGAGCCGGTGACGAAGAAGGTCTTCGAGGTCAACTGGAATGCAGAGGCCGCGGAAAAGGGCGGCTATGAGCACTTCATGCTGAAGGAGATCCACGAGCAGCCGAAGGCTGTCCGGGATACCATGAGCCAGCGCATCGCAAAGGACGGCAAGTCCATCGTCATGAAGGAGCTCAAGTGGGATGCGGACTACCTGAACTCCTTCCGCAAGGTCCATATGGTGGCCTGCGGCACGGCTTATCATGCGGCCCTCGTGGGCAAGTTTTACATCGAGCGCCTGGCCCGCATCCCGGTGGAGGTGGATGTGGCCTCCGAGTTCCGCTATCGCCAGCCCATCGTGGACGAGTCCACGCTCCTCATCGTCGTCTCCCAGTCCGGCGAGACAAGCGATACGCTGGCGGCCCTGAAGGAGTCGAAGCGCCTGGGGGCAAAGACCCTGGCCCTCACGAATGTGGTGGGCTCCTCCATCGCCCGGGAGGCGGATCAGGTGCTCTACACCTGGGCCGGCCCTGAGATTGCCGTGGCCTCCACGAAGGCCTATACGACCCAGATCATCCTCTTCTTCATGCTGGCCCTCTACATGGCAGAGCTCAAGGGCTCCCAGACCCCTGAGGCAGTGGAGTCCCTTATCGGAAAGCTCAAGGAGATCCCCGCCCAGATTGGCGAGACCCTCTCCGATGTGGAGCCCATCAAGACTTTTGCAAAGCAGTACGGCTTCAATGAGGATGTCTTCTACATTGGCCGATCCCTTGACTACGAGGTGGCCCTGGAGGGCGCCCTGAAGCTCAAGGAGATTTCCTACATCCACGCGGAGGCCTATGCGGCCGGCGAGCTGAAGCATGGCACCCTCGCCCTCATCGTGGAGGGCGTACCCGTCATCGCCCTTGCCACCCAGAAGAGCGTCTACGAGAAGACCCTCTCGAATATCAAGGAGGTCAAGGCCCGGGATGCCGTCGTCATCGGCATCGCCGCCCAGGGCAATACGGATCTTGAGAAGTATGTGGATCACGTCATCTACATCCCGAACACGGATGAGCTCCTCATCCCGATTCTCGCCGTGGTTCCCCTCCAGCTCCTTGCCTACTACGCCGCCATCACCCGTGGCTGCGATGTGGATAAGCCCCGCAACCTGGCAAAGTCTGTCACGGTGGAGTAAATCCAAAGCAATTTCCGGAAGGCCGCAGAAAAATCTGCGGTCTTTCATTGTGTGAAAAGGATTTTTCCAATTCATGTAGAATAGAAGCATTATGAATCCCCTTTTGGGGGGTGAAACCTTAGGCTGTAACGGTTTTCAAACCGTAGGATTTATTTGTTGCATTCTATCTGATTGGAAAGGATTGTTGCAGGTGGCAGAGGAAAAGTATAAGTTTACAGAGGATTACTACACGGGAATCCCCTTCATCGACGAGGAGCACCGTCATCTTTTCGAGCTGGCCAACCAGGCCCACGACACCATGACGGATGCCTTCACGGTGGACAAGTACGACAAGATTGTGGCGCTCCTTGAGGAGCTCAACGAGTACACGAAGACCCACTTCGCCCATGAAGAGGAGTACATGAAGAGCATCAACTTCCAGTACTACTGGAGCGAGCTCCGGGCCCATAAGATGTTTGTGGCAAAGCTGGACTCCTATGACTTGTCGCAGATTGACCAGAGCCAGGATCAGGCTATCCTCGACCTTCTCGATTTCCTGACGAAGTGGCTGACCGTTCACATCAAGGGGGCAGACCGTCGCATCGGCGACGCGACGAAGAAGCTGGAGGCGGAGGGCGATAAAACGGCCCTCAATGCCGGAAAGATTCAGGCAGCTGTCGACAAGAAGGCTGTAAAGCCAAAAAAGGCATAAGGGGTCTGTTGCCGAAGTTTCAGTGGCAACAATTCCCCAGGAAAAGAACCGTTTCAAGCGGTTCTTTTTTTTCGGCTGTTACTATGCTATAATGGGAAACGTGAAGAATCGTCGTGGGAGGAAATGGCTGACGCGTCAGCGCTTTCCCATTGTTTTCGAGGAGGAACCAGCTTTGACCAGGCCAGAAAATGAAGTGATTCTCGTATTGGATTTCGGTGGGCAGTACAACCAGCTCATCGCGCGTCGCGTCCGTGAAAACCATGTGTACTGCGAGGTGCGCCCCCATACCTTCTCCCTTGACCGCATCCGGGAAATGCAGCCGAAGGGCATCATCCTGACGGGAGGCCCCAACAGCGTCTACACGGATGATGCGGTGCTGGCACCGAAGGAGATATTCTCCCTGGGCATTCCGGTTCTTGGCATCTGCTATGGCTCCCAGCTCATGGCCCATCAGCTCGGCGGCAGGGTGGAGCGCGCTGATACCAGCGAGTATGGCAAAACGGATGTGACCCTCACGGCAGAGGGCAAGAAGTCGGAGCTCTTCACGGAGGTGCAGGAGGAGAGCATCTGCTGGATGAGCCATACGGATCTCATTGCTGAGACGCCCGCAGGCTTCCGTATCACGGCCACGACGCCCGTCTGCCCCGTGGCGGCCATGGAGGATGTGTCGCGCAACCTCTATGCCACCCAGTTCCATCCCGAGGTCATGCACACAAAGTATGGCCGCCAGATGCTCAAGAACTTCATCTACAATGTCTGCAAGTGCTCGGGAGACTGGCAGATGGACTCCTTCGTGGAAAAGTCCATCCGGGAGCTTCGGGCGAAAATCGGCGACGGGAAGGTGCTCTGCGCTCTCTCCGGCGGCGTGGACTCCGCTGTGGCGGCCGTGCTCCTCTCCAAGGCGGTGGGACGCCAGCTCACCTGCGTCTTCGTGGATCACGGCCTGCTGCGCCGCCACGAGGGGGACGAGGTGGAGGCCGTCTTCGGGTCGAAGAGCAAGTATGAGCTGAACTTCATCCGGGTCAATGCAAAGCAACGCTTCTACGAGCGCCTCGCAGGCATCACGGATCCGGAGCAGAAGCGCAAGATTATCGGGGAGGAGTTCATCCGGGTCTTCGAGGAGGAGTCGAAGAAAATCGGCAAGGTGGACTTCCTCGTCCAGGGCACCATCTACCCGGACGTCATCGAGAGCGGCCTCGGCAACTCCGCCGTCATCAAGAGCCATCACAATGTGGGCGGCCTGCCGGATTATGTGGATTTCAAGGAAATCATCGAGCCCCTGCGCCTCCTCTTCAAGGACGAGGTTCGCTCTGCTGGCCGGGAGCTGGGTCTCCCCGAGAATATCGTCAATCGCCAGCCTTTCCCGGGGCCGGGCCTCGGCATCCGCATCATCGGGGAGGTCACGGAGGAGAAGGTCCAAATCCTGAAGGAGGCGGACTTCATCTATCGGGACGAGCTCAAAAAGGCGGGCCTTGCAAAAGACCTTGGCCAGTATTTCGCAGCCCTCACGAATATGCGCAGCGTCGGTGTCATGGGGGATGGCCGCACATACGACTATGCCATTGCCCTTCGCGCTGTAAAGACGAATGACTTCATGACGGCGGAGAGTGCCCAGCTTCCCTGGGAGATTCTCCAGAAGGTCACGAGCCGCATCGTCAACGAGGTCAAGGGCGTGAACCGGGTGCTCTACGACTGCACGGGCAAGCCGCCGGCAACGATTGAGTTCGAATAATTTTTTGCTCTTTTGGGGATATGCTGGAAAGAATAGGCAGGTGAGGAAGATGGACGACCACCCGAGTTTGTGGAACGGAAAACGAATGCAAGTATGTTCTTCCGGGGAGGCCCGTCTATCTTTCTGAAGAAAGACCTCTCCGGTTTGCGCGGAATAAGCCCCTCAAATCGGGGTTCTTTTCTGCAGCTCAGTCGAGGAGTCTTTTATGCTGCAAATTTTTAAGTCCTTGGAGTCGGGCCCCCTGCAGGAGCTCTCTCTGAAGACCCTGGAAAAGGGCGCCTGGATCAACATCGTGGATCCGACACCCTACGAGCTGAAGGTTATCAGCAATCTCACGGAGGTCGATCCCGACTTTTTGCGATCCGCACTGGATGATGAGGAGAGATCCCACACAGACGTGGAGGAGAACTCCGTCATGGTCCTGACGAATGTGCCGGTCTACCGGGGGGAGGACAGCTACGATGCCCTGCCGCTCGCCATCATTGTGACGGCGGACTACATCATAACCGTCTGTCTGGAGGAAACACCCGTCATCACGGAGTTCAATGAGCGCACATCACGTCTTTTTCGCACCTTCAAGCGGACGAGGTTCCTCTTCCAGATTCTCTACAAGTCTGCCACCTACTTCCTGCGGTATCTTCGCCAGATTTCGAAGCTCTCCGACGAGATCGAGGATCAGCTCCGCAATGACATGAAGAACAGCGAGATTCTCCGACTTCTGGAGCTCCAGAAGGGCCTGACGTACTTCAACGCGGCCTTGCGCTCCAATGGGGCTGTGCTCGATAAGCTCCTCAGGATGCGGACGAACAGCCAGATTACCCCGCTCCTCAAGGCCTATGAGGAGGATGAGGATCTTTTGGAGGATGTCATCATCGAGAATAAGCAAGCGAGGGAAATGGTGGAGATGTACAGCACGATTCTCTCCCGTATGGCAGATACCTTCTCCTCCATCATTTCCAACAACCTGAACTTGGTCATGAAGTTCCTGGCGGCCATGACGATTATCCTCGCCATTCCCACGGTGGTGTCCAGCTTCTTCGGCATGAATGTGCCCGTGCCCTTCGCGGAAAATGCCCATGGCTTTCTCTACGTCATGATGATTGCTTTCTCCATCAGCGGTTTCATTGCCTATGTGCTCTGGAATCGCGATATGTTCTAAGTCCCTGGGAGGTACTATGCTAGCAGAGTCCCATCTGAAGACCGGTGTCATTTACGGCGACAATGAGAATGGGGAGTATGTCTACATGCCCGCCAGCGAGGTGGGCGTAAAAAATCCCATCTGTGTCTATGAGGCAGATGGGCTGCGGGAGGATGTGGTTATGAAGGAGGCCCTGCGCCTCATCCAGGTGCGGAGTCTCCGGCCTACGAAGCATCCTCTATGGGGCGAGAGCTCCTGCTAGGCTTTCTTTAGCAAGCACGGCACAAAGACCTAAAAGCAGGCCTTTGCCTGCGTGCTTAATTTGTCAATGTGACGCTATCTATTATGTTGCCGTCTTCGTCACGGCAGGTGATGGAGAGCGTCTTTTTCTTTGCCTGGAGCGCTAGGTAATTGCGAAAGCGGGCGGAATCTCCCTGGCTCATGGAGACCCGGTCAAAAGAATCTGGCGGTACAGAATAGCGCTGGTCGCCGCCGGGGCCGAAGAGGATGTAATAGGGGCCCTGGTTCGCGCTCTTTCCACCATAGATATGGCCGCGATTCCGATAGGTATGCATATGGCCGGAGAGCACCAGGTCGATGCCTAGGGCGTCAAAGGCGGGGCGAAAGACTGAGCCCGCGTCGCTGAAGCCGCCGGAGGACTGGCTGCCCGCCTGGTACTCGTCGTAGGCCAGAATGTCCTTGTGCATGAGGACAATATTCCAGGGCCGGGTGCTTTCCTCCACATCGTGTTTCAGCCACAGAAGCTGCTCTGCGCGAAGACCAGGGGAGAGACCCTCCAGCTCCAGGAACTGGGTGTTCAGCACGATGAAGTGGCAGGGGCCGTAGTCGAAGGAATAGTAGTAGCCCTGGAATCTCGGACTGCCATTCATGGGCAGGGGGAAAAGGGCCAGATAGCCAGCGGGAAGGCTGTTTTTCCAGTCCAGGCCATAGCACTCGTGGTTGCCCATGACAGGAGTGAGAGGCAGGTATTCCCGTGTGCCCGCCATGGCATCCAGAAAGGCCTGCCACTGGAAAAGGGCGGCTCCGTTATCCACGAGATCTCCGACAATGGCATAGAGCTCCGCCTCGGGATAGGCACTCCGCGCCCTTTGGAGGAAATTTCCCCAGACCGCATAGTCGACACACTGGGTATCATCGAAGAGAAGTGCCGTGAACTCGTCGTCCTCCGTAGGAGCGGTGCGGAACGGAATCCAGGGGGAGGCAGAGCCATCCATCCGCAGACGGTACTCGTAGCCGGTGGCAGTCGTGAGCTCCGTCGCCATGGCGCAGACGAAATAGAAGCCATCTGAACCTAGCATATTTCCCGTGACGCTGACGGGAAAGGTACGGAGAGTATCTCCCGATTTCACATCGAGAGAGGCGGAGGCAGGCGGCGTATCCGTCTGCCAGACGAAGAGGCGGGAGTGGGCGGGGTCCTTCGTGATGACCTGGCAAAGATAGGGAAAGGCGGGCGCAGCTGCGGCGGGGCGCAGGAAGGGGAAGGCAGAGAGGGCCAGCGTCCCCCAGAAGGCGCGGGTGAGAAAGGAACGGCGAGTCAAGGCGATACCTCCTAAAAGAATCTTCTGTCAGTGTAGCGTAATAGCGCGTAATTTCAATGGAAATTCTGGAAATCCTCCCCTCTACGCGGTAAAATAGAGGAAAAGGTACGAACAAGGAGGGATTTTTATGGCAATCCTAGCAGCTATGGCTGTTCCTCACCCGCCCATCATCCTGCCGGAAATCGGCAAGGGTGAGGAGAGGCGCATCCAGAAGACAATCGATGCCTATAATGAGGTCATGAAAAGGGCACTTTCGCTTCAGCCTGATACCGTCATCCTCACGAGCCCCCATGCGGAGCTCTATTCGGACTATTTCCATATCACGTCCGGCAGGGAGGGCCACGGGGATTTCAGTGCCTTCCGGGCCCCGGAGGTGCAGGTGGACGTGGCCTATGACTGGGAGATGGCGGAGGCACTGGAGAGGCTGGCAGCAGGAGAAAACTTCCCCGCAGGCTTCCTGGGGGCCCGCCAGCAGAATCTCTCGCCAGATCATGGGGCGATGCTTCCCCTGGATTTCCTGCATCGCAATCTTCCCGAGGGACAGGCCATGCCCCGGGTTCTTCGGCTGAGCCTTTCCGGCCTATCGAACCGCGACCATTACCACTTCGGCCAGCTTATCCGCGAGGCGGTGGATGGGCTCGGCCGCCAGGCCGTCTTTATCGCCAGCGGTGATCTTTCCCACAAGCTCCTGCCGGAGGGGCCCTATGGCTTTGCAAAGGAAGGGCACGTCTTTGATAGGATGGCCTGTGAGGCCCTTGGAAGCGGAGACTTCCTTTCTCTATTGACCCTTGACCATGATATGTGCGAGGGAGCGGCGGAGTGCGGCCTGCGCTCCCTTTGGATCATGGCGGGAGCTCTCGACAGGCGGACAGTCCAGCCGGAGCTTCTTTCCTACGAGGGCCCCTTCGGTGTGGGCTATGGGGTGGCCTATTTCACCCTCGGGGGAGAGGACGCGGCGCGGGACTTCGGGGAGCAGCTTCTTCGCTACGAGCAGAAGAAAATGGAGGAGATACGAGCGAAAGAGGATGCTCTCGTGCGACTGGCACGTCAGAGCTTGGAGACCTTCGTGAAGAGCCATACCCGCATTCCCGTGCCAAAGGATGTGCCGTCGGATCTTCTTTCCCGGCAGGCTGGAGCCTTTGTCTCCATCAAGAAGGACGGAGCTCTTCGGGGCTGCATCGGCACATTCCTGCCCACCCGGCGGAATTTGGCAGAGGAAATCCTCCAAAATGCCATATCTGCCGGCACCCAGGATCCGCGCTTTGAATCGGTACAGGAGGAGGAGCTAGAAGCCCTCGTCTACGATGTGGATGTACTGACGGAGCCGGTGCCGGTGGCGGGGCCGGAGGAGCTGGATCCGAAGCACTACGGCATCATCGTCCAGGCGGGGGATAGGCGGGGGCTTCTTCTCCCAGACCTCGCCGGCGTCAATACGGTGGAGGAGCAGATTGCCATCGCTCGGAAAAAGGGAAATATCAACGACAGGGAGCCGGTGCAGCTATATCGCTTCGAGGTGGAACGTCATGTCTGAGAAGATTCTCTGCGCCCTTTGTCCCCATGGCTGCGAGCTTTCGGAGGGGCAGACGGGCTTTTGCCGGGCCCGGCGGGCCGAGGGCGGCCGCATCCGCCCCTTAGGCTATGGGCGGCTTACCTCTATCGCCATAGACCCCATCGAGAAGAAGCCCCTCTATCACTTCCATCCGGGCTCCCGGATTCTCTCCATCGGCAGCTTCGGCTGCAATCTGCGCTGTTCCTTCTGTCAGAATTACACCATCTCCCAGGCGGACGAGGAGGGCTTCGAGGGGGTGGCCATCCCCGTGGAGGAGGTAAGCCCTCTGGAGCTGGCGGAGACGGCAGTGAGGCTGAAGCGGGAGGGGCGTAGCATCGGCGTCGCCTTTACCTACAACGAACCACTCGTGGCCTATGAGTACGTGCTGGATACGGCAAAGCTCCTGAAAGAGCGGGGGATTGCCGTGGTGCTGGTGACAAATGGGCAAATCAATGAGGAGCCCTGGCGGGTGCTTCTCCCCTATGTGGATGCGGCAAATATCGATCTGAAGGGCTTCAGCCAGGATTTTTACGACTGGGCAAAGGGAGATTTTGCGACGACAAAGCGCTCCATCGAGCTGGCTGTTGCGGCCGGCTGCCATGTGGAGGTGACGACCCTCGTCATCCCCGGTAAGAATGACAGCGAGGTGAAAATGGAGGAGGAGGCGGCCTACCTGAAGTCTTTGGGGGATATTCCGCTTCATCTCTCTCGATATTTCCCGAGATACAAGAGCGATATACCCATGACACCGGTAGAAACACTCACGAGGCTTCAAAAGATGGCAGAGAAGAAACTCAGCCATGTTCATCGCGGCAACGTATAAAAAGCGCTTCCTGGAAAGCAAAAATCCAGGAAGCGCTTTTCTGGTGGGGGTTATGCCGTCACAATCTTGCTGAAGTCTGCAATGCAGCGGGAGAGGGCATCGATGGCATTCAGGAGGCCCAGGCGATTGTTGCGGATGGTCTCATCCTTGTCCATGACCATGACATCGTCGAAGAATTTGTTGATGGGGGCCGTGATGGACATGAGGGAATGGATGGCGCTGGCGTAGTCGTGGACGCCGATGTGGGCGGATAAGGAGTCGGCTACGTCGTTGTAGGCCTCGTAGAGGGCCTTTTCTGCCTCGTTGACGAAGCGGGTGGCATCCACCTCCGCCCGGTCGGCCTTTGCCGCCAGATTATGGACGCGGGTCAGGGCCTGAAGGCCCTCCGTGGCGTTTTCTGTCTGGAGGAAATCGGCGAGGGCTTCAGCCCGGAGCTTCACGCTGGCGATATCGTCCACATCCAGGAGAACGGCCTCCACCACATCGTAGCGGATGGACTCCAGCACATTCTTGAGGCGAAGGCGGATGAAGTCCGCAACATCGCCCTGCATCTTCTCGCAGGCGGCATCGTCCTTTATATCATAGAGCTGGAGGGAGCACTCCACGAGGTCCCGGAGGCTCAGGTTATACCCGCCCTCGATAATCGTATTGACGAGGCCCAGGGCCTGACGGCGCAGGGCAAAGGGATCCTCGGAGCCCGTGGGAATCTTGCCAAGGCTGAAGGTGCCCACGAGGGTATCAATCTTGTCGGCGATGCTGACGATACGGCCCTCCAGCGTGCTGGGCTGGCTGTCGCCAGCGAAGCGTGGCTTGTAGTGCTCATCGATGGCAAGGGCCACCTCCGGGCAGGCCCCGTCCAGGATGGCATAGGCCCGGCCCATGATGCCCTGGAGCTCTGTGAACTCCTGCACCATGCCGGTGGTGAGATCCGCCTTGGAGAGAAGGGCGGCCTTTTTCACGTGGCGAGATGTCTTCTCATCCGTATCGAGGAGAGCGGCGATATGGGAGGCCAGCTCTGCAATGCGCTCCGTCTTCTCGTACATGGTGCCAAGGCCCTGCTGGAAGACGACGGTCTTGAGCTTTTCCCGATGCTCCTCCAGGCTCTTTTTCCGATCCTCGTCGAAGAAGAACTGGGCATCCTCCAGGCGAGCTCGGAGGACCCGCTCATTGCCGTGCTGGACGATGTCGAGAGAATCGCTGCCACCGTTGCGGACGGTGATGAAGAGGGGCAGGAGCCTCCCCTCCGCGTCCTTGACAGGGAAGTAGCGCTGGTGATCCCGCATGGGGGTGATGACCGCCTCCGGCGGGAGCTTCAGATACTTCTCGTCAAAGCTACCGCAGAGAGCGGTGGGGTACTCCACGAGATAGAGGACTTCCTCCAGGAGATCCCCCGTGATGACAGCCTTTCCACCATGCTCCTTGGCACAGGCGTGGATGCCCTCCACAATGAGATTCTTGCGCTTCTCGGGATTTACGACGATAAAGGCCTTCTCGCAGGCCGCCTCATAGTCCTTGGCGGAGGCGATGGAGAAATCTCCCTCCGACAGGAAGCGATGACCCCGGGAGACACGGCCGCTCTTGACGTTCGCCACCTCGAAGGGGATGACCTCTTCGCCGTAGAGGGCGACAATCCAGCGGATGGGGCGGATAAACTTGAAGTCGAGAGCTCCCCAGCGCATGGTATTGGGGAAGCTGAGCCCCGTGATGAGTCCCGGGAGGATTTCCTTCAGGAGCTCCGTCGTCTCCTTGCCCGTCTCATGGACCTTTGCGTAGACGTAGCCATCCTTTTCCACCAGATTCTTGGGGTCGATGCTCTGGCCCCGTGCAAAGCCGATGGCGGCCTTTGTGGGCTTTCCCTCTGCGTCAAAGGCGATTTTTGCCGAGGGGCCGCGGCTCTCCCGGTTTTCATCCGGCTGGCGCTCCTCAAGCCCTGTGACGAGCAGGGCGATGCGGCGCGGGGTGCCGAGGGTACGAAGAGAATCAAAGGTCAGGCGGTTTTCTTTCAGGGCGGCGGCTGTTTTTTCCTGCAGATCCTCCAGGGTGCCGGGCATGACGTGTGCCGGGACCTCTTCCGTTCCGATTTCCAGTAATAGTTCCTTAGCCATGCTCACTTCTCCCCCCTATGGAGCATCGGGTAGCCGAGCTCCTCACGCTGTTTCAGATAGCACTCGGCGCAAAGACGCGCGAGCTTACGGACGCGGCCGATAAAGGCGGCTCGCTGGGAGACGGAGATGGCTCCCCGGGCATCCAGCAGGTTGAAGGTATGGGAGCACTTCAGCACGTAGTCGTAGGCCGGGTGGACATAGCCCTTCTCGATGACCCGGACGGCCTCCTTCTCGTACTTGTCAAAGAGGTCGAAAAGGAGTGACTCATCCGAGAGATCAAAGGCGTAGGCTGACTGCTCATATTCGTTCTGATGGAAGACGTCTCCGTAGGTGTAGTCGTCTGTCCACTGGATATCATAGACGTTTTCCACGCCCTGGATGTACATGGCGAGGCGCTCGAGGCCATAGGTGATTTCCGAGGCCACGGGGCGCACGTCCTGGCTGCCCACCTGCTGGAAGTAGGTGAACTGGGTGATTTCCATGCCATCGAGCCAGACCTCCCAGCCGAGGCCCCAGGCGCCGAGTGTTGGGGACTCCCAGTTGTCCTCCACGAAGCGGATGTCGTGTTCCTTGGCATTGATGCTGAGGGTCTCCAGGCTCTTCAAGTACAGCTCCTGGATGTTGTCCGGCGAGGGCTTCATGATGACCTGGAACTGGTGATGCTGGTAGAGGCGGTTCGGGTTGTCGCCATAGCGGCCGTCCGCCGGGCGACGGGAGGGCTCCACGTAGGCTACATGCCAGGGCTCGGGGCCCAGGACCCGGAGAAAGGTGGACGGGTTCATCGTGCCGGCACCCTTTTCCACATCGTAGGGCTCGGCCAGGATGCAGCCTTGGTCAGACCAGAATTTCTGGAGTGCCAAGATGATTTCCTGAAATTTCATTGATACATTCCTCCATACAGATTGGCATACGAGAGGGGTCAAAAAAAGCCCCGCCCCCGTGACGCATGTCACAGGGACGGGACGTATCCCGCGGTTCCACCCTGATTGGTTCGGAAAAATTTCGAACCCTTCTCAATTCATGGCGCAGCCAGGGGCCTCGCCGTGTATGCATTTTTGCTCGGAAGTGCCTTCACCTCTTTGGCGCCTTGCACCCTCGCGCCTCGCTGCCGGGACGAACCCATGAGGTTACTCCTCTTCTTCATTGCGTGAGTCTAGCGTATCAGACAAAGGATCGTTTGTCAATTCTTTCAAGAGGATTTTCCCGGGATTTTCATAATGGAAGGGTAAGGTATGGGAGAATTTGGGAGGTCTGAGGATGAGCTTGCATAAAATCGTATTTAGCACTGTACTTAGCACATTTCTTTCTATTTTCGTGGCAGTAAATATCGCCTGGGCAGCTGCAGATCCGGAGGTGACGGCCGACGCGGCTTTCTTGATGGACGCAGATACGGGGGAGGTTCTCTTTGACAAGAACGGGGACAAGCGGGAGTATCCCGCCAGCACCACGAAGGTCATGACCTGCGTCCTGGCCTTGGAGAGCGGGCACCTGGATCGCATTGTCGAGGTGAGCGCAAACGCTGCCGATGTGGAGTCCACCCGCCTCCGCGCCGGCAATCAGGCCCGCAGGGGAGACCTTCTCCAGCAGATGATGATGATTTCCGACAACGGTGCTGCGACGGCCGTGGGGGAGTCCCTGGCAGCAGGGGACATCGGCTATTTCGCCCAGAAGATGAACGACAAGGCCGCCTCCCTCGGCATGACGGGAACCCACTTCGTCAATGCCAACGGGATGCCGGACAGCGACCATTACTCCACGGCTCATGATATGGCCCGCCTCATGGCTTATGCCATCCAGAATGAGGCCTTCCGAGTTATCATCGGCAAAGAGAGCGCCAACATCTACTACATCCGCCCCGCCGGCCGGGTGGAGTACTGCGAGACGACGGACGAGCTTTTGGGAAGCTACGAAGGCCTCATCGGCGGAAAGACCGGCTGGACCCAGGCGGCAAGAGGCTGCTTCGTGGCAGCGGCTACCAGGGGCGGCAGGACCCTCGTGGTCGCTGTCCTCCATGCCTCGGACGACGAAACCCGCTTCTCCGATGCGAGGACGCTCCTTGACTACGGCTTTGCCCAGGAAGCGGGAAAATGATTGGAGAGCAGGTGCCTCACAACAGCAGGTTGTGGGGCTTTTTTTCATATTTGAAGGAATTTCGCGGGAAAAACAGGATTCGCCTTCCAAAATACTTGCTATTAGTCAAAAAATCAAATATAATAGGGTCAGACAATAGTCAAATAGTCAACGAATGAAGGTGGTTATCGTGAGTAATATCGCAGACTTGATCGAAGCATATATCCTGCGGCAGCTGGCTGCAAAGCAGGATGGCAAGGTGGAGCTTCGACGGACGGATATTGCCGATGAGATTTCCTGTGCGCCTTCTCAGATAAGCTACGTCCTTTCCACGCGGTTCACGCAGGACAAGGGCTTCGTGGTGGAATCGCGCAGAGGCTTGGGGGGCTTTATCCGCATCGTGCAGGTGCCCATCAAGAATCTCGTCTATCAGGATATGATGGATAAAATCGACGAGCATACACAGCTGGCAGGTTTTCAGTCCATGGTGCATTATCTTTTGCAGCATGGCATGGTTTCCAGCCGGGAGGGGGCGCTTGTCATGCAGGTGGCATCTCAGGCCTTTGAGTCGGAGAACCTGTCAGCAGAGGAGCGAGTGCGCCTTTTGACGTCCATGCTTTTGACGCTGGAGAAGTTTTCCTAGCGAGGATGGCGACAGAAAATAGCTATCTGGCGAAAGCCATGCGATAGAGAAGGAAGTAGGAGCTTATGTTATGTGATGAATGCGGCCGCAACGAGGCGGTCATACATATTGTCCAGGCGGGACCGAACGGGCGGACGGAGCACAACCTCTGTGAGGAGTGTGCCCGTCACTACAGCAATTTCCTCGTACCCACGGAGCAGGGGAACGTGTCCATAAATGACTTCCTGAAGGGAGTCTTCCGCACAGACGGGAATCCCTCGCCCAGTGAGGAGTTGCCGGAGCGAGAGGAGGACCAAGCGGAGAGCGATGTCCTTGCCTGTCCCAACTGCGGCATGCGCTATGAGGACTTCCGGGAGACCGGAAAAATCGGCTGCAGCGTCTGCTATGAGACCTTCCGCCGGGAGCTCTTCCCGATTCTCCGCCGCATCCATGGGGCCAGTGTCCATCGGGGGAAGGTGCCCCGTCGCTCCGGCAGCGCCATCGAGCGCCGCCAGCATATCGCACGGCTGCGCTCTGAGCTCCAACAGGCCATCGATCAGGAGGAGTACGAGCGGGCGGCAGAGCTCCGGGATGAAATCCGGGCTCTGACAGCGGCCGAGCAGGAAGGAGGCAACGGAAATGGCGCTCAGTGATCTCATCCACGGGAGCTCGCTCCCATGGCTGTCGGGGGAGGGTGAGCTTACAGATGTGGTCCTAGCCAGCCGCATCCGTCTGGCTAGGAATTTCAAGAATATCCCCTTCCCCAATCGGGCGGATCTCAACCAGCTGGCCACCACACGGCTCATGCTGACCCGGATTCTCTCGGATATTTCCCGGGAGCTGGGGGTGTCCTTTGATGTGGCGGATATGGAGAAGCTCACAAAGCTCCAGCAACGCGTGCTGGTGGAAAAGCAGTTCATCAGCAAGAAATTCCCGAAGAGCCCCCAGCATCGAGTGGCCTATATCTCCTCGAATCAGGAGATGAGCATTCTCGTCAATGAGGAGGATCACCTTAGGATTCAGTGCATGGCCCCGGGCCTTTCCCTTGCACGTCCCTTCGCCTTGGCCTCGAAATTTGACGACCTGGTGGAGGCGAAGCTGGACCTTGCCTTTGATGAAAAGATGGGGTATCTGACCTCCTGCCCGACAAATCTTGGCACGGGGCTTCGGGCCTCCGTCATATTGCATCTCCCTGGCCTTGTCTTTACGAAGAACATCCAGAATATCGTCAACATATCGCCCCAGCTGGGCCTCGCCATCCGGCCGCTTTACGGGGATACGAAGGAGAGCTTCGGCAATCTCTTCCAGATATCGAACCAGCTCACCCTGGGATACTCGGAGGAGGAGCTCATGGCAAACCTCGCGGCGGCCACGAAGGAAATCGTGAGCCACGAACGTCAGGCTCGGAAGGCCTTGGCCCTCTACATGAAGGACCGGCTGGAGGATGAGGTCTGCCGCTCCTACGGAACGCTGCGCTACGCCCGGCTTCTGTCGGAGCGGGAGTCCTTGGAGCTCCTGTCCAAGGTGCGCCTCGGAAGGGATTTGGAACTCCTGTCGGGCTTCCGTCCCGAGGACTTTGGCCGGCTTATCATCCGCATCGGCCAGGGCTATCTCCAGAGCCTTGCGGAAAATGAAAACCTATCCAAGAACGAAATCGACCGCCTGCGGGCCCGGAAGGTGCAGGAAATCCTGCTGGAGGCCTCCCGGGAAGCGGGCGAGCACATAGAGGAAACATGATGGATATACGAAAACACCTTACGAATCGAGCGGCCAGGGCCATGGAGTTTGCCCAGCGGGCTGCAGAGCAGCTGGAGGCGGACTACATCGGCACGGAGCACTTTCTCCTGGGACTGACCCATGAAAAGGGATCTGTGGCAGCGGTGGTGCTGGCCTCGGCGGATATTACCTTCGAACGGGTGCTGGAGGCGGTGCGCACCATGCAAGACCACTCTCCCGTCTACCCCTCGGACAATCCCTACTACACACCTCGGGCCAAGCGTGTCCTGGAAGGGGCCGTGGAGGAGGCTCAGACGCTCCATGCGGACTTTATCGGCACGGAGCACATCCTCCTGGCCCTTCTCTCTGAGACGGAGGGGGCTGCTACGGAAATCCTGGAGTCCCTCGGATCGGACTTCGAGGAGCTGACAAATGAGGTCCTCGCCAGCATCGATGCCCCCCATCCGGAGGACGATGCCACCCAGAGGGAGGAGCGTCAGAGTGCCAGGAAGGGGCAGAGGTCCAAGGGACTCCTCGGCAAGTTCGGGAGAGACCTGACGGATATGGCCCGGGAGGGCCGCATGGATCCCGTCATTGGCCGCGATAAGGAAATCACTCGGGTCATCCAGATACTGGCCCGCCGCACGAAGAACAATCCCGTGTTCCTGGGGGAGCCGGGTGTAGGAAAGACCGCCATTGCCGAGGGGCTGGCGGGACGCATCGCCGAGGGCACTGTCCCCTATATGCTCCAGGGCAAGCGGGTCATATCCCTCTCCCTAGCCTCCCTCGTCGCCGGAGCAAAGTACCGGGGCGAGTTCGAGGAGCGCATGATGGGGATCATCGAGGAGGCAACCCGCTCCCGGGATGTCATTCTCTTTATCGATGAGCTCCACACCCTCATTGGAGCAGGGGCTGGGGAGGGTGCCCTCGATGCGGCCAATATCCTAAAGCCCGCCCTTGCTCGCGGGGAGCTTCAGATTATCGGCGCCACGACCCTGGAGGAATACAAGAAGTATCTGGAAAAGGACACGGCCCTATCCCGCCGCTTCCAGACAATCCTGGTGGAGGAGCCCACGGAGGAGACGGCCCGGGAAATCCTTCGGGGTCTCCGAGGGAAATATGAGGAGTTTCATCGGGCCCAGTTCGAGGAGGAAGCACTCGATGCCGCCGTCCGCCTGTCCAAACGGTATATCACTGACCGCTTCCTGCCGGACAAGGCCATCGACCTCATGGATGAAGCTGCCTCGAAGGTGCGCATGAAGCGGGTGGCCCAGCCGGAGAAGCTTCGCTCCCTCCGAGAGGCCCTGCACGCTATCCAGTCGAAGAAGGATGAGGCCATCGGCGCCCAGGAGTTCGAGCGGGCTGCCGGGCTCCGGGATGAGGAGCAGCGGACAAAGGAGGAGCTCAGACAGGCTGAGGAGGCCTGGGAGAAGCGAGGGGAGAGCCGCATCAAGGTTTCCAGCGAGGACATCGCTGATGTGGTGGCCCAGTGGACGGGCATCCCCGTGCGCCAGATTGTGGCGAAGGAATCCCAAAGGCTTCTCCATCTGGAGCAGGTGCTGGGACGTCGGGTCATCGGCCAGGAGGAGGGAGTCAAGGCCGTCTCCAAGGCCATTCGCCGGGCCCGGGCAGGCCTGAAGGATCCGAAGAGGCCTATAGGCTCCTTCCTTTTCCTGGGCCCCACGGGTGTCGGCAAGACGGAGCTTGCAAAGACCCTCGCAAGTGTCATATTTGGGAGCGAGGATGCCATCATCCGCTTCGATATGAGCGAGTATATGGAAAAGCACACCGTCTCCCGCATGGTGGGAGCGCCTCCGGGCTACGTCGGCTACGAGGAGGGGGGACAGCTCACGGACGCGGTGCGCAAGAAACCCTACTCCATTGTCCTCTTGGACGAGATTGAAAAGGCCCACCCGGATGTATTCCATCTCTTGCTGCAGGTGCTGGACGACGGACGTCTGACGGATGGGAAGGGGCGCACGGTAGACTTCCGCAATACGGTCATCATCATGACAAGCAATGCAGGGGCAAACCTTCTGCGGAAGGAAAAGAGCACCATGGGCTTTTCCGTGTCCGAGGATGAGGAGAAATCCGAGCGCCAGGATGCGAAAAAGCGTGTGCTTGGCGAGGTGCGCCGCCTCTTCAAGCCGGAGTTCCTAAACCGCATCGATGAGATGGTGGTCTTTGATCCCCTTGGACGCAAGGAGCTGGGGAAAATCGTCGATATCCTTCTGGGGGATGTGCGTGAAAGGCTCTCGGAAAAGGGCCTGCATCTGGAGGTCACTCCCGCAGCGAAGGATACCCTCGTAGCTCGCGGGACCGACTTCAAGTATGGTGCCCGGCCGCTGAAGCGGGCTATCCAAAATAGCATTGAGGATGAGCTGGCAGATCGTCTTCTCGCGAAGGCCTTTGTGGAGGGCGACACCATCCAGGTCCGCAAGGTGGATGGAAAGCTGGACTTTGTGAAGAAGGACAAGGCAGAAAAGGCAAAGGAGCGGACAAAGGAAGCGGAAGTCCATGCGTGATACGCTGGCCCCGGACTCTAGCGTCAAGCGATTGACAAATTTCCTGCTGAACAGCCTTTGGTCCATAGCCTGGCTCCTGCGCTCCCTTTATCGCGGGCTGAGAAGGTGCCTTTTCCGAAAGGAATGAGTATGGCAAAGAAGCAGAAGACTATGTACGTATGCCAGGAATGTGGCTACGACACGGTGAAGTGGATGGGCCGCTGCCCTGGCTGTGGCGCCTGGAATACTATGGTGGAGGAGAGGGTCGCACCAGAGTCGAAGGAGGGGGGCTTGCGCCTTGGCCTGTCGGACAAGGCAAAGCCCTGCCCTATCGGGGAGGTGCGGGTGGAGGACATCCCCCGCTTTTCCAGTGGCTCCGGCGAGCTCGACCGGGTGCTGGGCGGTGGCATCATCCCCGGATCCATGGTGCTCATAGTGGGCGACCCGGGCGTGGGAAAGTCCAGCCTGACCCTGGGCTCCTCCGCAGCAGTCGCCAGGGCGGGCCACCGCGTCCTCTATGTGACGGGGGAGGAGAGCACCCGGCAGATACGCATGCGAGCTGACAGACTCCAGGCCATTGCCGATAATCTCCTCGTGGTCAGCGAGACGAATCTCGAGACGATAGAGGCCCATGTGGAGGACATAAAGCCGGATCTCCTCATCATCGACTCCATCCAGACCATATTGAAGCCTGATGTGCAGAGCGCCCCCGGCAGTGTCTCCCAGGTTCGGGAGTGCGCCGTAGATCTACTCCGTATCGCAAAGACAAATGGCATCGCGACCTTCCTCATCGGCCATGTGACAAAGGACGGGACACTGGCAGGCCCTCGGGTGCTGGAGCATATCGTGGATACGGTGCTCTACTTCGAAGGGGAGCGCAATGCGGAGTTCCGCGTGCTGCGGGCGGTGAAGAACCGCTTCGGCAGCACGAATGAAATCGGCCTCTTTGAAATGCGGGATATCGGCCTCGTGGATGTGCCGGACGCCTCGAAGCTCTTTCTCTCGGATCGGGAGATGGACTCCGGCGCCGTCATCATCCCCACGGTGGAGGGCACCCGCCCGCTCCTCGTGGAGCTCCAGGCCCTCGTAGCACCGACGCCCTACGTCCCACCCAGGCGCACGGCAGACTCGGTGGATATCAAGCGCATCCAGCTTCTGCTGGCTGTCCTGGAAAAACGGGTTCATCTCACGAGCATCGGTGCCTGCGATGTCTACATCAAGGTGGCGGGCAGCATCCGTATCGACGAGCCTGCGGCCGATCTCGGCATCTGCGTGGCCATGGCCTCCAGCTTCGCCGGCAGGCTCCTTCGCCCGAAGACCATCGTCTTCGGCGAGGTGGGCCTCTCTGGCGAGGTGCGGGCCGTGAGCCAGGCGGAGTCGAGAATCCTAGAGGCAAAGCGCCTGGGCTTCACCGATGTGGTGCTTCCCATGAAGAACGCGAAGCAGATCAAGCAGGGCATCGAGGGCATGAATCTCCACGGCACCGAGACCATAGGAGAGGCCCTGCGCCTCGCAATGCCAAAGCAATCGTAAAAGCGGAATAGATTTCACAAATATTGTTCATTAGAAAGACTCTTCGGCATCAATAGATGCTTTCGAAGGGTCTTTTTTTAGATAGAAAAGCTTAGAACTAAAGGAAATAAAAATTTTCGTTATATATAATTTGAGATAATATTTACAAAAATAAACTTGTATGATAATATAAAAATAATAAATACTATTTTCCATATAGAGTGGACATTTAGAGAGATATCATATTGTGCAGAAAGGGGATAATATGATGATAGAAGTAATTGGTGACTTGCTACAGGTAAGCACGGTGTTTATTATACTGTTTACATATTATCAAATGCTTCGAGCAAAACCATTTATTAATTGGTATGTTTTATCCATTATATGTCTGTTTTTATTTGTTTGTTTCTTTGTAGCAGTATATATACATGCGGCTGATACAATGCCTCTAGAGGATTCTGTACGAAACAAATGTTATAGAATAATTATAGCACTTTCATATGATGTATTTACAGGATTTAGTGCGATATTTACATCTATAATTGCAATTTATCACTTTTGGAAAAAAGAAAAGCGTTTTATTTGGGGAGGGATATTTTTTACTTTTCTGATATTAACTAGCTTGACATATTTCGTGAGTGACGAATATTTAGATATAGACTATCTCGTACAACATGTTGGGGAGTATTGACAAGTATCGAAAGGAAGGAAGTATAGATCATGGCAGTGGTAAAGGCGATCAAGACTTATAGAGGATTGAAAAAGAGCGTGGAAAAATTTATCCAGAGCATAGAGGACAATGCAACAAGAGGAGGAGAACTCGGCAACGACCTTTCTGGATACATAGCGCCAGGGATGGGGCCGACGAAAAAGTTGATTGAAGCCATGAACAAAGGGTTTGAGCTTGCAGGATATGACTATCGGATGCAGACTATACCAGAATCTATTGGCTGGTTCATGGGCAAAACTGCGGACTTGTCGGTAGAGAAATTCAATGAAGCCTTGGGAAAACTCCAGAGCGGTGGAAACGGTGCCGATGGTACTGGAGGAAATGGAGGCCAGGGCGGTGGAAACGGAGCTGGTGGTGCTGGTGGAAACGGTGTCGGTGGCCCTGGTGGAAATGGAGGTACAGGCGGCGGAAACGGCGCAGGTGGAGCCGGTGGCGGTGCTGGCAACCCCGGTGGAGGAAATCCCAACGGACCAGTGCCAAGGAAAAATCCATACAGGCCATCGCCCTCCCCGAATCCAAGAGGGATGAAGCCGGCCTATCCTGTGGATCCGGTGGTTGTGAAGCTTTCTGAGGGATCACCAACGGATCGAACCCGGGCGTATTTTGATCATGATGGGGATGGATTCGCAGAGGCCTCTGAGTGGATAGGAAAAGGGGAGGCGCTTCTAGCCCTGGATCGGAATGGAAATGGGCAGATTGACGATGGAAGCGAGCTTTTCGGAGATTATACAAAGCTGGAGCGTGGTGGACGAGCAAAGGATGGCATGACAGCCTTGCGCGCTGAGGATACGAACAAAGATGGAATCCTGGATGCACGTGACGTGAACTGGGGAAAGCTCCTCGCCTGGGCAGATGACGGCAATGGCCTGGTGGAGGATGGAGAACTGAAAAGCCTTTCGTCCCTTGGCATTGACCAGCTTGATCTTTCAGGAGATGCACGTCTTTATGATGCGCTGTTTTCCGTTGACCGCATGGATACGCTGAGCAAGGCGAAAATCGCGGGGGATTCTGACATCCTGAAGGAAGCATTTCTTCCAGGAAGCGGAACACTTCTATCCAGCTGGGAGGCACTTGCAGGAGAAGATGGAGAAGAGCTGCGGGAGCTGCTTCATGCCTATGCAGCCGTATCGGATGAGACAGCACGTTCAGGGCTTCTTGATAACATCCTCTATCATCTTGCAGGTGCGACAGAAGAGGATGCTGATGCAAGGGGAAGCAGCATTGATGGTCGCAAGCTGAAGGTATTGGAAGCCTATTATGGGGATGCATATAAGGATGGTGAGAATCCAAATAATTGGAATGGTGCAATCTATACGGCGTTGTACGGGGATGTAAAGCACTACTATGAAGGATGGCTGGCAGTTTCTGGACAGGCTGCTCCGTACCTTGAGAAGATAACGCCCTATTTCGATGAGAAGAATCCGGCTATCCGCGCGGATTTTTCAGCGGCGATAGAGGCTCTTGATGCTGCCATTGCCAAGAATCCGACAAAAGGGCCACGCCTTCTTGCTGATTTTGCGAATGCCGCATCGGTGCTAGGGTGGGATGATTTTGAGGAATATCAGTCCCTTGTGACGCATTTCGCGCAAGAAAGTGACGAGTATGCGATGGCACTGCTTCGGGGCGGTCGTCGTAGCATTAATGGGACGAAGCGAAACGATGAACGAGTCAGTGAGGGCGGAAATGCCATTCTTTTCGGCAAGGATGGAGATGACAAGCTCTTTGCTCATGGAGAAGATACCGTGCTTGTAGGGGGATCGGGAAACGACACTATTTATGGGGTGCGTGGAGATGATACTCATCGCTGGGGCGATGATGCAGGTCAAGGGGATGTGACAATATTCTGGGGAAAGAACGATGGAAATGACACGATCCATCTCGTACGCGATCGAGAACGGGCTGCTGCACAGCGTGAAACGCAGGGACAGGCAATCCTACTGGCTGGAACTGGCATTGAAAGGAACACCTTAACATTTCACCGCGAAAAGGAATCACTTACCATCGAGAATAAGGAAACAAAGGCAAGTATCTTGATTCCGGACTGGTTCCGAAGTGATGATGAGAAGCTAAGTGCTATTCTGTTCTCGAACGGAACTCGTATGGATAAAGAGGAATTGTGGCGAGAGGCTGCTTCCTTTCACGCGACGGCAAGAGATGAATCCTTAGACGGGAGCGATTCGGTCGCGGATATTCTTTACGGAGAAGGCGGGGATGATACGCTTATCGGCCGTGGAGGAGATGATTTCCTTGATGGCGGGGAGGGAAATGACATTCTGGAGGGTGGTTATGGCGATGACACCTACGTCTGGGGAGCCGGCTATGAGAACGATGTCATACGCAATGCAATCCGCAGTTGGGATACCTACTACG
>CAMCBT010000003.1 GCA_945873115.1 uncultured Mitsuokella sp.
CTGCTTGTGATATGCTAGTTAATCGCCTCCTCTATATCGTGGGTGACTTAGTGGTTTGTGATCCCCGTCTTCCCCTGGAGCTTTTTGAGCTCCCTCTGGGTGGAGAGCACCCTCGGCATCTCCTCCGGGCTTGCCGCGTTGGTCTTTGTCTGGGAGATAATTTCATAAGGGACTCTTTCCCCCTCTCCCGCTATAGGAGAGGCGAAGCCCTCAGCCCTTTCTGCTCAGCCACAGGAAGGAAAGACCCCAGCCCAGGAGGATGACAGCCGTGCAGACTGCTCCGTACATCAAGGGATACCCCAGGTGCCTGGCCACCAGCCCTAGGAACACAGCCGCCAGGCCCACGGCGATATCGAGGGCCCAGAAATACGTAGCCGTCGCCGCGCCGCTCCGGGCGGCCGGCACGCTGCGCACCGCCAGCGTCTGAAAGGCCGGACTAAGTGCCCCAAAGCCCAGCCCCAGGAGCGCCGCAGAGCCCAGGAGCCCCGCGAGCGTCGAAATGCTGCTGAAAAGGAGCATGCCCAGCGCGAAAACAAGAAAGCCCGGATACACCGTATAGGCCGGGCCCCTCCGGTCAAAGACCGTTCCCACCAGCGGCCGGGAAAGGACGATGACCCCCGCAAAGACGGCGAAGAAAAGGCTCGTCTCCGCAGAGAGCCCCAAGCCCTTTGCGTAAAGGGGCAGAAACGTCAGCACGCCGCCATAGGCGAAGAAGACAAGCCCTGCAAGAAACGACGGCACCAGAGCCTCCCGGGCGAGAAAGCCCGAGAGAGAAAAGCCGTGATGCCTCTCCCCCGGCTTTGTGATGCTCTCCGGCAGGCGGCGTATATTGGCCAGCACGAAGGTCGAGAGGCCCAGCAAGATGCAAAAGGCAAAGAGTGCCGTGCTGCCGCACCTCCCCATCAGCACGAGGCCAAGAAACGGGCCCACCACCATGGCAAGATTCGTGGATAGGGCGAAATACCCGATGCCTGTCCCCTTTTTCGAGGCCGGCAGTACCAGGGCTGCCAGCGTCGCCGCCGCCGTCGTCGCCAGGGCGAACACGATGCCATGGATAAGTCGCAGGCCATAAATGCCATGAAACGACTGGAATACGGAGAACCCTGCCATGCAGAAAAAGAACACGCCCGTCACCAGGAGCATAAGCCGCCGCTTGTCCACCGAGTCGATGAGGAAGCCTGCGAAGGGACGGCAGGAAATCGCGCCGATCTGAAAAAACGTCATGGCAAGGCCTGCCTCCACCTCGCCGCCCCCGAGACTATCCATAAAGAAAATGGGAAGCGCCGCCACCATGACATACTGGGACATGAAGAGAAGAAAGTTCGCCCCGCTCATGGAAAGAAATTCCGGTGTCCAGAGCTTTTCGCCCAAGGAAAAGACCTCCTAAAAACCACTCGATAAAATAGAGGGAAACGGGATCCGCGTCACCGCTCCCCGCGCCAGATGGAATACCCGTAGCCCAGGAAGGCCGCAAGGGCAGCCGGAATAAGCCAGCCAAGCATGACGCTGTAGAAAGGGACATAGTGGTTCAAGAAGGAATTGACCAGGGGTGTCGGCACTCCCGCCGCATTGAGCCCGTCCAAGAGGGAGAACACCAGCGTCACATACATGGGAAAGCGATAGGCCGCCCCGTGCCTCCCAATTTGTCCATCAAAGAGGGAGATCAGCACAAAAACGATGACAAGCGGGTAAATCGCCACCAGAAAGGGCACTGCCAAGGCGATAATCTGGGTAAGGCCCACATTTGACACGAAGAAGGAAAAGATGACGAAGAGCAGGAGAAGCCGCTCGTAGGAAATCTGGTTTTTGAAGACCTTGTTAAAATACCAGGCCGTGCTGGAGGCCATGCCGCAGCTGGTGGTGAGGCAGGCCAGCATGATGATGAGGGCCAGGAGGCTGCTGCCCGCCTTGCCGAAGAATATCTCCACCGCCGCCGTCAGGAGCTGACCGCCATTCGCGCTATGGCCCAGCACCGAGGCGCTGGTGGCCCCCAGATAGGCCAGGGATCCATAGACGATAGCCATAAGGCTGACGGTGATGAGCCCCGCCGCAAGGCACACCCGCCCGATGGCCTTGTCATCCGTCACGCCCCGCATCCGTACCGCATTGACCACCAAGGTGCCGATGGCAATGGTGGCCAATAAATCCATCGTCTGGTAGCCGTCCTGGAAGCCCTGGGCAAAGGGCGATGCCACATAGCTGCCCGTAGCTGCCCCAATGGGCCCCAGAGGCGCGGCGAAAGCCACCATAAAGAGAATGGCAAGCCCCACCAGGAGAATCGGCGTGAGCAGCTTCCCCACCCGGTCAATGAGTTTGTTCGGATTGATGGCGAGATAATAGGTGGCAGCAAAGAACAGGAAGGTATAGATTCCCTCCCCCAGCTCCAGTTCCCCCTCGGGGATGAAGGGACGGATGCCGATCTCAAAGGACACAGCCCCCGTGCGAGGGATGGCAAAGAGCGGCCCGATGCAGAGGTAGAGCACCGCCAGGAGCGCCCCGACATAGAGGCGAGGAAGCCGCCTGCGCATGAGCGCGATGTAGCGTCCCCCCTGCAGCGCAATGGCGGAAATGCCAAGAAGCGGCAGCCCGACGCCCGTCATGAGAAACCCAATCATCGCCAGGACACTGTGATCCCCCGCCGCCTGACCCAGCGCCGGCGGGAAAATCAGATTCCCCGCACCGAAGAATACAGAAAACATCATAAACCCGATGGTCAAAAGCTCGCTTTTCTTGAATGCACCCATATTTGCTCCACTACACATAAAACTACACGCACAAACGTCCACTTGCGGGTCTTGTGCGCCGCCCTTGCAAGAAACCAGCCAATCAGTCTGCGCCTACGGCTTGACTTCTTGGGCTTTCAGTAAAGGGGGATGGTATCCCTAGCATGCTCGCCCATAAAGCGCACGGCTATATCTGCCATTTTTACTTTTCCAGCTGCATTTCGCAGGCGGTTACGACGTTTTGCATGAGCATGGCGACGGTCAGGAGACCTACGCCGCCGGGGACGGGGGTTATGGCGCCTGCCACTTCCTTTACATTCTCAAAATCCACGTCGCCCACTAGCTTTTTCGGGGCGATGCGGTTGATGCCCACGTCAATGACGGTGGCGCCTTCCTTTACCATGTCGGCGGTGACAAATTTCGGTCTGCCCACGGCGGCCACTAGGATATCCGCTTTCTTCGTGACCTCTTTCAGGTTCTTCGTGTGGCTATGGCAGATGGTGACGGTGGCGTTTTCCGCCAGCAGCAGGTGTGCCATGGGCTTTCCCACGATATTGGATCTGCCGATGATGACGGCGTTTGCCCCGTCGATGGGGATGCCTGCCAGCTGGAGCATCTTGAGGCAGCCGTGGGGGGTGCAGGGGATGAGGGCCTTCTGACCTGTCACGAGGCGGCCCACATTGACAGGGTGGAAGCCGTCCACGTCTTTTTGGGGGTCGATGCGCTGGAGAATCTCCACCTCACAGGACGCAATCTGCTTCGGCAGTGGCAGCTGGACGAGGATGCCGTGGATTTTGTCGCTGGCGTTCAGCCTATCTATCTCGGCGAGGAGCTTCTCCTTTGTGGCGGTCTCAGGCAGCTCGATGACTTCCGAGTATATGCCTAAAGCCTCGCAGGAGTTATGCTTGTTGCGGACGTAGACCTTCGAGGCGGGGTTCTCCCCCACGATGATGACGGCAAGACCCGGGATTACGCCGTGCTTTTCCTGCAGGGCTCTGGCCCTCTTGCCGGCCTCCTCCCGGAAGGCGGCGGCGAAGGTTTTTCCTTCTAAAATGCGTGCGGACATAGTATCACCTCAAAAAAGATAGCTGGCCCAGGCGAAGAGGAAAATCGCCACGGAGACGATGCCGTTTCGCATGAAGTAGCGCTGGGTCACTCGGGAAAAATCCGTGGGGCTCACGATGCGGTGCTGGTAGACTAAGGTGACGGCAGCGACCCCCACCCCGACAAAGTAAAGGGGGGATAGGTGCAGCAGGAGGCCAACGGCGAAGAAGCAGACGACGCAGATTACGTGGAGTACAGCGGAGATGCGAAAGGCCGTAGGGGCGCCGTACTCGGTGGCAAGGGAATGGAGATGCTGGCTCTTATCGAACGCCTCGTCCTGGGCTCCGTACATGGCATCAAAGGCACCAATCCAGAGGGCCACGGCGGTGCAGAGGAGCACCAGGGGGACCGTCACCTGCCCCGTCACTGCCACCCAGCCGCCGGCGGGGGCCATGGCGATGGCGATGCCAAGGAAGATATGCACCCAGCCGGTGATGCGCTTCATGAAGGGGTAGATGATGAAGGGAATGGCCGCGATGGGCAACAGGTAAATACAGATGGGATGGAGCTGGAGCACCGCGACGACAGTGAGCAGCAGGCAGAGAAGGATGAAGATGAGGGCCTCCCTCTTCGAGATGCGGCCGGCGACCATGGCCCTGTAGGCCATGCGGGGCTGCTGCTTGTCGTACTTCAGATCCGCCAGATTGTCGATGGCCATGGCGGCTGCCCGGGCCGCCGTGAGGGCCACGGCAATCCATAGGAGGTCGATGGGACGCGGATGCCCCTCGGTAGCGAGCACCGCCCCGAGGAAAGCGAAGGGCAGGTCGAATATGGTATGATGAAGGGCGACGTTATTTATATGGGCCTTTATATCAATCAAGTCCGAGCTCCTTCCACTTCGCGTCCACCCGGGCGCGGATTTCCTCTGTCATGCGAATTTCGTCGGGCCAGTCGCGGCTATGGCCCTCCTCGGGCCAGGTCTTCGTGGCGTCGATGCCGAGCTTCGCGCCCCACTTCGCCATGGGCGAGGAATGGTCGAGGACATCGAGAGGCCCTTCGACGATCTCCAGGTCGTGCTTGGCGTCAATGTTGTTGAAGACACGCCAGGCCACCTCGGAGATGTCCTGCACGTTCACGTGCTCGTCCACCACCACAATCATCTTCACGTTCATCATCTGGCCCATGCCCCAGAGGGCGTGCATGACCTTCCTAGCCTGCATGGGGTATTGCTTTCGGATGGAGACGAGAATGCAGTCGTGGAAGACCCCCTCCAGGGGCATGTTGATATCCTTTATCTCTGGCTGCATCTGCTGGAGGAGCGGCAGGAAGATGCGCTCCGTGGCCTTCGCCAGGTAGCAGTCCTCCATGGGGGGCTTGCCCACCACGGTGGAGAAGTAGATGGGATCCTTCCGATGGGTAATGGCGGTGAGGTGGAAGACGGGATAGTCGTCAGCGAGGGAATAGTAGCCCGTGTGGTCGCCGAAGGGGCCCTCCCGGCGCAGCTCGTCCGTGCGCACGTAGCCCTCCAGGATGATTTCCGCCGTGGCGGGCACCTCGATGTCCACGGTCTTGCACTTGACCATTTCCACGGACTTATGGCGCAGGAAGCCGGCGAAGACCATCTCGTCGATGTCCCGGGGAAGGGGTGCCGTGGCGGCGTAGGTGACCACGGGATCCGTGCCGATGGCGACGGCGGCCTCGATGCGCTCGCCCCCTGCCTTCTTCATGTCCCGGTAGTTCTCCGCACCGTTCTTGTGGATATGCCAGTGCATGCCTGTGGTTTTGCTGTCGTACTTCTGGAGGCGGTACATGCCCACGTTGCGCTTGCCGGTCTTCGGGTTCTTCGTGAAGACTAGGGGCAGCGTCACGAAGGGGCCGCCGTCCTGGGGCCAGCAGGTCAGGATGGGGATATCGTCCAGGCTCGCGTCCTCGAGATGGACCACCTCCTGGCAGGGGGCGTTCTTCACGTATTTCGGGAAGTTGATGGCCCTTTTAATCATGGGAATCATGGTGACGACGCTCATCTTGTTCTGCAGCGACACGTAGGGGAGCTTCATCATCTCCCGGAGCTCGTCCGCCACGTCGTCCAGCTTCTCCACCCCCAGGGCCATGGCCATGCGCTCGTAGCTGCCGAAGGCATTCATGAGGACAGGCATCTTGGAGCCCTTCACATTCTCAAAAAGCAGGGCTACGTTCTTGTCCCCTGTGCGCTTGGAGATGCGGTCGGTGATTTCCGTGATTTCAAGATTGGGATCCACCTCCTGCCGGATGCGGCGGAGCAGCCCCTTTTCCTCCAGAGCTGCAATGAATTCGCGTAAATCCTTGTATGCCATACATGCCTCACTTTCTCAAAATAAACCGCACGATGCCGTAGCCCACCTCGTAGAGGACAATCATGGGCAGGGCAATCATTGACTGGGTAAAGATGTCCGGGGTCGGGGTAATGATGGCCCCCAGGACAAAGGACAGGAATATGACGATGCGCTGGTACCTCCCCAGAAATTTGCTGGTGAGGATACCGAGCTTCCCGAGAATCGTGATGATGAGGGGCAACTCGAAGACGAAGCCGAAGGGCAGCACGAAGGACAGGGTGAAGTCGAAGTACCGGTCCACGGAAAAGAGTGCCTCCAGCTCCGCATTGCCAAAGCCCATGAAGAACCGGATGCCCGCGGGCAACACCAGAAAGAAGGCAAAGGCGATGCCGGCGAAGAAGAGCAGCACGGAGACGGGCTCCACGATGCCAAGGGTCATCCGCTCCCGCCGGGTCAGTGCCGGCAGGAAGAACCGCCAGACCTGATAGAAGACCACGGGCAGTGCCAGGAGGAACCCTGCCACCACCGCTACCTTGATATACGTAAAAAACGCTTCCGACGGCTGCATGTAGTAAAGCTTGCCCGCAGGAAGCGTCAAATAGTGCATGATGTCGTCGATGAAATAGTAGCCCACGCCACTGCCGACGGCCACGGCCAGAAGGCTCTTGATGAGGCGGGCACGAAGCTCCGTGAGATGGGCGATGAGGCTCATGCTGACATCGTCCAAGGGCTCCTTGACAGCGGCCGCCTCCGCAGGCAGACGCTCTGTCTCTTTACTTTGCTCCACGGTCATCGTCCTTCGGCCCTTCCAGCTCCTTCGGTTTTTCCGTCACATCGATTTCCGGCTTCTTCTGCGTCTCCTCCGGCTCCTTGTTGGCCGACTTGAACTCCCGGATGCTCTTGCCGAGGGCCCGTCCCACGTCGGGGAGCTTGCCGGGGCCGAATATGATGAGCCCGAGAACGAGAATGATTAAAAGCTCTGGAACACCAAGACCAAACACGCTTATCCCTCCTGCTTCTGCTTTTCGCCCGCCGCCTTCTCTAGCGTTGCCCGCACGCTCTCCTGGGTGGGGGGCTCATAGGGCATATCCAAAAGCCTTTTCTCCGCCTTTGGAGCCACTTCTTTCGGGGGCTCCTCCCCCTTTGCCTTTTCTTCCCCAGACACGTTTTTCGATTTCGGCACCGGCTCCTCTTCGGACTCCGCCGCTTGCGCGGGCTCTTGCTTTGCCGTAGGCGCGGGGGCCACCGATCTAGCGGGAGGCGGATCTGGCGCATTCATGGCCTGGGTGAGCATATCCGAGGCCTTGCGGAACTCACGCATCCCTTTCCCCAGCATCCGCCCCATTTCCGGGAGCTTGCCGGGGCCAAAGACGATGAGCCCGATGACGAGGATGAGGATGAGCTCCGGCATACCGATTCCGAACATAGACTGCCTCCGTCAAAACTCTCGGTCGCCGATGAAGTCCGCCACCATCTCGAAGGCCTCCCGCACGTCCTTTGGAAGGGACTGGGGGAGCACCTCCTTCGCATGGGCGAGGAATTCGTCGACCTTTCCCTTGGAATAGTCCACGGCATCCGTGGCCTTCACGATGGCAAGGGCCCGCTCCACATCCGCGTCCTCCATGTCCTGATCCACCAGGATGGTGCGAAGCGTCTCCGCCTCGGGGCTCGTCTCAAGGGCCCGGAGGACGGGGAGCGTCACGATGCCCTGGCGGATATCGTTACCCGCCGGTTTTCCGATTTTCTCCGCCGTCTGCTCGATGTCCAATAGGTCATCCGTTATCTGAAAGGCCATGCCGATACAGTGGCCGTAGTCCGCCATCCGGGCGGCCTCCTCCGCGTCCATGCCGCCGACGATGCCGCCCAGCTCGCAGCAGATTTCCAGGAAGTCCGCCGTCTTCTTCTGGATGCGGTCGTAGTACTCCTCCTGGGTGCGGGCGCCGGAGAAGGCCGCCTGGTCCTGGATGATTTCCCCCACGCTCAGGTTGCACACCAGCTCTGCCAGCCGCTTTGACACGTAGTCCCCATAGCCCTCTGCTGCAATGATGGAGAAGGCCCGGGCAAAGATATAATCCCCCGAAAGGATTGCCACCTGGTTGTCCCACTTAGCATTGGCCGTCTCCGCCCCGCGGCGGGTGTCCGCGTCGTCGATGACATCGTCATGGACGAGGGAGGCCATGTGGATGAGCTCCAGTGCCTCCGCCAGAGGCATGATGCGCTCGGAGCAAAACGCCTTGCCGCCCCGGGCAGAGAGCAGAGCGAGGGCCGGGCGGATGCGCTTGCCTCCGGAGGTCACAAGATGCTCGCCTACCTCCGTCACAAGCGCATCCGGTGCCTCCACCGCGCGCAAAAGTCCCTCCTCCAGCACCTCGAGGTCGCTCTTTATCACATCAAACATGGGGTTTGACAAAATCATCACCTACATCAATCTATTGCGGGTATTCATTGCATACGTATTTGTTTATTCTACTACAAAATAGTTCGTTTGTCATGACCCTCCCACAAGAAATTGGCCCAAAGAATGTCCATCCCCCCCCCCACCTCCTCCGTGTATTTTCTCCTTGCTTTCTCCCTGCTTTCGCGGGACACTTTGGTGATATATCACAAGAAACGAGGAACCATCATGAACCATAAAAACTTCCATATCGGTTGCCATCTCTCCTCTGCCAAGGGTTTCCTTGCCATGGGCAAGGAGGCCGTAGCCTTAGATGCGGATGTATTTGCCTTCTTCACCCGGAATCCCCGTGGGGGAAATGCCAAGGCCATCGATCCTGAGGACGTAGCGGCCTTTCTCGCCTATAAGGAGGAGCAGGGCATCGGCACTCTCGTGGCCCATGCCCCCTACACCATGAATGCCTGTGCCGCGAAGGAGGATTTGCGCCGCTTTGCCCGGGAGGCCATGGCGGACGACCTTGTGCGCATGGAGCAGGTGCCGGGAAATCTCTACAACTTCCACCCGGGCAGCCACGTGAAGCAGGGCGCAGATGTCGGCATCGAGCTCATCGCAGAGCAGCTCAACGCGGTTCTCTCGCCGGAGCAGAGCACCACGGTGCTTCTGGAGACCATGGCCGGAAAGGGCTCCGAGGTAGGCCGCTCCTTTGAGGAGCTCCAGCAAATCATCAAGCGAGTCGAACTGGATGAAAAGCTCGGCGTCTGCCTCGATACCTGCCATGTCTGGGATGCAGGCTACGATGTGCGGGACCACCTGGACGATGTGCTGGAGGAGTTTGACCGCATTATCGGCCTCAAGCGCCTTCGGGCCATCCACCTCAATGACAGCATGAACGAGAGGGGAAGCCATAAGGACCGCCATGCAAAAATCGGCGAGGGCCATATCGGCCTCGAGGCCCTCACCCGGGTCATCAGCCACGAGGCGCTACGAGAGCTCCCCTTCATCCTGGAGACGCCAAACGATGCCGCGGGCTACGCAAAAGAAATCGCCCTGCTCAGGGAGCGGGCGATTCGCTAAGAGTCTCTGGATTACTTCACAAGCCGCAGTCCATAGCCATGGGCCTTTGGCTTTGTGGGGAGCGGCCTTGCCTCTCCCCCTTTTTTCGTGCCCTCCAGCACACAGGCACATACCTCCGGCTCCTCCCTCCGGCCCCGGGGTAATAAATCTTTCATATTGAGGCTTTGGAGGAAGTCTGGCAAAAATCCGCCGCGCCTTGCGTTGCGGATTTTTTTTGCCAAGAGGACTACGGCCCTCTCCTGGGTGGAGCTCTTCACATCACAGCGCTGTGCCACGCCGAGCTCCTCGGCAAAGCCGATGCGGCGCAGAAATTCAAAGAGATGGCCTCTAGCTAGGGCCCGTGTCATGCGAGTCTGGAAACGGACAGCGGCACGCACCATGATTTCATCCAGTCTCTCATCAAACTTTGCATGCTTCATAAAACATACCTCCGTATGATAGAACCACTGCCCCGTATGATGCCCCAGGGCAGATTTCTCAAATCCCATATCTTCTTTCTCTTACATCCTATCTCATGGCCTGGGCACCCATCGCTCCTTTCTCTTTCGCACCCGCAGCCTGTTATTCTTTATAATTACGATATATTCTATATTTCGACAGGGGCAAAAGAAAATCCTACTTTACTCCGATAAAATAAGCAGGATTTTGAAGTTTATTTTTTCTTGTCTACCGGAGCTTTGTCCGAAGGGTGACAAAGAAGGTCGTCCCCTTCCCCAGCTCGCTCTCGATGGAGATTTCGCCCTTGTGGAGCTCGACGATTTCCTGGGCGATGGCAAGGCCCAGGCCATTGCCGCCCATTTCTCGGGATCTGGCCTTATCCACCCGGTAGAACCGATCAAAGACCCGCTCCTGGTCCTCCTTTGCGATGCCGATGCCCGTATCCTTCACCGCAAAGCAGACCTTCCCCCGCTCTGCGGCCTTGAAGAATACGCTAACCTTCCCGCCCTCTGGCGTGTACTTCACCGCATTGTCCACGAGGATGAGCACAAGCTGGCGGATTTTCTGCTCGTCCGCCTGGATTTCCGTCTTCTTCGTCTCCTCGCAAGTGACTGTGATGTTCTTCTGCTCTGCCAGGGGGGAGATGAGGCGGGCCGTCTGCTGGATGATGGCAGCCAGGTCGATTTTCGCAGGCTTCAGCTTCAGGGCCTTGTTGTCGCTGCGCGCCACGATGAGGAGGTCCCCCACCAGCTTCGTCATCTTCTTGACCTCGTCGTGGACATCGTCGATGACCTGCTGGAGGAAGGGGGAGGTGATGGACTTGTCGTTCCGAAGGAGCTCTGCCGAAGCCATGACGACGGCCAGGGGCGTGCGCAGCTCATGGGAGGCATCGGCGGCGAACTGGCGCTGCTTCTCGTAAGCCTCCTTGAGGGGCACCATGGCCCGGCCGGAGAGGATGTGGCCGATGACCGTGGCGATAATCATGGCGAGGAAGCCCAGGATAATGAGGGCATAGGTGGATTTCTCCAGCCCATTGTACATGGTGGTGACGTCCTTGCCCACGTACACCATCTGGGTGGGCTCCCCCGCCGAGGTCTTCACCCGCTGGGCCGTCATCATGATGCGGGTGCTGGCCCCATTCTCATTGAGCTTCGTGAATACGGAGACCTCCTGATCCCGGAGGCTCCACTTCTGGACGATGTCCAGGATGAAGGGCTCAATGCGGAAGGAGGCCCGGGCAAAGTTCAAAAGGCGGCCGTCATCGTCGAATACGTAGAAGAACAGGCGGTCGTTCGTGCTCTTGTACATGAGGGTATCATCCGTGAGGGTCCCCGGGTGCTGGTTCAGGTAGGACTGGGCATCGGAGATGCTGCCCGCCGTGTCGATGAGCTCCCGGGCCTGCTCGCTGGTGATGGACCACTCCATGGTCTCATGGACGACGAAGATGAACACAGCCAGAAAGGCCACCATGACCCCCGAGCAAATGAGGGTCAGCTGGCGCCGGCTGTTGCCGAAAAGGTTTTTCGCCATGCTCAGCCCTCGGCCTCCAGCTTGTAGCCGACACCGCGCACCGTCTTGATGACCGTCCCCCCATCGCCGAGATCCAGCTTCTTGCGGAGAATCTTCATGTAGGAATCGATGTTATTGGAGCTCACGTCCGACTCCAGGCCCCAGATGCGGTCGAGGATGATATCCCGGGGCACCACGATGCCCATATTCTGTGCCAGGAGGTCAAAAATCTGGAACTCCCTCGGGGAGAGCTGGATGACCTGATCTCCTCGCTTCAGCACCTTTGCCGTGCGGTTCAGGCTGAAGGCCCCCACCTCCACGATATCCTGCTGGATTTTCTGGGTGCTGCGACGGCCAAGGGCCCGGAGGCGGGCCAGGAGCTCCGCAAACTCAAAGGGCTTCACGAGGTAGTCATCGGCCCCGGCGTCGAGGCCCGTCACCCGATCCTCCACCGAGTCCCGGGCCGTCAGCATGAGGATGGCCTTCTCATAGCCCTCCTTCCGCAGTCGGCTGCAGGCCTCGACCCCCGTCTCTCCCGGCATCATCCAGTCGAGAATCAAGATATCGTAGTCCGTATACATGGCATACTCATAGATATCGCTGCCATTCGTCACCCACTCCACCTGGATGTCATTCTGCTCCAGCATATATTTGATAAGCTTCCCGAGGCGCTTGTCGTCCTCTGCTAATAGTACGCGCATCAAAATCCCTCCCTAGTTTTCTCTATCCTACCCTGTGCGCGTGAAAAGACAATGAGAAAAGGCCGTAGCATAAAGCTACAGCCTTCTCGAATCCGTAAAGCAATCGACACGCTTAGTCGCGGCCGAACTTGTCCTTCAAAATGACGTCGTGGGATCCGCCCTCCACGATGCTGGTGGAGGACACCAGGGTCAGACGAGCCTTCTCCCGGAGCTCCGGCAAGGTCAGGGCGCCACAGTTGCACATGGTGGAGCGAATCTTTGCCAGGGTCGTATTCATGTTGTCCTTCAGGGGGCCAGCGTAGGGCACGTAGGAATCCACGCCCTCCTCGAAGGAAAGCTTCCGGGCGCCGCCCAGATCGTAGCGCTGCCAGTTGCGGGCCCGGTTCGAGCCCTCGCCCCAGTACTCCTTGTAGTAGGTGCCGTTGACCTTGACCTTGTCCGTGGGACTCTCGTCGAAGCGGGAGAAGTAGCGGCCCAGCATGAGGAAATCCGCCCCCATGGCAAGTGCCAATGTCATGTGGTAGTCATGGACGATGCCGCCGTCGGAGCAGACAGGGATGTAGATACCCGTCTCCTGATAGTAGCGATCCCGCTCGGCGCAGACATCGATGAGGGCCGTGGCTTGGCCGCGGCCGATGCCCTTCGTCTCCCGGGTGATGCAGATGGAGCCGCCGCCGATGCCCACCTTTATGAAGTCCGCCCCAGCCTCTGCCAGGAAGCGGAAGCCCTCCGCGTCCACAACATTGCCGGCGCCGACCTTCACATCCTCACCGAAGTGCTCATGGATGTACTTCAGCGTGATGCGCTGCCACTCGGAGAAGCCCTCCGAGGAGTCGATGCAGAGCACGTCTGCGCCCGCGTCCAGGAGAAGGGGCACGCGCTCGGCGTAGTCGCGGGTGTTGATGCCCGCGCCCACGATATAGCGCTTCTTGTCGTCGATGAGCTCCAGGGCATTTTCCTTGTTGTCCGTATAATCCTTACGGAAGACCATGTAGCGGAGGCGCTGATTCTTGTCGATGAGGGGCAACATGTTGAGCTTGTGCTCCCAGATAAGGTCATTTGCCATGGGGAGCGTCGTGGTCTCTGCGTCCGCATGGATGAGCTTCTCGAAGGGGGTCATGAAGGTCCCCGCCTGGGTGTCGAGGCCCATGCGGGAAATGCGGTAGTCGCGGCTCGTGACGATGCCCAGGAGCTTGCCATTCGGCGTACCGTCCTCGGTGACAGCCATGGTGGAGTGGCCCGTATGCTTCAAGAGCTCCAGGATTTCCCCCAGGGTCGTCGTGGGCTTGATGTTCGAGTCACTGCTGACAAAGCCGGACTTGTAGTTCTTGACCCTCGACACCATCTCCGCCTCGGCCTCCGCACTCTGGGAGCCATAGATGAAGGAGATGCCGCCCTCCTTGGCAAGGGCAATGGCCATGGTGTCGTTTGACACCGCCTGCATGATGGCCGAGGTCATGGGGATGTTCATGGAAATCTTCGGCGCCTCGCCCTTCCTGTACTTGACAAGCGGCGTCAGGAGCGACACGTTGCTCGGGATGCACTGATCCGAGGAATATCCCGGGACAAGAAGATATTCACCAAACGTATGCGATGGTTCTTTGAAATAGTAAGCCAACGAAACCCCTTCTTTCTGAAATACGTACCAATCCGTTTCCGAATATATTGCTAAATAGGATAGCACTCCTTTCCTCTTTTGTCCATATGTTGTGGCGGAAAATTTTTGCGTAAGAATTTCGCAAGAAATAAAGAAAAACAGGGCTAAATGCCCTGCCTCACATGTCCTCCTCCGCCTTCATGAGTTCATAGAGCTCCACCGTCTCCCGGATCCGCTTCTTTTCCTCGGCCGTGAGCGTGTGGTAGCGCTCCTTCTCCCCCCGCTTGTAGTAGCGGATGTTCGCTTTTTTGGCATTTCCTGCCCGCTTCAGCAGGGCTACGATGGTCTTGTCTGCCGTCAGCACGTAGTTTTCCGAGAGGGACTCGGCATTGACCGCCATGAATTTATGGAGCTTTTCCGGGTCGAAGGCCTCCGTCTCCGTCACGCCGTCCGCCGTGATATCGAGATGGTCGCCGAAAATCCAGTTGGTTCCAGCGGGGTCATTGATAGTATAGTAGTAGTATACGTCGTGCTTCAGGAGCACCCCGCTGCCCGTCTCGATGATGAAGGGGCGCAGATATACACCGGGGGCGGGCTTATCGGAGTAGCCAAAGGTATAGTAGGTCATGTCCCCCTTCTGCCGCTCCTGCATGTGGCTCTTCAGCTCCTCGATGCGGTTTTCCCGAGCCGTGGCTGCCGCCTTTTTCTGCCGCTCCTCTTCCGTCTCCTTGGGCATCGTCTCTGGGGCCGCCGGCTTTTCCTCCTGCAGGGACTGCGCTGCCTTTACGCTCTCCCGGGCCTCCTGGACGCTTTTCTCCCCCTTCAGCAGGAAATACGCCCCGAGGCCCCCTGCTATCAAAAGAACATAGCAAAGCACTGCTATGAGAACAATACGTGATGTCTTCATAGCAGTGCCTCCATTCCTCGCGCTTTTCTGTATTCTATTGTCTCACAGACCAAGGAGTGCGTCAAGCTTTGCTTTGTCGAAGCTCACCACATAGTCCTTGCCGTTCACCGTTGTGACGGGGACGATGGTGTCGCCGGAGATGCGCTTGCACTCCGCAAGGTCCTCCTCGCTGTTCTCGATATTGTGCTCCTCGTACTCCACGCCCTTGGATTTCAGATACTTCTTGACCTTGTCGCACCAGGGGCACTGGGTGATGGAATAAACCTTTACCATATCAAACACTCTCCTTACGTGATAGGCTCTGTATGAACTCGTCGGCGTGGATGCCTGCCGTCGTGCCGTCCGAGGCCGCCGTCGTGAGCTGGCGAATCTCCTTTTCCCGGATATCCCCTGCTGCAAAGACGCCGGGGATATTCGTGCGGCAGTCTTCGCCGCTCTCGATACGGCCCGTGGGACCCAGGGTAATCTGATTCTTGAAAAGCTCCGTATTGGGAATGACGCCGATATTGACGAAGATGCCGTCCACGGGAATCGTCCTGTCCTCCCCCGTCGCCTTGTCGTGAATCCGGACGCGCTCTAGGTGGCCTTCTCCCTCGAGGCCTACGATGTCCGTCTCCAGGAGGATTTCCACATTCGGCTTTTCCAGGAGCCTATCGACGCTTGTCTTGTCGGCGCGAAGCTGGGAGCGATGGATGACATAGAGCTTCTTGGCATACTTCGTCAGGTAGTAGGCCGCATCGATGGCCGCATTGCCGCCACCGGCCACGGCGATAATCTTATTCTGATAGAGGTGGCCGTCGCAGAGCTCGCAGTAGTGGATGCCCTTGTCGTCGTAGCGGGGCGCCTCTGGGAGCGGCAGCTTCCTGCGGTTCATGCCGGAGGCCAGGATGACGGCCTTTGCCTCATAGATGGCGGACTCTGTCTCCACCAGCTTCGGCTGAGAGGTGAGCTCCAGGCGCTCGATATTGTCGAACTCATCCACGGTAGCTCCGTACTTTTCCGCCTGCTGCTGGACGACCCCCATGAGGTCGCCGCCTGCCACACTCAGAAAGCCCGGATAATTCTCGATGCCCGCAGTGTTGGCAATCTGGCCGCCTACAAGGCTGTTTTCCAGGACGAGCACCTTGCGGTTTGCCCGGCCGGCGTAGATGGCAGCGGTGAGGCCCGCCATCCCGGCACCGACGATGACCACGTCCTTCTGTATCCTTTTCTTATCCATACGCATCCGTCCTTTCGCTTGGTATGGCCCCATTATAAGGACTTCTGCCGTCTCCGTCCGTTACCCGGTTACAAATAAGAAAAGGGCTCAATAGGAAAAGATATGTGATAGAGCGAAGACAAGGCAGGCAATAATCGTCCCCAGCAGGACGCCGTTGATACGAATCCAGATGAGGTCCGGTGCCACCTTGTCATAGACGAGACGGTTGAGCTCCGCATCCGTCAGGCGGGAGAGGACTCGCTCCACGATGATGCCGATGAGAGTCTGGGCGTGGAGGGCCGACCGGGCGATAAGCTCATAGAGGAAATGGCCCACCCGCCCCCTAAGAGCCTCATCCTCCTTCAGGAGCACGAGAGCGCGGGCATACTCCTGCTCCAATATTTCCGTCAGGCGGCTACGAAGCATGGGAAGCGCCGCGTCCAACTCCCCGCCCCCGGGTTGCTCCGAAAGGCGAGACCGAAGGATGCTCCAGGCCTCCTGCAGAGCCTTTTCCAGGGGCAGGTCCGCCACGAGATTTTCGTAGAGCTCCTGCACCAGCCCCGAAAAGGCAGCGTCCTCCCCAAGGGTCCGCGCCCGCTCGTAGAAGATGGCCAGCACCTCCTGCTGGAGAGGCGAGTCCTCCTCGGCGAGCCGCTTCAGGAGGCTTACGAGCTGCTTTTGCAGCAGCGCGGCCGCCTCCTCCATATTGACGATGTTCGTCGCCTTCGCAATCCAGTTCAGGAGCCAGGCCCCGTCGCTTTCTGTGCGCTCCTCCTCATACTTCGTGAGCCAGGCCTCGATGGCCTTATGCATGGCGGGGGTCTCCACCCGCTCCCGGAAGGCGGTGGCAAGGGCCGCCAGGAGGACCTTGTCCCGACCGCTTCGCTGGAGCCAGCCCCCGAGGGCGACGAAGAATTGCTCCGGCGGCAGCTTCAGGAGCGTCCTGCGGATGTTCTGTGCCATAGCCCCCGCATCGAGGGCAGAGTGCTCCGAGAGCACGTGGTGCTCGATATACCTGCGGGCACCCTGGGTCAGGCGGCTCCTCGTCTCCTCCTTCTCCAGCCAGCCCAGGAGCATGGGGAGGAAGTGGATCCGCTCCAGATGGTGGAAAATCTTGCGGCGGGAGAAAATCTCCTTCTGCACCATGCGGATGGAGGCATTGATAAAGGCCAGGCGCCGCCTCGGGAGAATCGCCGTATGATAGGGAAAGCCCAGGGGCTTCCGGAAAAGGGCCGTCACCGCAAACCAGTCGGCCACGCCGCCCACGAGCGCCCCCTCGGCGGCGAAGAGCAAGCCGTCTGCCCAAAGGGCGTGGGGGGCATGAAGGTGGATTGCAAGGGCCAGGAGGAAGGCCAGGAAGGCGAGAAGGAGCGTCCCGTCGGCCCGATTCCACTCTTTCATGCGCCCCACATCCCTTCCACAAGCCTCACAAGAAGATAGAGCCCCATGCCCACGAGAGAACCCACGACGGCACCATTGATGCGAATCATCTGGAGGTCCTCCTCCACCCGGGACTCCACGAAGTGGATGAGATTCTCATCGGAAAACTCCGCCAGCCGCTCCCGGATGATTCCCTCTATGGATTCATGGTGCTTGCGAAGCTCCTGCTCCAGGAAGTCCTTCAGTGCCGTATCCAGTCGCCTCTGCAGAGCTTCGGAGGCGCAGAAGGCATCGATTTGTCTCCCCAGGAACGCCTCAAAGGGCTCGAGCCAAAAGGGTTTTTCCGCCTTGACGCTGTGCTCCAGCCAGTAGACGAGGAGTCCCTCGATATCCACCCTAGCTACCAGCTGGGCGGCCCAGCGGCGCATGGCCGCCCGGAAGGCCTCCTCCCGGGACAGCCCCGTGAGAAGCGCCTCCAGCCCCACCTTCGCCCGGACGTAGTCCTCCCCCTTCTCCCCCAGGAGTGCCTCCAGCGTCCTTTGCATCCGGTCATTGAAGAGATGGAGGAGCTCCGAGTCATCGATTCCCGCTAAGGAGAGAGCAAAGGCCCTGCCAAAGGAGTCCCCCTCGTAGGCCTTTCGGAAGGCCCGGATATTCTCCAGGAGAAGCTTCTGTGCCTGGGGGCTGTTGAGGCCCTCCCGCAGAAAGAGGAAGAGGCTCCTAAGAATCCTACGGGAGTGGGCCTCCTCCGTGAGGATACGGCACATGCTCTGGGCAAGATTCTGCAGGGCGAGAGCTGAGATCCCCTCCCGAAGGGCCGGCGAGAGCTCCCGGGCGATGAGGGCACTATCCATATCGGAGACCACCCGAAGCATCGAGGCCCGTACCACGGCGATGACCTCCTCCCGGCCGCCCCGATGCTCCAGGTAGCTGACGAGAAGTCCCGCCGTATCCTGGGAGCGGATAATCTCCATGATGTTCTCCGTGCTCAGAAGATCCTCGCTGGTGAAGGCGACGATGGCCTCTGTGAGACGCCCCCTATTGCGCCGGAGGATATCCGTCCGGTAGGAGATGCCAAGAGGCTTCCGGAAAAGGGCTGTCACAGCGAACCAGTCGGCCAGGCCGCCGATGGTGGCGGCGAGGAAGCCGTGGTGCAGCATCCCGCCCAGAAAGCCTGCCGCCGAGGACGTGCCGAGAAACCCCAGCGCACTGACGGCCAGGGCCAGATTCGCCTTCTGCCGCTTCTTCACGCCGCTCCCTCCTTAAATCTGATGGGCAATCTCCTTGATATAGGTACGAAAGGCTGCGCCGATATCCTCCCGACGCAGGGCGAACTCTATGGTCGCCTGCAAAAAGCCCAGCTTGTCCCCCAGGTCGTAGCGGCGCCCCTCGAAGTCGTAGGCATAGATGAACTGCTTCATCGCCAACATCTTCAGAGCGTCCGTCAGCTGGATTTCCCCGCCCTTTCCAGGCTTCGTCTGCTCCAGAAGCTCGAATATCTCCGGGGTGATGACGTAGCGGCCCAGCACAGCCAGGCGACTCGGGGCCTCCTCCTTCGCCGGCTTTTCCACCATATCCGTGACCCGCACGAGCCGCTCGCCCACGGACTCTCCCGCCACGATGCCATAAGAGGATACCTGATCCTCTGCCACCATCTGGCAGCCCAGCACGCTGCTGCCCGTTTTTTCATAGACGTCGATGAGCTGCTGAAGCGCCGGCTTCTTCGGATTGTAGACCACATCGTCGCCCAGGAGCACAGCGAAGGGCTCATCCCCCATAAAGGCCTTGGCGCAGAGGATGGCATCTCCCAGGCCCCGCATATACCGCTGGCGGATGTAGTGGATGCGGATGTTTGCCGTCTCCTCCACCATGGCGAGAAGGTCGAGCTTTCCCTTCTTCCGAAGCTCCGCCTCCAGCGTGGGGGCCGAGTCGAAGTGATCCTCGATGGCCCTTTTCCCGTGGCCGCTGACGATGAGGATATCCTCGATGCCGCTATTTAGTGCCTCCTCCACGATGAACTGGATGGTGGGCGTGTCCACGATCGGGAGCATCTCCTTCGGCGTGGCCTTCGTAGCCGGGAGGAAGCGGGTCCCATAGCCTGCGGCGGGGATGACAGCCTTGCGAATTTTTTTCATGATATTTCTCCTCATTTCTCATTCGTGATATATTCCTTCGGGATGGAAGAAATAAGCCGGCTCATGGTCTGCTCTCGCCCATAGCTCGTCTGGCTCCAGGAGAGGTACAGTTCCCTGCGGGGCCGAGTGATGGCCACATAGAAGAGACGCTTCTCCTCTGCCAGGCGCCGCCCCTCGCTGGACCGAAAGGAGGGAAAGGTCCCCTCCTGAAGTCCCGCCAGAAAGACGTAGTCAAACTCCGCCCCCTTCGCCTGGTGGATGGTGATGATGGGAATCTCCTGCCGCCGGCTGGAGGTGTCGAGCTCCGTATTCGACAGGGCCGTGTACTGGAGAAAGCGCGTGAGGCTGTCCTGGGCCGAGATGCTCACATCATCCAGCTCCTGGGCCTGCACGTAGAGGCTCCGAAGGTTCTCCACCCTCTGCTCCTCCCGCTGCTTGTGGTAGTAGGCATCGATGCCCAAGTCCACCACGATTTTTGCGATGAGCTGATGGGGCCTGAGCGTCGTGGCCTCTGCCCGGAGGCTCTCCAGCCTTTCCGCCAGGGGCGAAAATTTCGCCGACCACTCCCGGATAAAGCCCCGACGCTCCTCCGCCCGGGGGAGGATGTTCTTCTCCACCGCAAAGTGCAAAATGTCCGCCGTGGCCCGGATATCGTCCAGGGCATCGTGGCTGGATCGGTTCTCCGTCTCGCAGAACTTTCCGAGGTATTCCAGCTGATGATTGGGAAGATTCGGATAAAACCGACGAAAGATATCGAGGGTATCGTAATACCGGGGGTAGCGAAGCTGGGGAAGCCCCAGCCGATTCAAGTGACTCGCGAGAATGCCCAGGTCATAGGTGACATTGTGCCCCACGATGACGCTGCCTTCGGCAAAGGCGCAGAAAGCCTTCAGCACCTCCCACGCCTTCTCCCCGTGGGCAGCGAGCCAGTCGTCCGTCATGTGGTGAACCCGCACGCTATCCCCCACAGACCGGGCAGGCCGCAGCACCCGGTTGAAGGTGGCGAGGACCTTTCCCTCCCAGTCCACCCGGATGCCTGCAATCTGGATGATTTCATCCCGGGTGATATCCACCCCCGTGGACTCCACATCAAAGACCACCACATTCCCTTCGTCCAGCGCCTCCAGGAGCCCGGCGAAGGGGTCGCCGCTCACAAGCGTCTCCCGGTCGGCAAAGTCCGTGATGCGCACCCCCGCCCGCCGGTAGGGCTTGGAGGAAATCCTCTGGATGGCCGCGGGGCCGATGCCTTCTCCGAAGCGGTTCACGAGGCGGATAAAGCTCGCCCCATCGTGTCGGTTCTCCAGGAGCTTCAGGACGGCCAGCACATCCTTCACCTCCTGCCGCCGGTAGAACTTCTGCTCCTCCGCCAGGAGAAAGGGGATGCGCTCTGCCACCGGCACCCGCAGGGAAAGCCCCCGGAAGTAGGAGGTGAGCTGCCTGTTGTAATAATTGCTCCGGGTCAGCACACAGATGCGGGAGTACTCCCTGGTGCCCAGCTGCTGGATTTTATAGTAAATCCACTGGGCCTCGTCGGCGATATCCGACGCACCGCGAAGCACGATATTTTTTCCCACTTCCCGGCTCATGGACCTAAGTCCATCGGGATAGATGGAGCGCACCCGGTCGGGAAAGAGCTTCGAGAGGCAAGCAAAGGAAGCCTGCAGGAGCTTTGTGGTAGATCGATAATTCTCCCGAAGGGCGATGCGCTTCGGCCTGTGGGTCTTTTCGAAGGCCTCCAGGATGCGCTCCGGGCTGGATCCTCGCCACTCGTATATGGTCTGGAAGAAATCTCCCGCCAGCAGAATGCGGCTCGTGCCAAAAATGCGTGAGAGAATGTGATACTCCAGAAGGCTCGTGTCCTGAACCTCATCGATATGGATGTAGGAAAAGCGACGGGTCCACCGGATGGCTACGGCAGGATTCGCCAGCAGCCTGTCCGCCTCCACGATGAGATCCGTGAAGTCCAGGGCGTGCATTTCCCTCAGGCGCCCATCGTACTGGGCCGCGACCCGGGGCCCCCAGGAGAGCCAGCCCTCATAGAGGGGGCGGCTGAAGCCATAGCTCCCATCGGAGGCCAGAGCCTGCACCGCCTGCTCCTTTTTTGCCAGAAGCCTTTGGAGGACGGAGGCATAGACCACCTGGGCCTCCTCCGGCTTCCCCTCTCCGTACTCCCCATACTCTGCCCGGGCTTCCTTCAGCTGCATGACGAGGGCATAGACGGCCGGGAGAGGCCAGGCCTCCCCCAGGAGCTCTCCCAGCACCTCCCGGCTGTCCGACTCATCGAAGATGGTGAAGTCCGCAAAGAGATCGCTGTGGCGCTTCGCCTCCGCCTTGATGAGGTCATAGCAGAAGGCATGGAAGGTTCTGACCACCACATGCTTTGCCTGCTCCCCTGCCCGGAGCAGGATGCGGGCCTCCATCTCCCGACAGGCCTTGTTCGTGAAAGTCAGGCAGAGGATTTCCTCCGGCTTCACCCGCCCCTCCGCGAGGAGCAGCGCGATGCGGCAGGCCAGGGTATTCGTCTTGCCCGTGCCCGCCGGTGCCAAAAGGAGGATGTGGTCCTTATAGTCCGTCGCGGCGAGACGCTGCTGCTCATTCAGCTCCGCCAAGACCGCCCCCGCTCCCATAGCTGCCTCAGTGGCCCAGCGCCGACTCGAAGGCCTCCAGGCAGGAGCCCTTGTCGTGGGCGGCCAGAATATCCTCGAAGGACGTGGGCTTCAGCCCCAGCGCCATGAATTTCTTATAGACAGCAATCTGCTTCTCGATGGCGGGCTGGCTGATGCCCCGGGCCGCCGCCTGCTTTGCAAACTCTTCCGATGTCATAAAGCCCCTCCTTATATGGGATGACAAAAAGGCATAGGTTATCTTCTTTCTTGCATTTCGCCGAAAAATCAAAAAATCCTCTTTCCTCCGCAGAAAGAACGGGCAGAAAGAGGATTTTCTGGAACGAGGTCCGGGGGCTCAGGCATCCGCCCAGACGGACTCGGCAATGCGGCGAATGAGGCGGATCTTTTCCCACTGCTCCTCCTCCGTCAGGATATTGCCCTCCTCCGTGGAGGAAAAGCCGCACTGGGGGCTGAGGGCCAGCTGCTCCTTCGGCACGTAGGCCTCCGCCTCCTCAATGCGGCGGATGACATCCGCCTCCTTCTCCAGTTCCGGCGTCTTCGAGGTCACGAGGCCCAGAACCACCGTCTGGTTCTTGATGTGCTTCAGCGGCGTGAAGTCACCGGAGCGATCCGAGTCGTACTCCAGGAAGAAGCCATCCACCCGCGCATGGGGGAAGAGAATGGGGGCGATGGGGTCATAGCCGCCGGAGGAGAACCAGGTGGAGCGGAAATTACCCCGGCAGATGTGCATGGTCACCACGAGATCCTCCGGCTTGTCCTCCAGGGCCTCGTTGATGACCTCCACATAGCGGCGGCCGATGGCATCCAGGTCAAAACCGCGTTTTTCATAAGCTGCCCGCTTCCCCGCGTCGCAGAACTCGCCCCAAGAGGTGTCATCCAGCTGGAGATAGCGGCAGCCGGCCTCGTAAAAGGCGCGAATAGCCTTTTTGTAGGCCTGTGCAATGGCGTGATAGAGAGCCGCCTCGTCCTGGTACTGGGGGATGGGAGTATAGCTCTCCGCCCGGACGCAGGTGATGAGGTGCAGCATGGAGGGAGAGGGAATCGTGAGCTTCGCAAGCGTGTCCCCCGCCACCTCCTTCAGGAAGCGGAAATGCGCGAGGAAGGGATGATCTGCGGGGAAGCCGATGTCCCCCGCAATCTGGATGGTGGCTGCCTTCGGCTGGGCTCCCTTGAAGGCCACCGACCACTTCTCCGCCTTTACCTCCTCGATGCCATCAAGGGCCGCCAGGAAGTCCAGGTGCCAGTAGCGGCGGCGAAGCTCCCCGTCCGTCACGGCGTGGAGGCCCACCTCCTTCTGCTTCGCCACCAGGACGCGGATGGCCTTGTCCTCCTCGGCCTTAAGAGCCTCGGCCGTGATTGACCCGCGGGCAAAGGCCTCCCGCTTCTCCTTTAAGGCTTCCGGCCGGAGGAAGCTGCCGACGATATCATAACGAAAGGGTGCCCGTGCTTTTCTTGCCTGTGCCATATTTTCTATCTCCTTTTTCTTTAGGTGGAATGATATGTTTTCTGTTGATGGGTTTATTCTAGCAAAGGCAGGCTGCTCTGTAAAATATGGGAAAATATCTCTTGACTATAGGCACAGACTATACCAAATCAGCTGCGGGCGATGGCATATCGCTTGAGCGACTCGATATAGGCCTCTGCAAGGCGGCTCGGGACAATTCTCTTTTGGAGGATATAGCCGATATCCATATAGTCCTCCACCTGAAGAGGCACCGCGCGGATATTCGGCCCATTGAGGTCCTCGCTGATGACGCCGGAGGAAATCGTGTAGCCATTGAGACCGATGAGGAGATTGAAGAGGGTCGCCCTGTCGCTCACCATGATGTTCTTCGGCGCGTCGAGGGTGCTGAGTATCTCCTCGGAAAAGTAAAAGGAATTGTGCTCCCCCTGCTCGTAGGAAAGCCGTGGATAGGGCAAGAGATCTGCTAGCTCCACAAAATCCTTTTTCGCCAGGGGATTTTCCTTTCCCACGAAGACATGGGGCCGGGCCCGGAAGAGGGGATAGAAGGAAAGCTCCCGCTCCCGAAGGGCCTTCTTTATGACCGTCTCATTGAAGGGATTCAGATAGAACACCCCTACCTCGCTTCGTAGGTGGGCCACATCCTCCAATATCTCATAGGTCTTCGTCTCCCGGATGCGAAAGTCATAGGCATCCCCGCCCTGCTCCTGCAATAGAGCCACGAAGGCCTCCACCGCAAAGGAGTAATGCTGGGTGGAGACGCAGAAGGCATGGCGCACAGGCGCCGCCCCGAAGTACCGCTCCTCGATGAGCCGGGTCTGCTCCATCACCTGCCGGGCATAGCCTAGGAACTCCTCCCCCTCCGGCGACACCAGGATTCCCTTGTTCGTCCGGGTAAAGAGCACGATGCCGAGCTCCTTTTCCAGCTCCTTTATGGCCGCCGTCAGACTGGGCTGCGCAATAAAAAGCCGCTTCGCCGCCCCGCTTATCGTCCCCGCCTCCGCCACCGTCACCACATATTTCAGCTGCAAGAGCGTCATAGAATCCCTCCTCCCATCCAGGATAGCAAGGCTTCATGAAAAACAGGGCAGATTGCTCTGCCCTGTTTTTCATGGGTTTTCAAAAAATGCCTGATGAAGCCCCTCCGTGAGCTTGCCTTCCTTGGCGAGCTCCAGGGTATCCAGGCGGATGATACGTCGTATGACGTACAGCGGCCCTCATTTCTTTAATCTTCCACGTAATGGCTAAAGCTGCCGATGGTCATGTGGGGGAAATCCCTTTCCAGGGTCGCTATGAATCTGCGGGTGCCCAGCATTTTGCCCTCCTGCTTTGGCATGATGGCCAGGAAGGCATCGGGATCCAGGTTCAGATTCCGCAGCTGCACCATCTGGACGGGGAGCTCCCGGAAGAAGTCTTTCCAGGCCTTTAGCTCCTCCTCCCGGTCGTTGAAGCCGGGGAAGTAGAGGAGGTTCAGAGAAACGTAGAGGCCTTTGTCCAGGGCATAGCGGATGGAGTTCTTCACATCCTCCAGCTTGTAGCTGGCCCGGTAGTAGGTGTCGTAGCTCTCCTCTCTGGCGCTGATGATGGAGACCCGGATGGTATCGAGGCCGGCGTCGATGATTTTCTTGACGCCCTCGGTGTAGCCGGCGTTGCTGTTCATATTGAGCTGGCCCTTTTTTGTCCGAGCCCGCGTCATCTGGATGGCCTCGGCTATCCGGTCGGCGGCGAGGCTAGGCTCGCCCTCGCAACCCTGGCCGAAGCTTGCGATGCCGTCGGGGGCCACGGAGAGGTGGTAGGTGCAGACATCGGCGATTTCCTCCGGCGTGGGGGCGAAGGTGATGCGCTCCTGGGGAGACGGGCAGCACTCGGACTCCTGGAGGGAGATGCAGCCAAAGCAGCGGGCATTGCAGACGGGCGACGTGGGGACGCCACACTCCCAGCGGCGGTAGAAGAGATTTTCTGCCGTAAGGCAGTGCCACTCGAGAGAGCAGTTTGCCACCTGCTCCACAATACGGTTGCCGGGGAGATCCTTCTTCGTGCGCTTCACCAGCTTCTTCAGCTCGTGTGTGTTGTAGTTGGCCGGGTCCCACTTCTCATTTTCGTCCGTGTAGATGGCGGTGCAGCAGAGCTCGTCCCGGTAGAGCACAACGGCGGTGTAGCCGTAGAGGGGCAACTCCTCCGCCCCCTCCTCCGCCTCATAGGCGGGGAGATGGGTGCGCGTATAGCCGGCGGGGAGAATGGCCGCCACGGCCAGGCCGCCGATGGGGAGCACCTCCCCCTCCTTCGTCTGGCCGATTGCTTTTCTATCCGGCATAAGAAAGAGGTCGGCACTCTCCGGCAGTGGGATGAGGTCCTCGGGGGTGAGGAGACGATTTTCCGCGCCGATGCGCCCCATGCCGAGGAGCGGCGCGTCGAGGATACTCCCCTCCTCGTCGGCGTAGACGGCTGTAATCTTATCCATTCGTCTCCCCCTCCTCCTTCTTTTTCTTTGCCTTCTTGGGATTGTACCTGTTCATGGCGTAGTCGATGTCCTCTGTCACGATGGCTTCCACGGCGGGCAGCAGGTAGTCAATGGCTTCGCCGATTTTCTTTGCGTCCTCCTCGCTGAAGGGAGCCAGGACGTGATGGATGACGGTCCAGCCGGCGGGGGGCCGTCCGATGCCGATGCGGATCCGGGGGAAGTTCTCATCTCCCACGTGGGCAAGGATGGACTTGATGCCATTGTGGCCGCCGGAGCTCCCCTTTCGCCGGATACGGATGGTGCCGGCGGGAATGTCCATGTCGTCGTGGGCCACGATGAGGTCCTCCGGGGCCAGCTTATAGTAGGAGAGAAGCGGGCCCAGGCTCCTGCCGCTGTCGTTCATGTAGGTCTGGGGCTTCACGAGGAGCACCTTCTCTGTGCCGATACGGGCCTCGGCGATTTCCGCCTCAAAGTCCTTCTTCCAGTTTTCTGTCCCCAGCCTATCCGCCAGGGCATCGATGAGCATAAAGCCCACATTGTGCTTCGTGGCGGCGTATTCTCCCCCGGGATTGCCGAGGCCTGCGATAATCTTCATGGCGGGCCTCAATTATCCGCCGTGGGATCGCCGACGGCAAAGAGATAGACGAGGACGAGGATGCCAAGTACGATGCGGTACCAGCCGAAGGCCTTGAAATCGTTCGTCTTGATGTAGCGCATGAGGAACTTGATGGAAAGCACGGAGACGATGAAGGCGGTCACCATGCCCACCAGCATGATGATGATTTCCGCCCCCGTGTAGTGGAGGCCGAACTTCACCATCTTCAGGGCGCTGGCGCCGAACATGACGGGGATGGCCAGGAAGAAGGTGAATTCCGCCGCCACGGTGCGGCTGGCGCCGAAGAGGATGCCACCCAGGATGGTGGCACCGCTGCGGCTGGTACCGGGCACCAGGGAGAGCACCTGGAAAATGCCGATGATGAGGGCCGTCTTATAGTCGAGGGTATCGATATCCGTAACCCTAGGCTTCCTATGCTTGTTGTAGTTCTCTACGACGATGAAGAGGATGCCGTAGAAGATAAGGGTCGTGGCCACCACGGGAGCTGTCATGAAGTGCTCCTCCATGTATTTGTTGAAGGCAAGGCCGATGACGGCGGCGGGCAGGCAGGCCACGATGACCTTTGCCCAGAGAGAGTAGGTGGCGCGTTTTTCAGTGGGGGATTTCCGGCTCGACCAGGGATTGAGCTTTTCGAAGCTCAGCCAGACGACAGCCAGGATGGCTCCCAGCTGGATGACCACCAGGAACATGTCCATGAAGGACTTCGATACATCGAGCTTTATGAACTCATCCACGAGGATCATGTGGCCTGTGGAGGAGACGGGAAGCCACTCCGTCAGGCCCTCGACGATGCCGAGTATGATTGTCTTTACAAGCTCTATGAGGGTAATATCCATTCTTCTCTCCTAACATAGCTGCGGGAAAGGGCCCGCACATTTTATCGGACACCCTGATTCTACTCGGAAAGCAGGGCATTTTCCTGAAGAAAGCGTTGAATTTGCCGAATCAAAGCATCCAGCCGAATATGCTCACTAGGAGCGATCCGAAACTGAAGCCCTTATCTACCTTCTCCGCCTTCATGTCGATGGCGCCGATAGGCTTGCCGTCGTAATGGATGATGAGCTTCCCCACCGGCGCATCTCCTATGGGAGCTGCCATCAGGCGGGGCACCTCGTAGGACAGGCTATAGTGGGAAGGGTCCTCTCCCCCAACCAATGGGTATTCCACATCCGTCACCGGGTAGGCGGTGGTGGTGCCGGACCTTCCCCCGGCCACGTAGACGAGGCGGCCCGCATCCTTTGCGGCAAGCCCACGGACCATCTTGACGTTCTCGAAGCCATAGTCGAGGATCTTTCGGGCGTCGCTGAAGCGATCCTTGCCCGTGGTGCTGTGCATGACGACGGCGATGAGCTTCACGCCCTTCCGCTCGGCGGAGGCAGCCAGGCACCCACCCGCGTCGTTCGTCCAGCCTGTCTTGATGCCGGTGATACCGTCGTAGACCCCCAGGAGCTCGTTCGTGTTCTTTACGGCAAGATACTGGCCCCTGGGATAACGCCAGTAGATGGTACCGTAGGGCTCATCCACCATGGTCTGGAAGCGCTTGTTCTCCATGGCATACTGGGCAAGACGGGCCATGTCGTGGGCGGTTGAGTAGTGATTCTTGTTCGGCAGGCCATTGGGATTCATGAAGTGGGTATCCTTCATGCCGATTTCCGCCGCCTTGGCATTCATCTTTTCGACAAAGGACTTGACGGAGCCATCCATCTCCTCGGCGAGGGCCACGGCGGCCCCATTGTCGGAGACCATCATCATGCCGTAGGTGAGCTGCTCCGCCGTGAGCCGCTCCCCCGCCTTGATGCCGAGGGGCGTATCCTCCGTGGCGGCGGCCTCCGGCGATATCATGATTTCCCGGTTCGGCCCAAGCCGCTCCAGGGAGAGGATGGCCGTCATCATCTTCGTCATGCTGGCGGGATAGCGGTGCTCCTCCGCGTTTTTCTCCCAGATGACACGGCCGGTGGTGGCCTCGATGAGGATGGCTGCCTCCGCTGTGACGACAGGCTCCTCCCGCGCCAGAGCAAGCTCGGTCCAGGAGCAAATACAAAGAACTGCGACAAAAAGGATACGATAGAGCCGCAAGGCTACAGCCTCCTAAAAAGGTCATACAAACATACAAAAGAATACGGCCGGGCAGAGCCGCTACGTCTTTGGGGAATCGGTGCGCTCCACACGGATACGGCCCGCCCGGTCGATGATGACATAGGAGCCCTCCTCGGGATAATCCTCCAGGAAGATATGAAAGGTATAGCCCGGCTGGGAGGAGGTGAGGCGTTCCCAGTTTTCCTGATTCACCAGACCATTGGAGGTAAACCGGACGCTGACGGGGAGGCCCTGTTTTTTCTGGGCAGAGATGAGCTGCAGACGGACTCCCTTCGCGAGCCTATAGACCTTGTGGTAGCGCAAAACCGCTGTACCGCCGATAGAGACACGGACGTATCTATTCTCCGCCTCCAGCACATGGAGCTCCGGTACACCAGAGGCCCCAAGCATCCAACCATTTTCATCCCGATCCTCTGTGGTGCGGGATAGGCGCTGCACGTAGCGGACCTCGCTGACGAAGCGCTGGGTCTCATACTCCACAAGGGCGCTGCGGTAGAGTCTCCCGGCGGCTGGCAGGGCGACAGCCATAAGGGTCGCCAGAATGGCAAGGACAAAGGCGATGCCCACTAGGGAGCTGCCCTGCTCCTGTCCCTCTCTAGCGTGTATGGACATGGCAGTCTCCCCTCCCAACAGCCTTCTAGTGCAAGCACGACGAAAAAAGATAGCTGCTCTCGGAAGGATTTCCTCCGGAAAGCAGCTTCTCCTCCCCTGCTTCCGCAGACGAGCAAGGCCCGTGAAAGCGGGGACTATCCTGGGCGCTCCGAATCAGAGCAGCACCTTGTGGCTTACGTTGATCCTTCCCTTTTCGTCAATCTCGATGACCTTGACCTGGAGCTGGTCGCCCACCTTCACCACGTCCTCCACGGACTCGACCCGATGCTTGGCCAGCTGGGAGATGTGGCAGAGGCCTTCCTTGCCCGGCAGAAGCTCCACGAAGGCACCGAACTTCAACAGGCGGGTGACACGGCCCGTGTAGACCTCGCCGACCTCCACCTCGCGGACAATGTCCTCAATCATCTGCTTGGCCTTCTTCATGCCCTCTCCATCGGTGGAGAAGATGAAGATGTTGCCATCCTCATGGATGTCAATCTGGACGCCGGTGGCATCGATGATGCCCTTGACCACCTTGCCGCCGGTGCCGATGACATCGCGAATCTTATCGACCTTAATCTTGATGGTCTCCACGCGAGGTGCGTAGGGAGAGAGGTCTGCGGCCGGCTTATCGATGCACTCGAGCATCTTGCCCAGGATGAAGGCGCGGCCCCGCTTTGCCTGCTGGAGGGCGGAGGAGAGGATGTCCCGGGAAAGGCCGTCCACCTTGATGTCCATCTGGATGGCGGTGATGCCCTTCTCCGTACCGGCCACCTTGAAGTCCATGTCCCCGAGGGCATCCTCCATGCCCTGGATATCCGTCAGGATGGTGTAGGCATCTCCCTCCTTCACGAGGCCCATGGCCACGCCGGAGACGGGACGCTTGATGGGGACGCCCGCCTGCATGAGGGAGAGGGTGCTGCCGCAGACAGAGCCCATGGAGCTGGAGCCATTGGACTCAAGAATCTCGGAGACAAGGCGGATTGTATAGGGGAAGTCCTCCGTGGAGGGGATGACGGGGACGAGGGCCCTTTCGGCAAGGGCCCCGTGGCCGATTTCCCGGCGGCCCGGACTGCGCATGGGACGCGCCTCACCTACGCTATAGCCGGGGAAGTTGTAGTGATGGATGTAGTGCTTCGACCACTCTGGTGCCAGGCCGTCGATAATCTGCTCATCGCTCAGGGGGCCAAGGGTCGTCACCGTGAGCACCTGGGTCTGTCCGCGGGTAAAGAGGCCGGAGCCATGGGTGCGCGGCAGGAGCCCCACCTCGCAGGAGACGGGGCGGACCTCCTCCACGCCGCGGCCATCGGGGCGAATCTTCTCGTGGGTAATCATGTGGCGCACCACGGACTTCTCCAGGTCGTGGAAGGCCATGGCGATTTCCTTGTCCATCTCGGGATAGGTCTCCAGGAAATGCTCCATGGTGTCGGTGGAGATATCTGCCACATCCGCATCGCGAGAGAGCTTGTCCGGATTGCGCACGGCCGCATCGAGGCGTTCCTTGGCATATTCCTCGATGGCCTTTTCCAGGTTCTCGGGGACGGTGAAGAGCTTCGTGATGCGTTTTTCCTTGCCCACCTTCTCCTGGATATCCTGCTGGAACTCCACAAGGCGCTGAATCTCCTTATGGCCGAAGAGTATGGCGTCGAGGATCACGTCCTCGGAGAGCTCGTTTGCCCCGGCCTCCACCATCATGACGGCATCGTGGGAGCCGGCCACCGTGAGGTTCAGGGTAGAGACCTCCCTCTGCTCCTCCGTGGGGTTGATGACGAACGCATCATCCACGCGGCCGACCCGGACGCCGGCGATGGGTCCCTCGAAGGGGATATCGGAGACAGAGAGGGCACAGGAGGCACCGATCATGGCCGCAATCTCCGGGGCATTGTCCTGCTCTACGGAGAGGACGGTGGCGACAATCTGCACATCGTTGCGGTAGCCCTTCGGGAAGAGGGGGCGGATGGGCCGATCGATGAGGCGGGCGCAGAGCACCGCATCACTGGAGGGGCGCCCCTCCCGCTTGATGAAGCCGCCGGGAATCTTGCCTGCGGCATACATCTTCTCCTCGTAGTCCACGGTGAGCGGGAAGAAGTCGATGCCCTCCCGTGGCTCCTTCGAGGCGGTCGCGGTGACGAGCACCACGGTGTCGCCGTAGCGGACGAGCACGGCACCATTGGCCTGCTTTGCCATCTTGCCATGCTCGATGACGAGCTTCCGGCCGCCCAGTTCCATCTCAAAACTATCCATTTGTGCCTCCTAAATCCTCTGCACTTGTATACGCCTTGTCATATCGTGTTTTATATTCGACGGAGCGGATGAATTTCCTGTTTGTTCCCCCATAAAAAAATTGTCCTACTAAGCTGTAGGACAATTTTTAAGGACACTGCGTGCATCAAGACTCCCTCCGCCTCTGCGGGGCGCCTCCCTCTAAAGGGAGGCAAGCATACGAACTGGCCAAAAGGATGGCAAGCTGAATGCGTGGAATCAAGCGGGGTCCTTTATGCTCCTGCAATATTCCCGAGCCTTTCCGCAAAGAGACTTAGCGCTCAACCGTGGAACGAAGACCGAGCTTGCTGATGATGGCGCGATAGCGCTCGACATCCGTCTTGTAGAGGTATGCGAGGAACTGGCGGCGACGGCCGACCATCTTCAGAAGGCCACGGCGGGAGTGGTGATCCTTCTTGTGCTCCTTCAGATGCTCCGTGAGGTACTGGATTCGGGCCGTAAGGACAGCAATCTGCACCTCCGGGGATCCCGTGTCGCCCTCATGGACGGCATACTTCTTCATGATTTCCTGCTTTGCTTCCTGTGTCAGCATTTCATTTCCTCCTAGAAATTCTTGATACGCCGGCGGCTAAGAATACGTCGGAGTGTCGCAATCCGAGCCGAGGCACCTCTGGTAGTATAGCATAGGGGCTTTGCCCTTGTAAAGGCTTAGCGCCAGTATTTTTTCGCGGTCTCCTTATCCCGGTGCATCTGGTGGACCAGGTCCTCCACGGAGGCAAATTTTTTCTCCTCCCGGAGCTGGGCCAGGAAGCGCACCTCCAGGAGCTTGTCGTAGAGGTCGCCCTCAAAGTCCTGGATATTGACCTCCAGACGGTGGTTGCAGCCGGGGAATGTGGGATTCGTGCCGATATTGGCAAGGGCCCGGTAGGTCCTCCCCTCTGCCACCGCCACCGCCGCATAGACGCCGTTCGGCAGCATGACGCGAGCGTCTGGAATGGCGAGGTTTGCCGTGGGAAAGCCAAGGGTCCTGCCCCGCCTGTCCCCATGGATGACGAAGCCCAGGAAGGTGAATGGATAGCCCAGGAAGAGATTTGCCTCCGTGAGTCTCCCCCCCGCCAGGAGCCGCCGGATGCGGGTGCTGCTCACGGGACTCCCCTCCTCCTGGATGGCGGGGCAGATCTCCGCCTCAAAGCCAAAGTCCCGGCCGCAGCGAAGGAGCATTCTCTGGGTGCCCTTTCCCTTGCTGCCAAAGGTGAAGTTCGGCCCCGTCACCACATGGCGCGGTGCCAGGTATTTTTGAAGGGTGGTGAGGAAGTCCTCCGGCTTTTCCCGGGAGAGCTCCCGCGTAAAGGGCAGGCAGAGGAGGATATCCACCCCCAGGCGCTCGATGAGAAGCTCCTTCAGGCGAGTATCGCCAATCTGCGGGGGCATGGACTCCGGGGCCAAGACAGACAGGGGATGGTTGCGAAAGGTGAGGACGGCACTCTGTCCTCCGGTCTGGGCCGCCAGCTCCACCGCCCGGCCTATGATGCTCTGGTGGCCTCGATGGACCCCGTCGAACATGCCGAGGGCAACGGATAGGTTCGATGCGCTTTCCCGAAGATCCGTCCACTTCGTATAGACCTTCATGCTCCTGCCTCCTGCTGTATGACCTTGACGGGAGTGATTTCTCCCGATGCCTGCGTGAATCGTCCAATGCCGAGGAAGGCTCCCTCGGAGAAGACGCAGTAGTCCCCCTCCTCCGATAGAGTCCTGACCCCCGTCGAGAGGCCGTTTCGGAAAGCTCTCCTGCGGCTGGGGGAAAGCTCGTAGCGCCTCATGTGGCCGAGCATGGTCTCGGGAGCCAAAAGGGCCGCTCCCCCGCTTTCCGCCAGCTCCTCCAATGTCATGGCCTCCGCCAGGCGAAAGTCGCCGACCCGGGTGCGCAATAGAAAGCCCATGGTGGCGCACCGTCCGAGCCCCTCGCCGATGGACTCGATGAGGCTCCTGATATACGTCCCCTTGGAGCAGTCCACGTCGATGAGAGCAGAGTGCTCCCTCCTGCAGACAAGCTCCATGGCCTTTATATGCACCCGGCGGGAGGGAATATCCACCTTCTCCCCGCTGCGCACCAGGTCGTAGGCCCTCCGGCCGTTTATCTTCACGGCGGAGTGGGCCGGCGGTGTCTGCCGGATTTTTCCTGTCAGAGAGGCGAGGGCTGCGCGTAGCTCTGCCTCCTCCGGGGCGCTGTCCTCCCCACGGGCGAGGATAGTCCCCGTGTCGTCACCGCTATCCGTCGTGACACCGAAGAGGATTTCCGCCCGATAGGACTTGTCCGCCAGCTCCAGATACTCCAGGAGCCTGGCCGACTGGCCCACGGCCACGGGAAGCACCCCCGCTGCCGCCGGATCCAGCGTCCCCGCATGGCCGATGCGTTTCACGCCGAGGATCCTGCGCGCCGCGCTAATCATATCATGGGAGCTCATGCCGGGGGGCTTCAGTAGATTCAAAAAGCCCGTCATGCCTGCGCCTCCAGAGCGCGGGTGATGGCCTCCATAATCGTCTTCTTTGCGTCCTCATAGCCCATGTGGAGGGTGCAACCTGCCGCATGCTCGTGGCCGCCCCCCCCGAACTGGGTGGCGAGGGCACTGACATTCGCCCGCTTGGAGCGCATGCTGACGCGGCAGAGCTTTTCCTCCTTCATTTTCAGAACGACGGCGATATCGACACCCTCGATGATGCGGATGCTGTCGATGAACCCCTCTGTCGTCTCCATCTTCGCCACGGTGGGCGCATCCAGGAAGATGCCGCAGGCCCTGCCGCCAGCGAAGCACTCCATGCGATCGAGCGCCGCAGAGAGATCTACCACCGTCTGGTAGGGACGCTCGTCCACCGCCTCAGAGACAATGTAGGGCACGGCTCCCGCCTCAATGAGATCGGCACCCGCCCGCATGGTGAAGGGGGTGGTATTTGCATAGCGGAAGTACCCCGTATCCGTGGCAAGGCCCGTGTAGAGGCACATGGCCGCCTCCTTCGTGAAGGGGACTCCCAGGGTCTTCACCAGCTTGTAGATGACCTCCGCCGTGGCGGCAGCCTGGGACTCGATGTGATGGTCCATGTGGCTGCCGTCGTTCGTCTCGTGATGGTCGATGTTGATGGCTTTCTTCACCTTGACCTGCTCCAGCACCCGGCCTATGCGGGTGGGCACCGTGTCGAGGACGAGGAGCACATCCGCCTCCACCGGCTCATCAGCCCGGCGGATCTCCACTGCCCCGGGGAGAAAGCTCAGGAAGCGGGGCAGCTTGTCATCGATGATGACCGTGGCCTGCTTCCCCAGGCTGCGAAGGATATGGGCAAGGCCCAGGGTGCTTCCCGTGCAGTCCCCGTCGGGATTCTCGTGGCCCGTCAGGATGAAGCTCTTTTCCTCCCTGAGGACGCCCGCGATTTCCTCCAGCGTATACTCACGCATCGCTTCTCGCCTCCTTTTTCTCCCGCTCCACCTGCAGCAGGAGCTCTTGGATATGGGCACTATAGTCCAGGGACTTGTCCAGGGCAAAGTGGAGCTCCGGCGTAAAGCGCAGGCGGATGCGCTTTCCAACCTCCCGGCGGATGAAGCCCAGGGAACTCATGAGTCCGTCCCAGGATGCTTTGATTTGCTCATCATTTCCCATGATGCTGACGTAGACCTTCGCCTCCCGGAGATCTCCCGTGCAGGCGACGGATGTTACCGTCACAAAGCCGATACGGGGGTCCTTGAGCTCCCGCAGGATGATTTCCGAAATCTCCTGCTTCATGAGCTCCTGCACCTTTTCCACACGCATCTGGCTCATAGCATACACCTCCTAAATTTTCCGATACAGAAAGGAAACGCCCCCAATGGCGGCGTTTCCCATAAGCTTATTCCTGCTCAGCCTCGGCTTTTTCCATCGCCTGCTTGGCGGCGGCTTCTGCCTTTGCCTTTGCTTCTTCCTCATGACGCTTCGCCGCAGCCTTGTTGGCCTCGGTGATATCCGTCGCGATTTCCTCCATGACGTAGGGCTCGATGATATCCCCTTCCTGGAACTCGGTGAAGTCCACGATGGAGATGCCGCACTCGTAGCCAGCGGCCACTTCCTTGACCTCGTCCTTGAAGCGGCGCAGGGAGTCGATCTCGCCGTCGAAGATTTCCTTGTCGTCCCGGAGGATGCGGATCTTCGCGTTGTTCGTGATCTTGCCGTCCAGCACGTAGGAGCCGGCGACGAGGGCCTTGGAGAATTTCATGACCTGACGAATCTCCACATGGCCGATGACGACCTCCTTGTACTTCGGCGCCAGAAGCCCACTCATGGCGTCCTTCACATCGTTCAGCGCATCGTAAATGACGCTGTAGGTGCGGATGTCGATATTTTCCGTGTCCGCGAGACGGCGGGCATTGGCATCGGGGCGCACGTTGAAGGCGATGATGAGGGCGTTGGAAGCGGAGGCCAGCATGACATCCGACTCGGAGACGTTGCCGACGCCGGAGTGGACGATGGCCACCCGGACCTCGTCGTTCTTGTTGAGGGCGAGGAGCGCACTGGTGAGCGCCTCTACGGAGCCCTGCATATCGGCCTTGACAACGATGTTGAGGTCCTTGATATCCCCCTCCTGGATCTGCTGGAAGAGAGCGTCCAGGGAGACCTTCTTCGACTTGATGAGCTGGTTGCGCTGGCGCTCGACGCGGGCCTCGGCGATGGAGCGGGCCTGCTTCTCGTCGAGGGCGGCGAGGATGTCGCCGGCCTCCGGCACGTCGTTGAGACCGAGAATTTCCACTGGCATGGCGGGGTCGGCCTTCTTGACGTTGTCGCCCCGGTCGTTTATCATGGCGCGGACCTTGCCATAGGTGGTCCCCACCACGATGGAGTCTCCGATACGCAGCGTGCCGTTCTGGACAAGGACGGTGGCCACAGGGCCGCGGCCCTTATCCAGCTTTGCCTCGATGATGACGCCTCGGGCATCCCTGTTCGGATTGGCCTTGAGCTCCTTGACCTCGGCGACGAGGAGGACCATCTCCAGGAGGTCCTCGATGCCCAGCTGCTTCTTCGCCGAGACGGGCACCATGATGGTATCTCCGCCGTATTCCTCGGGGACAAGGCCATGCTCCATGAGCTCCTGCTTCACCCGATCCGGATTGGCGCCGGGCTTGTCGATCTTGTTGATGGCCACGATGATAGGCACATCCGCGTTCTTCGCGTGGTGGATGGCCTCGATGGTCTGGGGCATGACGCCGTCGTCTGCCGCCACCACCAGGATGGCGATATCCGTTATCTGGGCACCACGGGCACGCATGGCGGTAAAGGCCTCATGACCCGGCGTATCGAGGAATACAATCTTCTTGCCGTTTGCCATGACCTGATAGGCGCCGATGTGCTGGGTGATACCGCCAGCCTCGTGGGCGGAGACGGCCGTGTTGCGGATGCAGTCCAGGAGGCTCGTCTTGCCGTGGTCGACATGGCCCATGACGGTAACGACAGGCGGACGGAGCTTCAGGCTCTTCGGATCGTCCTCCTCCTCGGGGATCTCCGTGGGATCCACTTCCGGCGGCAGCTCCTCGCAGGTGACACCGAACTCGGAGGCCACGAGAGCCGCCGTATCGTAGTCGATTTCCTGGTTGATGGTGGCCATGACCCCCATCATGAAGAGCTTCTTGATGACCTCTGCCGCCGTGTAGCTCATCTTGGAGGCGAGATCCTTGACGGCGATGGATTCCGGCAACTTGATGTGCTTTGGCCGGGCGATTTCCACCTTCGGTGCCGGCTGGGCGGCGCGCTTTGCCCCACGCTTATCCCGCTTGCCTGCCTTCTCCTGCTTCATGCGGCCACGCGCCTCCTGGCGGCCGCCCCGGTCTGCGCCCTTGCGGCCCTCCCGGTCGCCATTTGCCTTCTTCCGATCCCCCCGCTCTGCGCGGCGGACGCCGCCACTGCGATCCGGCTGGGGCATGGCCGGCACCTCGGGAGCGACCTTTGCGCCGCCACGGTTCCTGCCGCCCCGGGACTCCTGGGAGGAGCCCGCCTCCCGCTTCGGCTCGCTCTTTGGCGCCTGGCGGACGATGACGAGGCGCGGGGCATCGCTTGCCCGGAGCACCTTGTGCTCCTGCTTCTCTTCCTTCTCAGCAGGTGCTGCCTTCGGGGCCTCTTCCACCGGCTTTTCGGTCTTTTCCGGCTCCGAAGCGGCCTTCTGGGCTACTGCCTCCTGCTTCACGGGCTCCTCCTTGGGAGATGCTGCCTTTTTCGGCTTAGCCTTATGGGGTACCCGCTCGTGGGGTGCCCGGCCGTCTGCCACGGCGAAGCGCATGGGATCGTCCGCCTCGGATTTACCCGATTTCTTTTCCCGGGCCTTTTTCGCAAAGGCCTCCTTTACCACCTGGTATTCGGCATCCCCGACGGGCGAGAAGTTATTCTTCACATCGAAGCCTGCCTTTGTCAGGATTGCGATGACCTCCTTGCCGTCCGCCTTGAATTCCTTTACCAGCTCCAGCACTCTATGTTGTTTGGACATGAATCCACCCCCGATTATTCCATCCGACGTTCCTCCATGATTTTCTTCAAGCTCTTTGCAAAACCTTCATCAAGGATGCCTGCCACCGCCCGGTACTCCTTGCCCAGAATGTGGCCCAGTACCTCGCGGCTCATGCATTGCTCACAGGGAACATGGTTCTTCTCTGCTATTTCTTTATATTTCCGTTTTGTCTCTGCCTCGGCGTCCTCTGCTATCAGCAGGAAAAATATCCGCCCCTCGGCAAAGGCCTTGTCCACTGCAAAGGCACCAGAGGCCATGAAGCCTGCCCGCTGTGCCATGCTGATGGTGTTTTTGACGCGCGTTTCCAGGTCCCTTCTCATGCCTTTGCTTCCTTTAGGGCCTGCTCCAGTGCCTCATAGACGCTAGGTTCGATCTGCTGCTTGAAGGAACGCTCCAGGGCGCGTCCCTTCCGGGCCTTTTCCAGACACTCAGGGCTGGGGCAGATATAGGCGCCGCGCCCGGGCTTCTTTCCCGTGACATCCACGGAAAACTCCCCCTCGGGGCTCCTGACGATGCGCACCAGCGCCTTCTTCGGCTTGCTTTCCTGGCAGCCGAGGCAGAGGCGCATTGGGATTTTTCGCGGCTTCATGCTTCTTCCTCAGCGGTGAAGGCGGCGTCTGTGGTGACCTCCACCTCCTGCATGGAGTCATCCAGCACATCCTCTGCCGCCTGGGATTCGCTCTTTATGTCGATCTTCCAGCCCGTGAGCTTTGCGGCCAGGCGGGCGTTCTGCCCCTCCTTGCCGATGGCCAGCGAGAGCTGATAGTCCGGCACCACGACCCGGGAGACCTTCTCCTCCTCGTTGATGGCCACGGAGACCACCTTCGCCGGGGAGAGGGCGTTGGCGATGAACTTTGCCGGGTTCTCATTCCACTTGACGATGTCGACTTTTTCGTCGCACAGCTCGTCCACGACGGCCTGGACCCGCATGCCGTGATGGCCGACGCAGGAGCCCACGGGATCCACATTCTCATCGTTGGAGTAGACGGCAATCTTCGAGCGGCTGCCGGGCTCCCGGGCCACGGAGCGAATCTCCACCGTACCGTCCTGGATTTCCGGCACCTCCAGCTCAAAGAGGCGCTTCAGGAGCCCCAGATGGGTGCGGGATACGACAATCTGGGGGCCCTTGCTGGTCTTTCTTACCTCCACCACGTAGGCCTTGACCCGCTGGCCGAAGTGGTAGGTCTCCCCAGGAATCTGCTCCGAGGGGGAGAGCACCGCCTCGGTCTTGCCGAGATCCAATATGACGTTCCGTCCCTCGGCCCGCTGGACCTCGCCGGTGATGATGTCGCTCTCGCGGCTCATGTATTCCTCGTAGATGATGCCCCGCTCCGCCTCGCGGATGCGCTGGACGACCACCTGCTTCGCGGTCTGGGCAGCGATGCGGCCGAAGTTCGCCGGCGTCACCTCGATTTCCACCGTGTCGCCGATGGCGTAGTCGGGATGAATCGTCTTTGCCTGGGCCAGCGAAATCTCCGTGATGTCATCCACTACATCATCGTCCGGGACGACGGTCTTGATGGCGTAGACATGATAGCTGCCCGTCTCCCGGGAGAGGGTGACCCGCACGTTCTGTGCCGCCGCAAAATTGCGTTTGTAGGCAGATATGAGGGCCGCCTCGATGGCCTCAAAGAGCACTTCCTCCTCGATGCCTTTCTCGCGTCCAAGCTCTCTCAGAGTTGTCAGGAATTCCTGCCCGCTGTCCACCGCTTTCGTCTTTTTCTTTGCCAACGTCCTGCTCCTCTCAAATGCAGGCGACTTGCCGCCTGAACCTATTATTGAATCAAAAATCGATATGAAGGCGAATCTGGGCAGCCTCCTTCAGGGGGAGGCTCGTGGTCTCATCCAGGAGAATCGCCTCGCCGTCAAAGCCCGTGAGGATTCCCGTGTACTCCTTCTTGCCGTCCTTCGGCGCATAGAGGGTCACGTCGACGGCCTTCCCCTGCTCCCGGGTGAAATCCCGGGGCTTCCGGAGCACCCGGTCAATGCCGGGCGACGACACCTCGAGGATGTAGCTCTCCCCGATGAAGTCCTGGGCATCGAGTTCCTGCTCCAGCCGCTCGCTGAGGGCCTGGCAATCCTCGATGTCGATGCCGCCTTCCTTGTCGATGAAAACCCTTAGATACCAGTCATGCTCCTTGACGAACTCCACGTCCACCAGCTCGATATCCGTCTGGCCTTCCATGAGCCCGCGGGCGATGGCCTCTACCCGCTCTTCTACCTCTTGCCTTCCCATGAAGCCTCCTCATGTATGGCAAATTCTTGCCACAGCATAATACGAAAGAGTGGGCGACGGCCCACTCTTTCAGATTACTACCATAAATTTTTCTCTAACATCATACCACGAATCATTTCTCTTGTAAATGGTTCTTTCCTAAATTCCATAGGAACAAGGCAAATCGGGCCCACGGGCCTGTCGCTGGGCGAAGGTGGAGCCCTTTGTATTCTTGCAATTGAAAAGACGCAGAAACATTCCACTGGCTCCGCGTCTTCTCAAAAAGATGTAAGGAAATGGGATCTCTGGAAACGGGGATTGGACGTCTCCAGGGAAGAGGACGATAGGTTCCGTTGCCTCGGGCAGGATGAACCCTCAGCGCCTATCGACACTGTTATTATGTCACAAAGCGTCCCCGTTGTCCAGTCTTTTCTCCTATATTCTTAAATTTTTTTCGAACAAATTCCATTGGATAGGACAAAGCCCTTCTGCGCAAGGCTTATGCCCCCCCTTGTGCCCCATCAGCTTTTTCCCTGCCAATTGAAAGTATTCTCAAAACAGCATATAATAGGAATGCTGTCACACAAAGAAAATCTCCTCTTGCCGCGCCGGCTTCCAGTATTGGGGCTGTGCCGGGGAGGAAACTATATCCATGAGGAACCCATGAAAACGCTACACCTACAAATCTTCGGTCTGGTGCAGGGGGTCGGCTTTCGGCCCTACGTGAGCCGCCTCGCCGCGGGGCATCGAATCCTAGGCACCGTCGCCAATCTCGGCGCCCGGGTCGAAATCTTTGCCCAGGGGGAGGAGGAGGCCCTGTCGGCCTTTCGCCAGGCTCTTCCCCGCCAAGCCCCTCCTCGCGCCTCCATCCTCCGCATGACAGCAGAGGAGACAGAGCGTCCTCCCTTCCCGGACTTTTCCATCATTGAGAGCGGCAGGGAGTATGGCGACATATTCGTCTCGCCGGATCTCGCCACCTGTGAGGACTGCCGGCGGGAGCTCTTCGCCCCGGCAAACCGCCGCTACCTCCATCCCTTCATCAACTGCACCAACTGCGGCCCCAGGCTCACCATCCTGGAGGCCATGCCCTACGATCGGGAACGCACCAGCATGAAGGCCTTCCCCATGTGTGGCGAGTGCCGAAGGGAGTATGCGTCCCCGGAGAATCGCCGCTACGATGCCCAGCCGGTCTGCTGCAACGACTGCGGCCCGGAGGTCTTCCTGCTGGGAAGACCGGAGGTGCGCGGGAGCGCGGCCATCACCGAGACCCGTCGCAGGATAGCCGCGGGCGGCATCGCCGCCATCAAGGGCATCGGAGGCTTCCATCTCTGCTGTGACGCAGGGAATGAAGAAGCCGTCCAGCGCCTCCGCCAGCGAAAGCACCGTCCCGAAAAGCCCCTGGCCGTGATGGTGCGGGATGAAAGCGTCCTGGCGCGGGAGTGCCTGCTGACAGAGAAAGCCCGCCCCATGGTGACGGGCCCCCAAAGGCCTATCCTGCTCCTCCCAAGGAACCCCCACAGCACCCTAGCCCCCAGCGTCGCCCCGGGCAATCCCAAGGTGGGGGTTCTGCTGCCCTACGCCCCCATCCAGATGCTGCTCTTTGACTATCCAGACGGCGTCAACATGCCTGACATGCTGGTGATGACGAGCGGCAATCCCTCCGGGGCGCCCATATGTCACACGGACGAGGAAGCTGAGGAGGCTCTCGCAGGGATTGCCGACATCATTCTCACCCACGACCGGCGCATACGGCTCCGGGCCGATGACTCCGTCCTGGACTGGGCGGAGGAGGGCCCCTATATGATCCGCCGCAGCCGGGGCTTTGCACCGCTGCCGCTGATGCTATCCGGGGACTACAAGGGAGAGGTGCTGGCCCTGGGTGGAGAGCTCAAGAACACCTTTGCTCTGGCAAAGGGGAACCTCATCTATCCCTCCCCCTATATCGGCGATATGACAGATCTCAGGGCGCTTCTCGCCCTGGAGGACTCCATCCCCCTCCTTTCGTCCCTGCTGGAAGTGAATCCCCGCCTCGTCGCCCTCGATATGCACCCCCGGTACAATACGAGGCGTGTGGCGGAAAAGCTGGGGCTTCCCCTGCTGCCCGTCCAGCATCACTACGCCCACATTCTCTCCTGCCTGGCGGAAAATGATGTGCTCGCCCCTGTCCTGGGGGTCGCCCTCGACGGCACAGGCTATGGGACGGATGGGACTATATGGGGCGGGGAAATCCTCGAGGCCTCTCCCACGGGCTTTCAACGCCTCGCCTCCCTCGCGCCCTTTCCCCAGCCTGGAGGAGACAAATCCTCCCGGGAGGGCTGGCGCATCGCCTATTCTCTCCTCCATCAATGCTACGGCCCCAAAGAGGCGCAGCAGCTTGCCCGTCGCCTGGAGCTCTGCAGGGAGGAGGAAGGCCGCCTCGTCGCCTTCCAGCTGAAGGAAGACGTGGGCTGCCTCCTCTCCACCAGTGCCGGACGCCTCTTTGATGCGGTCAGCGCCCTGCTGGGCCTGCGGAATCGCTCCTCCTTCGAGGGGGAGGCCGCCATGATGCTCCAGTTCGCCGCCGAGAGGGCGGAGGTAATGCCTCCTCGAAAGCATGGGGAGCTTGCCCGTGCGCCGGAGGATGGTCGGCTCCTTCTGCCCACGCTGGATATTTTCCGATCTATTGTGGAGGGTCTGGCGCGGGGCGAGAGCAGAGAGGATCTTGCCCTTTCCTTCCATCAGCAGCTGGCCGACTCTATCGTTACCGGCTGCATTGCTTCTCGGGAGCGCACGGGGCTCACTACCGTGGCACTGAGCGGGGGCGTCTTCCAAAATACGCTCCTGCTGCATCTCACAAAAGAGCGCCTCCTAGAGGAGGGCTTCACCGTCCTCACCCATCACCTCATCCCGCCGAACGATGGGGGCATCGCCGTGGGGCAGGCCCTCGCCGCCCTTCAGCACCTAAAGGAAAATCCATCTCTCTGATTCTCCCCCTTTCACACAACATGCATAGGAGTCAAACGCATGCTTACCTATCTATATTTCATCCCCTCCTTTCTGGGAGGCCTCCTCTTCGCCCATTTTGCCTCCCGTCTCGTGGACGTCTTTTACAAGCGGCGCGCAGAGCACCTCACATTTCCTGAGGATATCAAAGAGCGCAGCAAGCGCCGCAGGATTTATCTGACGGTAGGGGCCACCCTCATCTTCTACTTCGCCTCCATCCTCACCCTCGGAGTCCCCGCCTTCCTCCTTCATGTCCTCCCCTGCCTGCTGCTCCTGCTGGTGGTCATCACCGACAGCGAGCAGCACCTGATATTTGATGAAATCAATGGCGGCCTCGTCATCCTCGGCATTCTATCCGTCCTTCTATCCCACCTGGGCCAAAAAAGTAGCATCCCTGCCGGTGCCCTAGACGCACCAATTCCCACCGCTCTGGTGGCCGGCCTTGCCTTTGCGGGGCTCGCCATCCTCACCCGGGGCGGCATCGGCGGCGGCGACGTGAAGCTGCTCTTTGCCCTGGGTCTTCTCCTGGGGGCGGACCGCACCATGGCCTGCGTCTTCATTGGAGCCCTCGCCGGGGGCATCGGTGCCCTCCTCCATCTCCTCCGAAAGGGCAGCAAGAAGGATCTCATCGCCTATGGCCCCTACTACGCCATCCCGGGGATGCTCCTCCTGCTCCTGCCCTGAGGACATGACCCCCATAGGGGCTTCTCCTTTCCCTCCAGCTTTGCTAAAATATTTTGGAAAGCAAGTCTGTGTAAAAAGAAGGGAGCCCTATGCATATTCCGGAAAATTATCTCAGTCCCTCCACCTGCGCCGTATTCGGTGCGGCGATGATGCCCGTCTGGTGGATGGCGGTGAAGAAGGTCAAGGAAGAGCTGCCTCGGGAGAAAATCTCCCTTCTGGGGGCCTTTGCCTCCTTCTCCTTCCTCGCCATGATGTTCAACCTGCCTCTGCCGGGGGGCACCACGGGCCACGCGGTGGGGTCGGTGCTCCTCTCTATACTCTTCGGCCCCTGGGCGGCCTGCCTCGCCGTGAGCCTAGCCCTCTTCGTCCAGGCCCTCTTCTTCGGGGACGGCGGCCTCCTGGCCTTTGGGGCGAATGCCTTCAATATGGCCTTTCTCATGCCCTTCGGCGGGGCGCTCCTCTACCGGGCGCTCCGCTCCCTGCTGCCCCCTATGGCGGCGGCGGGCATTGCCGCCTACGTTGGGCTGAATCTCGCCGCCCTCATGGCGGCCATCGAATTCGGCCTCCAGCCGCTGCTCTTTACGGACGGGGTCGGCCATGCCCTCTATGCCCCCTACCCCCTTTCCATTTCCATCCCCGCCATGATGGTGGGCCACCTGACTCTCTTCGGCCTGGCGGAGGCCCTCTTCACCTGCGGCGTCCTCGCCTTCCTGGCCCGGGTCCAGCCGGAGCTCTCGGAGAAGGGAACGGCATCCTCCCGCGGGGTCTGGCCCCTCATCGGTGCCCTCATCGCCCTGTCGCCCCTGGGGCTCCTCGCCGCCGGGACAGCCTGGGGCGAGTGGTCCCCGGAGGAGATTGCAGAGCAGACCTTCTCGGGAGCCCCATTGGGCTACACACCCACGGGAATGGAGGCGGGCTTCTCCCTCGAGGCCCTTTTCCCGGACTACGCCCTGGAGGGACTCTCGGAGCCCACGGGCTATGTGCTCTCCGCCTGCATCGGCACGGCCCTGCTCGTGCTGCTCTTCAAGGTTCTCTCGTCCCTCCAGCCAAAGCGGGCGGACTACGGTACCCATCGGAGCGAGGCATGACTAATCTGCCCGACTGGGCCATGCGTCCGGAAAACTATAAAGCAACAGCAAAAAGGGAGCGGTATCTCTTCCGCTCCCTTTTGCATATCACGTCGCTACTTCGCACCTTTTCCGCCTTGCGGGAGGCCCGCAGGTGTCCCATCTCCCCTTTGGCAGGGCTTATCTCCTTGCTGGCCTTCACCCTGCTCTGCTGCCTGACCCATCGCGCCCTCTTTCTCCTGGCCCTCTACGCCCCGCTGCTCCTTGCCCTGTGCTTTCTCCCCGCTGAGGCACTGGGGCGCATATTCCTCTCCGCCTTTCTCGTGGCGGCCGCCTCCTTTCTCCTCGTGGCCCCCGCCGTCTTTCTAGGAGGTGCAGGCCTCTCTCTCCTCATCCCCCTCAAGACCCTCTGGACGCTGCTGGTCCTGCGTCTCTACGGCAGCCTCTTTTCCTGGAACGCCATCACGGGAGCCCTCGCCCGCCTTCGCATCCCCGGCCTCCTCATCTTCCTCTTGGACACGATGCTACGGAATCTCGACATACTGGCGCGGCAAGCGGGGAATCAGCTAAGTGCCCTTCGCCTGCGCTCCATCGGAGCGGACAGGGGGGGGCGGAGCCTATTTTCACTCCTAGGCACTCTTTTCCTGCGGACCCAGGCCACCCAGGAAGCGACCCAGGAAGCCATGGTATGCCGGGGCTTCTCCGGCACGTATCCCAGGCCCCTTGGCAGCAGCTGGAAGCGGGGAGACGTCCTCCTGCTCCTGGCCACGCTCTTTTATGTGTTTCTGTTCTTCCAAAAGGAGATGCCCCTTTGATTCGCCTCGACGACATCTGCTGTGCCTACGATGGGAAGCCCGTCCTCTCCCACGTCTCCTTCCACCTGCGGGGTGGAAGCTGCACGGCCCTCCTGGGGCCAAACGGCGCGGGAAAATCCACCCTCCTTCGCCTCTTGAATGGCCTCGTCTTCCCGGAAATCGGCACCTACAACTTCGCCGGTACTCCCATCACGGAAAAGGCCCTTAAGGATGCAGTCTTTGAAAAGACCTTCCACCAGCGCATCGGCTTTGTCTGGCAGAGCCCCGATATCCAGCTCTTCTGCAGCAGCGTTGAGGAGGAGCTCTCCTTCGGCCCACGCCAAATGGGGCTGGCGCCCGAGGCTATCCAGCAGAGGGTGGAGGATGCCCTCGCTCTCTTCCATATTGAGGAGCTCCGTAGCCGCGCCCCCTACACCCTCTCCGGGGGCGAGAAGCAGCGGGTGGCCCTCGCCTCCATCCTCACCATGAATCCAGAGGTCTGGACGCTGGATGAGCCCTTCTCCGCCCTGGATGCAGAGGGACAGGCAGAGCTCCTTTCCTTCCTTGAGGCTCTGAAGGCGGCGGGAAAGACGCTTCTCATCGCCACCCACGACGCCGGGAGCCTAGGCCCTCTCCTCGATGGTGCTCTGACCCTCCGTCGCGACCATACCCTGCTGGCAGAGGGGGCTGCGATTCCCTGAAAAATGCATTTTCTTCCAGAAAAGTCCCCTTGAGCACTTGCATTTTTTGATAAGGCATGATAAAGTTATTTAGAAATGATACCGCAAGGGGGTGAAATACTTGCCTAACATCAAAGCATCTATCCTGAGTGTGAAATCCGACGCTAAGCGCCATGCAAAGAACGCTGCTGAGAAGTCCCGTGTCCGCACGGCTGCCCGCCGCGTCCTCGAGGCTATCGAGTCTGGCGATGTCGACGAAGCGAAGTCCTGCCTGCGTCTTGCCTGCAAGACGATTGATCAGGCTGCTGCCAACAAGGTCTTCCACAAGAACTGCGCAGCTCGTAAGAAGTCTCGCCTCGCCCGCAAGGTCAACGCACTGGCGAAGTAAGAGTCGCTCCATAGAAAACGGGAGTATTCCAGGAATCTGATTCCAGGAATACTCCCGTTTTCTGTTGCAATGCTTTTGTAAAAGGATACTATTCGCACCCTAGAATACTATTTCCATGAAGCGTTGGGAGGGCATCTTCGCTACTCGCAAGGGGCTGGACATTAAAAATTATTTTCCTGTGCTTCCCCGCTTTGTCATGGGGATGCCCTGCTTGCAGAGGGGGCAGTCCTCGGGCTTATAGGTCTCCACGTCCATTGTGAGGAGGGCATACTTCTCCACGCCCTCGAACTGGGCCTTGCCGGCGCTGCGATCCACCAGCATGGAGACGGCCACGGGGATGCCGCCGTGGCTACGGACCACATCGATGACCTCCTGGATGGAGCCGCCCGTGGTCACGATGTCCTCGACGATGAGACAGCGCTCCCCCTCGTGGAGGGTGAAGCCCCGGCGGAAAGTCATCTTGCCGTCCACCCGCTCCGTGAAGATGGCCCGGGTCCCCAGGGCCTTGCCCGTCTCATGGGCCAGCAGGATGCCGCCCGTCACAGGGCCCACGACGGTCTCAATCCTTGCGTCCTTGAAGTGCTCCGCCATGGCCTTGCAGAGCTTCTCCGTATACTCGGGATGCTGGAGAACATTGAACTTCTCCACATAGTGGGGGCTGTGGAGCCCCGAGGTCAGGAGGAAATGGCCATCCATGATGGCATTTGTCTTGATGAGAAGCTCCTTTACTTCTTCCTGGGTCATAGTGCTTTCTCCATTTCTTGTAGAATCTTTTCTGCCGCTTCCTTGGGCTTTGCCGCGGCCCGGATGGGACGGCCCACCACCAGATGGGAGGCCCCAGCCTGGAGGGCTGCAGAGGGCGTCGCCACCCGGCTCTGGTCGTCAATGGCGGCATCGGCCGGGCGCACCCCTGGGGTCACGATGAGGAAATCTTCCCCGCAGGCCTTTCGTATCGCCTCCGCCTCCTGGGGAGAGGCCACGACGCCGTCGAGGCCCGCTTCCTTCGCGAGGGTCGCATAGCGGAGCACCGCGTCCCGGACAGAGCGCTCATTGCCCATGGCATGCCAGTCCATCTCCCCGATGCTGGTGAGCACGGTGATGGCGATGAGCTTCGGAGCCGGGACGCCCTTTTCCGCCGCCGCCTCCCGGAGGCGCTCCGCCCCCGTCCGCATCATGAGGAGCCCGCCGGAGGCGTGGACATTCAGAATATCGGCCCCGAGGGCACTCAGGGAGCAGAGGCCCCCCGCCACCGTATTGGGAATGTCGTGGAGCTTCAGATCCAGGAAGACCTGCTTCCCCTCCCCCTTCAGCCATCGGACGATATCGCCCCCCACGCCGTAGAAAAGCTCCATGCCCACCTTATAGAAGGAGACGGCCTCTCCCAGCTCCTTCACGAGAGCCTTGGCCGCTTCTTCCTCAGAATAGTCCAGTGCGACGATGAGTCGATCCTTTGCTGTCATACGAGATCCCCCCGCAAAAATCCATCGTTTGCCTTGCCGATAAGCTCCCGATAGGAGCGAAGCTTCTGCCGGCGCACGTAGGCTGCTATCCCATCGCATATCTTCATGGTGACCTCCGGATCCGTGAAGTTCGCCGTGCCCACGGCGACGACCTCCGCCCCCGCCAGGAGGAACTCCAGGGCGTCCTCGGTGCTTGCGATGCCTCCCATGCCGATGATGGGAATCTTCACGGCCCGGGCCACCTGGTAGACCATCCGCAGGGCCACGGGCTTTACCGCGGGGCCCGAAAGGCCCCCCGTCACATTGCCGAGGACTGGCCGGCGCCTCTCGATGTCAATCTCCATACCGATGAGCGTATTGATGAGGGAGACAGCGTCGGCCCCCGCCTCCTCCACGGCCCTTGCCATGAGGCAGATATCCGTGACATTCGGCGAGAGCTTCAAGATGACGGGCTTTTTCGTGTTCGCCTTGGCGGCGTGGACGACGGCAGAGGCCGCCGCAGGATCCGTGCCAAAGACGATGCCCCCCTCCTTCACATTGGGACAGGAGACATTGAGCTCGATGGCAGCGACCCCGGGCACGTCCAGCATTGCCGCCAGCTCCCCGTACTCCTCCACGGAGCTGCCGGAGATGTTGACGATGACATTCATCTCATCCTTAATACGGGGAAGGATATCCGAGAGGAAGTACTCCACCCCCGGGTTCTCCAAGCCGATGCAGTTCAGCATGCCCATGGGGGTCTCGGTGATGCGCACCCCATCGTTTCCCCGACGGGGCTGACGGGTGGTCCCCTTCACCATGATGCCCCCCAGGCGGGATAGATCCACGAAGTCACGAAACTCCTCCCCGAAGCCGAAGGTCCCCGAGGCCGTCAGCACCGGCGAGGCCATCTTTATGCCGAGAAAGGTCGTTTCCAAAGTCGAATCCATCAGAAGAACACCTCCTCAGCGGGAAAGACGGGGCCGTCCTTGCAGACCTTCCTGCGGCCATGGGCTGTATCGATGGAGCAGGAAAGGCAGGCCCCGAGGCCGCAGCCCATGCGACGCTCCAGGGAAACCTGGCAGGGAGTCCCCTTTTCCTTCGCGATAGCCGCCACGGCCTTCATCATGGGGTCAGGGCCGCAGACGACGACGGCATCGTAGCTACCCTCCGAGAGGAGCTTTGGCAAAAGCTCCGTGACGAAGCCTTTCGTGCCGACGGAGCCGTCGTCCGTGGTGATATGGATATTCTTCGCGATGCCGGCGAAGAGGGAGCGCCAGAAGACCTCCTCCTCGCTGCGGCCGCCCATGAGCACATCCGCCTTCCCCTTCATGCCGGCGGCATAGAAGAAGAGTGGAGAGAGCCCCATGCCGCCGCCGACGATGAGGGGGTGCTTATGCTCCATGGAAAAGCCATTGCCCAGGGGCCCCAGGAGGTTGACCGTATCCCCCGCCTTGAGCTTGGCCATTGCCCGGGTGCCGCGGCCTATGACCCGGTAGATAAAGGCCACGATGCCATTTTCCCGGTCTGCCGCCACGACGCCCACGGGGCGCCGGAGGATAAAGGCGCCCGTCAGGATACGAATATCCACGAACTGGCCCGGCCTTGCGGCAGCTGCGATTTTCGGCGCGTGGACGGCAAGGTAGTAGACCCCCTCCGCCAGACGCTGCTGCCCCTTGACCTTTGCATCCTCCAGGAGCTTCTGTGTCGAATCAGGCAAGGTCGTCACCTCCGCCCACATAGTCCTGGATGGCGAGAGAATACACGAGGCGGCGTTCCTTCATGAAGGAGAGCACCCGCAGCACCTCCCAGGCCGTATCGAGGGAGGTCAGGCAGGCGATGCCGTGCTCCACCGTGGCCCGGCGGATCTTGAAGCCGTCCTTTGCGGAGTGACGGCCCTGGGTCAAGGTGTTGATGACCATGTTGATCTTGCCGCTCTTGATGCGCTCGATGATATCGGAGCTGCGCTCGTGAACCTTGCCCACCACCTCTGCGTCGATGCCCACGGACTCGATGGCGGCGGCTGTGCCCTCCGTGGCGGCAATCTTGAAGCCCAGCTCCGAGAAGGCGCGGGCCAGCTGCTTGAGCTCGTCCTTATCCTTATCGGCCACGGTGAAGAGGATGCAGCCCTCCGTGGGCACCTTTATCCCGGAGCCCACGATGGCCTTGTAGAGGGCCCGGGCATAGTGATAGTCGATGCCCATGACCTCGCCGGTGGACTTCATCTCAGGCCCGAGGGCGATGTCCACGTCCGTCATCTTCGCAAAGGAGAAGACAGGTGCCTTCACCGCCACGTATGGCTTCGGCGGGACGATGCCGGGATGGAGGCCCAGCTCACGGATAGTACTTCCCAGGGCGATGCGGGTGGCGATATCCACCATGTCCACATTTGTGACCTTCGACAGGAAGGGCACCGTGCGGGAGGATCGGGGGTTCACCTCGATGATGTAGACCTCCCCCTCCACCACCACGAACTGGATGTTCAAGAGGCCCTTGACGTGGAGTGCCACCGCCAGCCGCTTCGTGTAGTCGATGATGGTGTAGATGACCTTCGCCGGGAGTGTCTGCGGAGGATAGACGGCGATGGAATCGCCGGAGTGGACGCCCGCCCGCTCCACATGCTCCATGATGCCCGGGATGATGACATCCACCCCATCGGAGATGCCGTCCACCTCCACCTCGGTGCCCTGCATGTAGCAATCCACCAGGACGGGATGATCCGGCGTCACCTTCACGGCCCGGCTCATGTAGTCCCGGAGCTCTGCCTCGTTGTAGACGATTTCCATGGCCCGGCCCCCCAGCACGTAGGAGGGGCGCACCATGACGGGATAGCCAATCTTGGCAGCGCCATTTACTGCGTCCTGGAGATTCGTCACGCTGATGCCCTGGGGACGGGGAATCTTCGTCTGGGTAAGCACCTCATCGAAGCGCTCCCGATCCTCTGCCCGGTCGATATCATCCACAGAGGTGCCGAAGACCTTGACCCCCGCCTTCTGGAGGGAGGCGGCGAGATTGATGGCCGTCTGACCGCCGAACTGGACGATGACGCCCTCCGGCTTCTCCTTGTCGATGATATTTAAGACATCCTCCGGCGTCAGGGGCTCGAAATAGAGCCGGTCGGAGATATCGAAGTCCGTGGAGACGGTCTCCGGGTTGTTGTTGATGATAATGGCCTCGATGCCCATTTCCCGAAGGGCCCAGACGGAGTGGACGGAGCAATAGTCGAACTCCACACCCTGGCCGATGCGGATGGGGCCGGAGCCCAGCACGACAACCTTCCGGGCATTGGAGGTGCGCACCTCGTCCTCCTGAGCGCTGAAGGTGGAGTAGTAGTAGGGCGTTGCTGCCTCAAACTCTGCGGCGCAGGTATCCACCATCTTGTAGCAGGGGAGGATGCCCTCCATCTTGCGCATGGAGCGGATCTCGTCGGCGGATTTGCCTGTGATTTCCGCGATGGAGCGGTCCGCGAGGCCCACGTCCTTTGCGGCCCGAAGAAGCTTCGGGGTGAGGCTCCCCTCCTTCAGCCGATTCTCCACGTCGGCGATATTCTTGAGCTTCTCGATGAACCAGTTGTCGATCTTCGTGACCTGGTGGATTTCCTCCACGGAGAGGAGCCGACGGCGGAGAATCTCGCTGATGACGAAGATGCGCTCGTCGTTGATGCGGGAGAGGTTCTTCTTGAGCCGCTCGTCGTCCCAATCATCCATCTTGTCCATATGGAGGCGATGGACACCGATTTCGAGAGACCGGACGGCCTTCAGGATGGCTCCCTCGAAGTGGCGGTCGATGCTCATGACCTCGCCCGTGGCCTTCATCTGGGTGCCCAGGGTCTTGTCCGCATAGACGAACTTGTCGAAGGGCCACCGGGGGAACTTCACGACGCAGTAGTCGAGGGCGGGCTCGAAGCAGGCCTTCGTCTTCTGTGTCACGGCATTCGTGATTTCATCAAGCGTATAGCCGATGGCGATTTTCGCCGATACCTTGGCTATTGGGTAGCCCGTCGCCTTCGAGGCCAGGGCCGAGGAGCGGCTCACGCGTGGATTCACCTCGATGACATAGTAGCGGTTGCTCTTGGGGTCCAGCGCATACTGGGCGTTGCAGCCGCCCTCGATGCCCAGCTCCCGAATGATGCGAAGGGACGCGGAGCGGAGCATCTGGTACTCGTGATCCGTCAGGGTCTGGGAGGGGGCCACCACGATGGAGTCGCCGGTGTGGACGCCCACCGGGTCGAAGTTCTCCATGTTGCAGACGGTGATGCAGTTATCGGCACCATCGCGCATGACCTCGTACTCGATTTCCTTCCAGCCCGCCACGCTGCGCTCGATGAGCACCTGGCCGATCATCGAGTAGGCGAGACCCTTGATGACGATCTCGATGAGCTCCTCCTCATTTTCGGCGATGCCGCCGCCGGTGCCGCCCATGGTGTAGGCGGGGCGCACGATGACCGGGTAGCCGATGTCATTGGCGAACTCCACGGCGGAGGGCACATCCTCCACAATGGTGCTCTCCGGGATGGGCTCCCCGAGCTTTTCCATGGTCTCCTTGAAGAGCTCCCGATCCTCCGCCCGCTTGATGGCAGAGAGCGGCGTGCCGAGAAGCTCCACGTTGAACTTCTCGAGAACTCCCGCCTCCGAGAGCTGCACGGCAAGATTCAGGCCCGCCTGGCCGCCGAGGGTGGCCAGCAACCCGTCCGGCCGCTCCTTCTCGATGATGGTAGTGAGAAAATCCACCGTCAAGGGCTCAATGTAGACCCGGTCGGCGATATGTGTATCCGTCATGATGGTGGCCGGGTTGGAGTTCACGAGGACCACCTCCAGGCCCTCCTCCTTCAGAGCGCGACAGGCCTGGGTGCCCGCGTAGTCGAACTCCGCCGCCTGGCCGATGATGATGGGGCCAGAGCCGATGACCATGACCTTCTTGAGATTTTCCTTTTTCGGCATCCTTATTCCCCCTTCATCAGCTTGAAGAATTCATCAAAGAGATACATATTGTCGTCCGGCCCCGGCGCTGCCTCCGGATGGTACTGGACGGAGAAGATGGGCAACTCCTTGTGGCGCATACCCTCCACAGTGCCGTCGTTCACGTTGATATGGGTGACTTCGAGGGGCAGGTCTTTGAGAGAGTCCCCATCCACCGCGTAGCCGTGGTTCTGGGAGGAGATATAGACCCGCCCCGTCCGGAGGTCCTTCACCGGCTGGTTCGTGCCCCGGTGGCCGAACTTCAGCTTGTAGGTCTTCGCCCCGAAGGCGATGGAGAGGAGCTGGTGTCCGAGGCAGATGCCAAAGATAGGCTTCTTGCCAAAGAGCTTCTTGAGCTCCTCCACGATTTCCGGCACATCGGCAGGGTCTCCTGGCCCATTGGAGAGGAAGATGCCGTCGGGATTCAGTGCGAGGATGTCCTCTGCCTTCGTATGGGCCGGCAGCACCGTGACGCGGCAACCCATGTCGTTCATGGACTTCAGGATATTCTGCTTCACGCCGAAGTCCAGGGCCGCCACGAAGGGCGCATCCTTTGCCTCTGTCTCCAGGGTATAGGCCTCTGGCGTGGAGACCTCCATGACCACCTCCTTCTTGATGGGCACGGCAAGGAGGCGATCGATCTCCGCCTGAGGGGCGTCCTCTGCCACGAGGATGCCCTTCATGGTACCGGCGGAGCGGATTTTCCGGGTCACGGCTCGGGTGTCCACATTGTAGAGGCAGGTAATGCCCTGCTCCGTCAAGAATTCCGTCAGGCTCTTCTCATAATGCCAGTTGCTCCCCTTCTCGCAGAGCTCCCCAATGATGAAGCCCCCCACGAAGGATTTCCGGGACTGCATAAAGACGTTGGCGATGCCGTAGTTGCCCACCATGGGGTAGGTCAGCGTCAGAAGCTGGCTGCAGTAGGAGGGGTCCGTCAGGCTCTCCTGATAACCCACCATGCCCGTATTGAAGACGACCTCTCCTGTCGCTGTGCCGGGATTTAATAGGTCGCCTGTGAATATGGTTCCGTCCTCTAAGATAAGTTTTCCCTTCATAGTCGCACCTTTCTCTTACAGCACGCGCCCATAGCGCATGACAATCTCGCCGTCCACCACCGTCAGCACAGGCTTGCCCTTGAGCTCCCGCCCGATAAAGGGAGAGTGCACGCCCTTCGTGTAGAACTTCTTGGCGTCCACCGTCCAGACAAGCTCCGGGTCGATGACCGTGATATCGGCCGCCGCCCCCTCGTCGAGGGTGCCAGCGTCGAGCTTGAAGGCCCGGGCCGGCCCCGTCGTCATGCGCTCGATGAGAAGCGGAAGATCGACCTTCCCCTTGTGGACGAGATCCGTGAAGAGCACCCCCACCGCCGTCTCAAGACCGGGAAAGCCCGAGGGCGCATACATGTACTCCCGATCCTTCTCCTCCGGCGCATGGGGCGAGTGATCCGTGACGATGGCGTCGATGGTGCCATCCAGAAGGCCTGCCAACACCGCGTCAACATCCTTCTGCTCCCGCAGCGGCGGATTGATTTTCGTGGAGCTATCGGATAGCTCTACGGCATCATCTGTCATGGTCAGGTGCTGGACAGTGACCTCCGCCGTTACCCGCACGCCCCGCTTCTTGGCCTGGCGCACGATGTCCACGGCGCCTGCGGAGCTGATATGGGCCACGTGGACCCGGGCCCCGGCGTACTCCGCCAGGAGCACATCCCGGGCCGTGGCGATATCCTCCGCCACGGTGGGCCGTCCCTTCATGCCCAGCATGGCGCTCCGAGCCCCCTCGTTCATGACGCCCGCCTCCACGAGGCTCGTCTCCTCCTCGTGGTTGATGATGACCTTGTCAAAGGGGATGAGATAGTCGTAGGCATTCAGCAGCACCTTCGCGGAGGGGTCGAAGTGACCGTCGTCGGAAAAGGCCACGGCTCCGGCCTCTGCCATGTCCCCGAGCTCGGCGAGCTCCTGGCCCTTCTGGCCCTTCGTCACGGCGCCGATGATGCGGATGTGGACCTTCCCCACCTCCTGGGCACGAGCCTCCATGCTGCGCACGAGGGCTGCCGTATCCACCACAGGGGAGGTGTTCGGCATGGTGGCAACGGTGGTGAAGCCACCGGCCGCCGCAGCGCTGGAGCCGGAGAGGAAATCCTCCTTTGCCTCCTGTCCAGGCTCCCGGAAGTGCACGTGCATGTCGATGAGCCCCGGCGTGACGAGCTTCCCCGCTGCGTCATAGATCTCATCGACCCCCTCTGCCGGCAGATTCTTTCCGACCCTCTCGATGCGGCCTTCGGCAACCAGGACATCGGCGATTTCATCGAAGGACTGGGACGGGTTGATGACCCGGCCCCCTTTTATCAATAGCCTCACTCGGATTTCCCTCCCATCAATACGAGAACAAAGAGCGCCATGCGGACGGCGACACCGTTCTGGACCTCCTCCTGAATGGCGGAGGAGCTGCTGTAGGCCACAGGGGTCGCTATCTCCCAGCCCTTGTTCATGGGGCCGGGGTGGAGCACCAGCACATCCTCCTTTGCAAGGCGCAGCCGCTCGTCATTCAGCCCGAAGATGCGAGCGTACTCCCTCGTCGTCGGGAAGAGGCCTCCCTTCATGCGCTCCAGCTGGATGCGCAGCACCTCGATGACATCCGCCCCGACGATGGCCTCCTCGATGCGGTCATGGACGAAGACGCCAGGGATGTCCCGGAGGAACCGGGGCAGAAGCGTCCGGGGACCTGCAATATGAACCTCCATGCCCATTTTCGTCATGCCGTGAATATCCGACCGGGCCACGCGGCTGTGGAGCACATCCCCGAGAATAGCCACCTTCAGCCCCTCCAGCCGTCCCTTCTTTTCCTGGATGGTGAAGAGATTCAGGAGGCCCTGAGAGGGATGCGCATGGGCCCCGTCACCCGCGTTCAATATGACTGGGCTCACGATGCGAGAGGCATACTCCGCCGCTCCCTCCGCCTTGTGGCGCATGACGATGGCATCGAAGCCCATGGCCTCCACCGTATAGAGGGTATCCCGGAGGCTCTCCCCCTTCACGATGCTCGAGGAGCTGGCCGCGATATTCACCACGTCGGCTCCCAGGTATTTGCCCGCCAGCTCGAAGGAGGTGCGAGTGCGGGTCGAGGGCTCATAGAAGAGCGTCACGATGGCCTTGCCCCGCAGTGTCGGCACCTTCTTGATGTCCCGATGGATGATGGACTTCATCTCCTTCGCCGTCTCCAGCACCAAGAGGATTTCCTCCTTCGAGAAATCCTCCAGCCCGAGGATGTTCTTTCCCCGCAGGGATATGGTGTTTTTCCCCAAACCACTCAGCTCCTTTGATACGTCCCGCCTTGCCTATAAAAAAGAGCTTCCTCATGCGATAAAAAGGCATAAGAAAGCTCCTTGCATATTTTATTCGTAAGGCTCCCTTTATGCGCATCGCAGTACGCATCTTAAAAAGGCGTTTTCAATCGGATCTCGTCCGTTTCGTGTATTATACCCTACTTCCTGGAGAAAAGCAATAGCGAGGACGGAGAATCACGCCACCTTCGGAGCGTCTCTCAGATATTGAAAGGAGCAAAGAGGCGGCGGATATAGTTGCGTCCCTTCGTCATGACCCGGATAACCGGCTCCATGGCCTTCGGCTGGCGCACCACCAGCTGTAGCACCTTCCGGCGGAGCTGGCGATAGTCCGCATCGAAGTCCCGCAGCACCTCCTCCATCTCCATCTCCACGGAGACCTCCGGGATATTCGAGGGGATGATTTCCGCCGTGCGCCCGGTGATGCGGGCCACATCTCCCCGGAAGGGGATATAACACTCCAGGCCGAAGTCCTTCTGGAGCCGGTCCTTCAGGGCCTCCTGGGCGTGGCCCTCGCCATGGACGATGAAGACCTTCGCGGGCTTTGGATCCCGGATGGCCTCTATCCACTCTGCCAGCTGATTCTGGTCCGCATGGGCAGAGAAGCCATCCAGCATCTTAATCTGGGCCTTCACCGCCACCTCTTCGCCGAGGATACGCACCCTTTTTATGCCGTCCACCAGGCGGCGGCCCAGGCTCCCCTCCGCCTGGTAGCCCACGAAGAGTATGGTGGACTCCGGCCGCCAGAGGTTGTGCTTCAGATGGTGGAGGATACGGCCCGCATCTGCCATCCCGGAGGCGGAAAGAATGATGGCGGATCCCTCCTCGCTGTTGAGATTCCTAGACTCGGCCGCCGTCTCGGAAATCTTCAGCTGGGGGAACCGGATTGTGGAATGCTCCTTCGCGAAGAGCGCGATGGTTTCCTCGTCGAAATCCTGGAAGTTCTTCAGAAAGACACGAGTCGCCTTTATAGCCAAGGGGCTATCCAGGATGATGGGGATATCCCCATCGAGACGTCCTGCCTTCCATAGCGTATAGAAATAGTAGAGGAGCGTCTGGGTGCGACCCACGGCAAAGGAGGGGATAATCACATTGCCTCCCCGATCCATGGTGTCGTTGATGATTTTGAGAAGTGCCGACTCCTTGTCGTAGATCTGGTGGAGCCGGTCCCCGTAGGTGGATTCGATGAAGACAAAGTCCGCTCCCTTCACATGGGAGGGATCCTTGATGATGGGCTGGTCCGGCTGGCCGATATCCCCGGAGAAGACGAGCTTCATCTCCTTATCTCCCTCTTTGACGGCGACATCTAGGATGGCCGAGCCAAGGATATGGCCTGCATCGTGATAGGTGATGGAGAGGCTATCCGAGACCTTCAAGGACTCCTCATAGGAAACGAGAGAGAAATACTTCAGTGCCTCCAATGCATCATCCAGGCTATAAAGTGCCTTTGTGGGCTCATCGCCACGACGGCGCCCCTTTCGGGTCAGAAGCTCTGCATCCGACTCCTGGATATGGGCGGAGTCCGGCAGCATGATGGAGGCGAGATCACAGGTGGACTTCGTGGCGTAGATCCTCCCCCGGAAGCCCTCCCGCACCAGGCGCGGCAGAAGCCCGCAGTGATCCACATGGGCATGGGTCAGAAAGACCGCCTGGATATCCGAGGGATGAAAGGGAAACTCCTCATTGTTCAGCTCCCGGATCCGCTTCGCCCCCTGGAACATGCCGCAGTCGATGAGGTACGACTCATCCCCCGTCTGCAGCAAATAGCAGGAGCCCGTGACCGTATGGGCCGCCCCCACAAACTTGATTTTCATGATACCACTCCTTCCTCCTGTGGACTCAATAGAAGAGCCCCGCCTCATTTCCTTTTCCTGCTTGTAATATTCTGACTTTATTTCCAAAATCCTGCAAAATCGGACAACAAAAAAGCCTCCAGCCCTGCAAAAGCAGAGGCTGAAGGCCTTTTTACGATTAGACAAGCTCGATGATGACCATCGGAGCTGCGTCGCCGCGGCGGTTGCCGAGCTTCAGGATGCGTGTGAATCCACCCTGGCGCTCCTTGTACTTTGCTGCGACCTCGTCAAAGATCTTACGCACTACGTCTTCTTCAGAAAGCTGCGCGATGACCTGACGGCGAGCGGAAAGGTCGCCACGCTTTGCCAGCGTGATGATCTTCTCGGCGAACTTGCGGAGCTCTTTCGCCTTTGCTTCCGTCGTCTCGATGCGGCCATATTTGAAGAAGGAAGTGAGGATGCTCGCAAACAGAGCCTTGCGGGCTGCTGAGTTGCGTCCTAGTTTCCTATAGCTCATGGGTTTCCCTCTTTCCTGTCATTCGTTAGTCTCTTTGAGCGCAAGACCGAGCTCTTCCAGCTTCTTCTTGACTTCCTCAAGGGATTTGCGCCCAAGGTTGCGAACCTTCATCATGTCGTCCTCTGTCTTGTCTGCGAGATCCGCCACCGTGTTGATGTTGGCGCGCTTGAGACAGTTGAAGGAACGCACGGAAAGGTCGAGGTCCTCAATCGTCATGTCGAGAACCTTCTGCGAAGCATCTTCTTCCTCTTCCGGGAAGGCTGCCTCAACCTCTTCCTCCTCCTCTGCGAGCCCGTCCATGTTCTGGAAGAGCTTCAGATGCATGACGAGAATGCCAGCCGCCTTGCTGACGGCCTCCTCCGGACGGAGGGAGCCATCCGTCCAGACCTCGAGGATCAGACGGTCATAGTCCGTGACATTGCCGACACGCGTGTCCTGCACGGTGTAGTTGACGCGCTGGACCGGGGAGAAAATCGAATCGATAGGAATGATACCGATGGTGTCATCGGGCTTCTTGTTCTTGTCCGCAGGGACATAGCCGCGCCCGCGCTCGACGGTCATCTCGATTTTGAGCTTGCCGTCTGCGTTGAGGGTGGCGATATGCAGATCCGGATTGAGGACCTCAATATCCGTGTCGCAGAGGATGTCTGCCGCCGTGACCTCGCGCTCACCCTCCGCATCGATGCGGATGATGCGGGGCTCGGTGCCTGCCATCTTGAGGCAAAGCTGCTTGAGGTTCAGGACGATGTTCGTCACATCGTCACGGACACCCGGGATGGTGGAGAACTCGTGAAGCACCCCATCGATTCGTATGGAGGTAATCGCAGCACCTTCCAGCGAGGAGAGAAGCATGCGGCGGAGGCTGTTGCCGAAGGTCGTGCCGTAGCCCCGTTCCAGAGGCTCGCAGACGAATTTGCCGTAGCGGTTATCCTCGCTGATTTCCGCAATTTCAATTTTCGGTTTCTCGATGTCTATCATCTTGACTGGACCTCCTCAATACTACTATGCACAAAGGCACAATTCGTCATTATTTGGAGTACAGCTCGACGATAGCCTGCTCATTGACAGGGACATCGATTTCCTCGCGGTGGGGGAAACGGGTCACCTTGCCCGTGAGGTTCGCCTGATCTGCTTCAAGCCAGGCCGGAGCGGAAAGGGCATTCTTGCCTTCCTTGAGCTCCTTGAAGAACGCATTCGCACTGCTCTTCTCTGACACGGCGATGACATCTCCCTCGGAGACGAGTGCGGAGGGGATATCCACGCGCTTGCCGTTGACCGTGAAGTGGCCGTGACGGACAAGCTGGCGTGCCTGGCGACGCGTGTTGGCGAGGCCGAGACGGAAGACGACGTTGTCGAGACGACGCTCGAGGAGGCCCAGGAGGTTCTCACCCGTGACGCCCTGCATCTTCTTTGCTTTATCATAGTATCCACGGAACTGGCGCTCCAGCACACCGTAGATGAACTTTGCTTTCTGCTTTTCTTTCAGCTGTGTGCCGTACTCGGAAACCTTGCGGTTCGTGCGGCGAAGCTGCCTCTTCGACTCCTTGCTGCGACCGATGACCGCCGGCTCCAGGCCGAGCGCACGGCAGCGCTTGAGTGCGGGGACTCTATCAATTGCCATCTTTTACATGCACCTCCCATTAAACCCTTCTACGCTTCGGCGGACGACATCCGTTGTGCGGAATCGGGGTAACGTCTTTGATCATGTTGACCTCGAGCCCCGTAGCCTGCAGGCTACGGATAGCGGCCTCGCGCCCGGCGCCAGGTCCCTTGACGTATACTTCTACCTGCTTGAGGCCATGTTCCATGGCTGCCTTTGCAGCCGTCTCTGCTGCCATCTGTGCAGCAAAGGGCGTCGACTTGCGGGATCCGCGGAAGCCGAGTCCGCCAGCGCTGGCCCAGGAAAGTGCATTGCCGCTCTTATCGGTGAGCGTAACAATCGTGTTGTTGAACGTCGAGCTGATATGCGCGACGCCGTATTCAACGTTCTTACGAACTTTTTTCTTCGTGCGAACTGCTTTCTTAACTGCCACCAGTCAAACCTCCTTCATTAGTCCTTCTTCTTGCCTGCTACGACCTTTTTCGGGCCCTTGCGCGTGCGGGCATTGTTCTTCGTGTTCTGTCCACGGACAGGAAGGCCAAGACGGTGACGACGTCCACGGTAGCAGCCGATATCAACGAGTCTTTTGATGTTCATCTGGCGTTCACGACGAAGATCGCCTTCGACGATGACGTTCTTATCGATGACATCACGAAGCTTTACAACTTCGTCCTCCGTGAGGTCTCGCGTACGGGTATCGGGATTGATGCCAGTCTTAGCCAAAAGATCCTGGCTCGTCTTGAGACCAATGCCGAAAATGTACGTCAAAGCAATTTCAATTCTCTTGTCACGGGGCAAATCTACACCGGCAATACGTGCCATTAAAAAAGCACCTCCATTTCTCTTTTAACCTTGTCTCTGCTTGTGTTTCGGGTTTTCACAAATGATCATGACGCGACCCTTGCGCTTGATGACCTTGCACTTCTCGCAGATTCGCTTTACTGACGGTTTCACCTTCATTCGGATTCCCCCTTTCTCTTTTTTGTCAGTCGTCATTACGCTAGTATATCATGTTTAGAGTCCTCTGCCTAGAGGAAAATATGAAAAAAGCGGGCAACCGGCAAAATTTATTTGAAACGATACGTGATACGGCCTCGCGTGAGGTCGTAGGGCGTGAGCTCTATCGTCACCCTGTCCCCCGGAAGGATCCGGATGAAGTTCATCCGGATCTTCCCGGAAACATGGGCGAGAACCACGTGACCGTTTTCCAGCTCGACCTGGAACATTGCGTTCGGCAGTGCCTCCAGGACCTTGCCTTCTACTTCAATGACATCCTGCTTCGACATATTTGTGGCTCCTTTGCTAGGCCTTATCCAATTCAAGTGGCTGCACGTGCAGCCGTTGGCGTTGGGCAGAGCACAAGACTTCGATTGGGATGCCCAACAGCAAGTGGTTTTCCATAGAAAAAGCGGCTTATAGCCGCTCTTTCTGTATACGATGCTTCTTCAAGCCTGTAGCGTCGCGACAAGGTCAGCTGTGACCTTGTCGATCGGCTGCCTGCCGTCGATTTCCGTATAGACACCGGCCTTCTTGTAATAGTCAATGAGCGGCTTTGTCGACTCCTCATAGACGGAAAGACGGTTTGTCATGGTTTCCGCGGTATCGTCAGCACGCTGGTAGAGCTCGCCGCCACACGCGTCGCAGATGCCCTCCTGCTTGGGAGGATTGAACTTCGTGTGGTAGGTGGCGCCGCACTTCTTGCAGATGCGGCGGCCCACGGCGCGCTCGATGAGGTCTTCCTTCGGGACGCTGATGTTGAGGACAGCCTTGAGCTTCAGCCCGAGCTTGTCGAGAATGCCCGTCAGGGCATCCGCCTGCTCCACCGTCCGGGGGAAGCCGTCAAGAAGGAAGCCCTTCTTGCAGTCGTCCTTGGCGAGGCGCTCGGCGACGATGCCGATGGTGACCTCGTCCGGGACGAGCTTTCCCTCATCCATGAAGGCCTTGGCGCGCTTGCCGAGCTCCGTGCCCTCCTTGATGGCGGCCCGGAACATGTCTCCCGTAGAGATGTGCGGGATGTTGAAGCGCTCCTTCAGCTCCGCTGCCTGGGTGCCCTTGCCGGCCCCCGGAGGGCCCATTAACAAGATATGCATATTATCTCCTCATTTCATAAACCCTTCGTAGTGGCGCATGACCACCATTGCCTCGATCTGCTTCATGGTCTGAAGCGCAACGCCGACGACGATGAGAAGTGCCGTACCACCGAAGTAGATGCCCTGGATATGGGTCGCTCCTGCGATGAGATTTGGCAGGACGGCGATGAAGGCCAGAAACACGGATCCCGCAAGGGTAATGCGGGTGAGCACGTGATCGAGGTAATCTGCCGTCGGCTGGCCCGGACGGATGCCCGGGATGAAGCCGCCGTACTTCTTCAGGTTGTCCGCCATGTCAGGAATCTTGACGGTGACGGCCGTGTAGAAATAGGTGAAGAAGATGATGAGGAGGACGTAGAGGGTCGTCTGCAGGGGAGTGCCCCACTGGAGATAGGAGGCGATGAGCTTCACCGTGTCATTCTGGACGAACTGCGCGATGGTCGGCGGGAACATCAGAAGGGACGAGGCGAAGATGATTGGGATGACGCCTGCCTGATTGACCTTCAGGGGGATATGGCTGGAATGGCCGCCGAAGGCCCGCTGGCCCACGACACGCTTCGCATAGGATATCGGGATCCGGCGGAAGCCGGTCTCGATATGGATGACGAAGACGACCATTGCAATGGCGATGACAGCGAAGAGGAAGACCTGGAAGTAGCTGATGGTACCAGCCTGCACATAGTGATAAATCGTGCCAAGATTCTTCGGGAGCGCTGCGACAATGCCGGCGAAGATGATGAGCGAGATGCCGTTTCCGACACCCTGCGCCGTAATCTGCTCGCCGATCCACATGAGTAGGATCGTGCCGGCCGTCAGCGTGATTGCGATAATCAATATGTTCACGGGGTTCGGGTTCAGTATCGCGGACTTGAGTCCGATGGACATCCCCAGAGCCTGCAGGAAGGCGAGGATCACGGTCAGATAGCGCGTGACCTGGGTCGTCTTCTTGTGGCCCTCCGCCCCCTCCTTCGACCATTGCTCCAGGGTCGGGATGACCACATTCAGGAGCTGGATGATAATCGCCGCATTGATGTAGGGCGTTATGCTCATGGCGAAGATGGAGAACTTGGAGAACGCGCCGCCCGAGAAGAGGTCCAGGAGGCCGAACAAGCTGCCGTTGGCAAAGAGCTGCTCGATGGCCCGTGGATCCACTCCCGGGACGGGGATATGCGTCCCCATGCGAAAAATCGCGAACATGACGAGGGTGAAGATAATCTTCTGTCGAAGCTCCGGAATCTTGAAGATGTTACCAAGGGCTCCGAGCACCTCAGATCACCTCGACTTTTCCACCTGCTGCCGTAATCTTTTCTTCTGCGGACTTCGTGAAGCCGTTGGCGCGGACCGTAAGCTTCTTCTTGAGCTCACCGTTTCCGAGGATACGGATGCCGTCGCAGACGTTCTTCAGGATGCCAGACTCCACGAGGAGGACCGGATCGACCGTGGTGCCATCCTCAAAACGGTTGAGGGTCTCCACGTTGACCTCGGCGTACTCCTTTGCCCAGATGTTCTTGAAGCCGCGCTTCGGGAGACGGCGGTAGAGGGGCATCTGGCCGCCCTCAAAGCCCGTGCGGACGCCGCCGCCAGAGCGAGCGTTCTGGCCCTTCATGCCGCGGCCGCTCGTCTTGCCGTTGCCGGAGCCGAGTCCGCGGCCCACGCGATTGCGGGCACGGCGGGAGCCTTCGGCGGGGGTAAGTTCATGTAGTTTCATCGCTTTCGCCTCCCTCAGTCTGCAATCTCTTCCACGTGAATCAGGTGCTCGACCTTGTGAAGCTGGCCGCGAAGAGATGGCGAGTCCACAAACTCCTTGACGGAGTTAATCTTGCGGAGCCCCAGGGCACGCACCGTACGGCGCTGGGTCTCAGGACGCCCAATCAGGCTTCTCTTGAGCGTTACTTTCAGTTTTGCCATGATCTAAGCCTCCTCAACCCAGGATTTCCTGAACCGTCTTACCACGAAGCTCAGCGACCGACTCAGCACGCTTCAGGCTCTTGAGGCCTTCCATCGTGGCACGGACCATGTTGTTCGGGTTCGCGCTGCCCAGGGACTTCGTGAGGATGTCCTTGATGCCTGCGAGCTCGAGGATGGCACGAGCCGGGCCGCCGGCGATGACGCCGGTACCTTTGGCAGCCGGCTTCAGCATGACGCGGCCAGCACCGAAGATGCCGATCATCTCATGGGGAATCGTGCGGCCATCAAAGAGAGCGACCTCCACGAGGTTCTTCTTTGCGTCCTCGACACCCTTGCGGATTGCCTCGGGGACCTCTGCCGCCTTGCCAAGGCCGACACCGACCTTGCCCTTCTTGTTGCCGACGACTACAAGCGCCGAAAAAGAGAAGCGGCGGCCGCCCTTGACGACCTTTGCAACGCGGTTGATGTAAACAACCTTCTCCTCGAACTCAGGAGTTTCGTTGTCAAAATTTCTAGCCATTCATTTACCTCCTTTTGGCACTTAGAACTTGAGCCCAGCTTCGCGGGCTGCTTCTGCGAGGGCTGCGACGCGGCCATGATAGACATAGCCGCCGCGATCGAAAACGACTTCATTGATGCCCTTCTCGATGGCGCGCTTTGCGATTTCGGCACCGATGGCCTTTGCGGCCTCGATGTTACCACCGTACTGCTCGAAGCCCTTTTCCTGCGTAGAGGCAGAGACGAGCGTCACGCCCTTCTCATCGTCGATGACCTGGACGTAGATGTTCTTGAGGCTGCGGTATACGTTGAGACGCGGACGCGCAGCCGTGCCGGAGATATGGTTGCGGACACGCAGATGGCGTTTCTGGCGTGCCTTATTCTTATCTGCTTTCAAAAGCACAGTGTTTCACTCCTTTCCCTGTCGTCTTACTTCTTGCCCTTCGCGCCGGACTTGCCTTCCTTGCGACGGATATGCTCGCCAGCATACTTGATGCCCTTGCCCTTGTAAGGCTCCGGCTCGCGGAAGGAGCGGATCTCTGCTGCAATCTGGCCCACGACCTCTTTGTCGATGCCCTTGACCGTGATTGCATTGGCAGACGGCACGTCGAACTCGATGCCAGCGGGGGGCTCGACGACGACAGGATGGGAGAAGCCCAGGGAGAGGTTGAGGTTCTTGCCCTGCTTCTGGGCACGATAGCCAACACCATTTATCTCGAGGCTCTTCGTGAAGCCCTCCGTCACGCCCACCACCATGTTGTGGATGAGGGAGCGGGAGAGACCATGAAGTGCCCGATGGGGCTTATCGTCAGACGGGCGGGTGACCGTAAGGACAGCGCCGTCGACGGTTACTTTCATTTCCGGATGGATGTGGCGCGAAAGTTCGCCTTTCGGGCCCTTTACCTTCACCAGGTTATCCTCGCCGACCGTGACCGTGACGCCGGACGGGATATCAACCGGTGCATTACCAATTCTTGACATCTGTACACCTCCTGACTACAAGCTTACCAGACATAGGCGACAACTTCGCCGCCAAGGCCAGCCTTGCGTGCATTCTTGTCGCTCATGATGCCCTTGGACGTCGAGATGATCGCGATGCCAAGACCGCCGAGGACGCGCGGGAGCTCGTCATGCTTCGCATACTGGCGAAGTCCGGGCTTCGACACGCGCTTGAGCCCGGTGATGACCTTCTCACGGGCCGGGCCGTACTTCAGGGAAATCTGGAGCATCCCCTGCTTGCCGTCCTCTGTAAACGTGTAGTCCTTGATGAAGCCCTCTTCCTTCAAGACCTCAGCGATAGCACGCTTGAGCTTGGAGGCGGGAACGTCCACCGTCTCGTGGTATACGGAGTTTGCATTGCGCAAACGCGTCAGCATATCTGCAATAGGATCAGTCATTGCCATTGAACCGATATCCTCCTTTCAAATCGTAAGCTTACCAGCTTGCCTTCGTAACGCCGGGGATTGCTCCCTTGTAGCTCTGCTCGCGGAAGCAGATACGGCACATCTCAAACTTGCGCATATAGCCGCGCGGGCGGCCGCAAATCTTGCAGCGATTGTACTTGCGTGTGGAGAACTTGGGTTCCTTGCTCCACTTTTCCACCATGGATTTCTTAGCCAAGGTATTTCCTCCTTATCCCTTGAACGGCATGCCGAGGAGCTTCAGAAGCTCGCGGGCTTCCTCATCCGTCTTGGCCGTCGTCACGATGACAATGTTCATGCCGCGAATCTTGTCGATCTTGTCGTACTCGATTTCGGGGAAGATGAGCTGCTCCTTGAGGCCCACGGCGTAGTTGCCACGGCCGTCGAAGGCCTTGTCCGAAACGCCGCGGAAGTCACGGACGCGCGGAAGAGCAACGTTCATGAACTTGTCGAGGAACTGGTACATGCGGGCGCCGCGCAGCGTGACCTTGCAGCCGATGGGCATGCCCTCACGGAGCTTCCAGGCAGCGAGAGACTTCTTCGCACGGGTCAGCAGGGGCTTCTGGCCGCTGATGATGGTGAGATCGGAGACAGCAGCGTCGAGCGCCTTCGGGTTGCTGACGGCTTCGCCGACACCCATGTTGATGATGATCTTTTCGACCTTCGGGAGCTGCATGACGTTCTTATAGCCGAACTTCTCGTTGAGCGCCTTCACGACCTCCGTCTGGTACTTTTCCTGTAATCTTTCCACGTATTTCCCTCCTTCCGCTAATTACTTCGTCTGGTCGATGACCTCGCCGCACTTCTTGCAGGCGCGGACGTTCTTGCCATTGACCTCTTTGTGGGCAACGCGGGTTGCCTTCTGGCAGGCGGGGCATACGAGCATGACCTTCGATGCGTGCATGGGCATTTCCTTTGCGAGGATGCCGCCCTGCGGTGCCTTCTGGTTCGGCTTCGTGTGGCGCTTCACCTTGTTGACACCCTCCACGATGACCTTGCCCTTCTTCGGAAGAGCCGTGATGACCTTGCCCTGCTTGCCCTTGTCCTTGCCGGAGAGCACGAGGACGGTGTCACCCTTCTTTACATTGAGTTTTACGAGAGACAAAATTGCACCTCCTCTGTGTTAAAGAACTTCGGGAGCCAGGGAGACGATCTTCATGAAATCCTTCTCGCGAAGCTCTCTGGCAACCGGTCCAAAAATACGCGTGCCACGCGGCGTCTTGTCGTCCTTGATGATGACAGCGGCGTTCTCGTCGAAACGGATGTAAGAGCCATCCGGGCGACGGATGCCCTTGACGCTGCGGACGACAACGGCCTTGACGACGTCGCCCTTCTTGACCGTACCGCCAGGAGCTGCCGACTTGACAGCAGCGACGATGACATCACCGATGTTGGCGTACTTGCGGTACGAACCGCCGAGCACGCGGATGCACATGATTTCCTTTGCACCCGTGTTATCACCAACATTCAAGATGGTTTGCTGTTGGATCATTTACTGGAACCTCCTTCTCCGATTGTTTTGGATTACTTCGCGCGCTCGACGACTTCGACGACTCTCCAGCGCTTCGTCTTCGAAAGCGGGCGGGTCTCCATGATGGCGACGCGGTCGCCTACATGGGCATCGTTCTTCTCGTCGTGGGCGTGGAACTTGACCATGCGCTTCACGGGCTTCTTGTAGAGCTTGTGCTGCTCGAGCTCCTCGATTGCGACGACGACCGTCTTATCCATCTTATCGGAGATGACCTTGCCGACTCTGTATTTACGTACGTTTCTTTCGCTCACAGTTGAGCCTCCTTCCTAATGGCTCCATAGAGCCTTCCATGCATATCGGTGGATTAAGCCTTCTTGGCGTTCTCACGCTGCACCGTCTTGATACGGGCAATGGACTTCTTGACTTCCTTGATACGCATCGGATTCTCAAGCTGGCCTGTGGCGAGCTGAAAACGGAGGTTGAAAAGCTCCTCTTTGAGCGAAGCAACTTTCTGGCTCAGTTCTTCCGCGCTCATCTCACGAATCTCATTCACCTTCATTTACTTCACCACCCTCTGCTTTCTGGACATCCTCTTTCACGACGAACTTCGTCTTGATGGGGAGCTTGTGGCCTGCAAGGCGCATGGCTTCCTGTGCGATCTCACGGGAGACGCCGTCCATCTCGAAGAGGACGCGGCCCGGCTTCACGACAGCAACCCAGTACTCCGGCGAGCCCTTGCCGGAGCCCATGCGGGTCTCGGCCGGCTTTGCCGTCACAGGCTTGTCCGGGAAAATCTTGATCCAGACCTGGCCGCCGCGCTTGATGTAGCGGGTCATGGCGATACGGGCCGCCTCAATCTGGCGGTTCGTGATCCAAGCCGGCTCCAGCGCAACGAGGCCGTACTCGCCGTGGCTGACCTTGTTGCCCCGGTTTGCCTTGCCCTTCATGCGACCGCGGAACTGCTTGCGGTACTTGACTCTCTTCGGTAATAACATTACGCTTCGCTCCCTTCAGCTGCAGCTCTCTGCTGCTTTCTTTCTGGAAGGACTTCGCCCTTGAAAATCCAAACCTTGATGCCGATACGGCCATACGTCGTATGTGCTTCTGCCGTGCCATAGTCGATGTCAGCGCGAAGCGTATGAAGAGGAATGCTGCCCTCGCGGTACGACTCCTTGCGAGCGATTTCGGCACCGCCGAGACGGCCGGCGCAGGCAATCTTGATGCCCTTTGCCCCGAGGCGCATGGTGCGGCCAACGGCCTGCTTCATGGCGCGGCGGAAGGCGATGCGGCGCTCCAGCTGCTGAGCGATGTTCTCGGCCACGAGCGTTGCGTCCATGTCAGGCGTCTTGATCTCGGCGATGTTGATGTCGACGCGCTTCGTGGTGAGGCCCTTGAGGCCCTCCTTGATCTGCTCGATGCCGGAGCCACCGCGGCCGATGACCATTCCAGGCTTTGCCGTGTGGATGGTGATCTTCAGGCGGTTCTTGCTGCGCTCCGTCTCGATGCGCGAGACACCAGCCTGCAGGAGGCTCTTCTTCAGGTAGTCGCGAATCTTGATATCTTCATGCAGGTTATCTGCAAAATCCTTGTCTGCATACCAGTTGGCATCCCAGTTCTTGACGATGCCAAGGCGAATGCCGTGCGGATTAACTTTCTGACCCAATCCGTTTCCCTCCTTATCAGTTCTTCTCGTCTACGACGATAGTGACATGGCTCGTGCGCTTCAAAATCTTGAAGGCCTGGCCGCGGGAACGCGGATGAATGCGCTTCATCGTCGGGCCCTGATCGACGAAGGCCGTCTTGATGTAGAGCTTGTCCACATCCATATCGAAGTTGTTCTCCGCATTGGCAACGGCGCTGCGGAGGACCTTCTCCACCACATCTGCGCCGGCCTTCGGCGTGAACTTCAAAATCGCAAAGGCTTCCGCTACGTTCTTGCCACGAACGAGGTCCATGACGACGCGAACCTTGCGCGGAGCGATGCGAATGTATTTCGCTACTGCTTTAGATTCCACCAGGATTCTCCTTTCGCTATTCCTTAACGAAGCGAGGTCTTTCTCTCTTCGCCAGCGTGTCCCTTGAACGTGCGGGTCGGTGCGAACTCACCGAGCTTGTGGCCGACCATGTCCTCCGTCACATAGACGGGGACGTGCTTGCGACCGTCGTGGACGGCAATGGTGTGACCGACGAAATCCGGGAAAATCGTGGAACTTCTCGACCAGGTCTTGACGACCTTCTTATCATTCGACTCGTTGAGGGCCGTGATCTTCTTCATGAGGCTTTCTGCAACGAAGGGGCCTTTCTTAATCGATCTTGACAAAATGATCCTCCTTCCGCCGGGCTATGCCCGGAGATTTCTATTATTTCGTGCGTCTCTTGACGATGAGCTTGTCCGAAGCCTTCTTGCGACGGGTCTTTGCACCCATGGCGCACTTGCCCCACTTTGTGACAGGGTGCTTGCGGCCGACAGGAGAGCGGCCCTCGCCGCCGCCATGCGGATGGTCGTTCGGGTTCATCGCGACGCCGCGGTTCTCCGGGCGCTTGCCGAGCCAGCGGTTGCGGCCGGCCTTGCCGATGGTGATGTTCTCATGCTCGAGATTGCCCACCTCGCCGATGGTGGCGCGGCAGTTGATGTGGACCTTGCGGAGCTCGCCGGAGGGCATGCGCAGGAGCGCGTAGTTGCCTTCCTTAGCCATGAGCTGGGCGCTGGTGCCGGCGGAGCGGACGAGCTGTGCGCCCTTGCCGATCTTGAGTTCCACATTGTGGACCGTGGTACCCACGGGGATATTCTTCAGAGGAAGGGCATTGCCCACCTTGATATCCGCCTCGGGGCCGGACTCCACCATGTCGCCGACCTTCAGGCCGTTCGGTGCGAGGATGTAGCGCTTCTCGCCATCCACGTAGTTCAGGAGTGCGATGCGTGCGCTGCGGTTCGGATCGTATTCGATGGAAGCGACCCGTGCCGGGATGGCGTCCTTCGTGCGCTTGAAGTCAATCACACGATAGAGGCGCTTGTGGCCGCCGCCCTGATGGCGGACGGTGAGACGGCCCTGCATGTTGCGGCCGCCCTTCTTGACGAGGCGCTCCGTCAAGGACTTCTCCGGCTTATCTGTCGTAATCTCGTCGAAGGACGCGACCGTCATGAAACGGCGTCCTGCGGAGTACGGTTTGAAACTCTTTACTGCCACTTGTTTTTACCTCCTTTACCGATTAAGCTTCGAAGAACTCGATGCTTTCACCGGCAGCGAGTTTCACAATGGCCTTCTTGTAATCCGGGCGCTTGCCCTGGGTGCGGCCCATGCGCTTCGTCTTGCCGAGGACGTTTACCGTGTTGACCTTCTCGACCTTGACCTTGAAGACCTCGGCGACCGCCTTGGCAATCTCAATCTTGTTGGCTGCCTTCGCCACCACGAAGACGTACTTGCCTTCGCCCATGAGCTGCGTCGTCTTCTCGGTGACGAGCGGGCGAATCAGAATATCGCGTGCTTCCATTATGCGAATACCTCCTCGATGCGGGCGACGGCATCCTTCGTGATGAAAAGCTTGTCGTGGTTCAGAATATCGAACACGTTAAGCCCCATCGCGCTGATGGCCTTGACGCCAGGAATGTTGCGTGCAGACTTTTCCACCGTATCAGCATCCTCTGCCGTGATGAAGAGGGCCTTCTTCGGGCCTGCAAAAACATTCAGGAGCTCGACCATCTGCTTCGTCTTCGGTGCATCGAAGGCGAGGCTGTCGAGAACGACGAAATTGCCGCTCTTCACCTTGTCGCTGAGCGCGCACTTGAGGGCAAGGCGACGCTGCTTGCGCGGCATGGAGAAGGAGTAGGAACGGGGCTGGGGTCCGAAGACCGTGCCGCCGCCGACCCACAGCGGGCTGCGGGTGGAGCCAGCGCGGGCGCGGCCCGTGCCCTTCTGCTTCCAGGGCTTGCGGCCACCGCCGCGGACCATGGAGCGGGTCTTCGTGGCATGGGTGCCGAGACGCTCGTTGGCCTGCTGCATGACCACAGCCTGGTGCACGAGGCCTGCGTTCATCTCAACGCCGAAGACGGAGTCATTCAGCTCGATGTCGCCCACCTGCGTGTTCTTCATATCATAAACTGCTACTTTAGCCATAACTTACAGGTTCCTCCTTCCGATTAGTTTTTGCCCGGCTTGACGGTGTTCTTGATGACGACGAAGCTCTTCTTCGGTCCCGGGATAGCTCCCTTGACGAGGATGAGATTGCGGTCGGCATCGACGCGAACCACCGTAAGGCGCTGGACCGTGACGCGCTCGCCGCCCATGCGGCCAGGGAGCTTCTTGCCCTTCAGCACGCGTCCGCCAGGACCGGAGACCATGGCGCCTGTGGAGCCCGGCTCACGATGGGACTTGGAGCCGTGTCCCATGGGGCCACGAGCAAAATTGTGACGCTTGATGCCGCCCGCGAAGCCTTTGCCCTTGGACGTGCCCGTCACATCGACGAGTTCACCTGCTTCAAATATATCAACGCCGATGGTGTCACCGACTTTGTATTCCGAAGGATCCTGAAGGCGCAGTTCACGCATGAACTTGACGGGCGAAACGCCTGCCTTTTCAAAATGCCCCTTCAAGGGTTTGTTGATACGCTGCTCCTTGACTTCACCGAAGCCAATCTGAACAGCATTGTAGCCATCGCTCTCCACCGTCTTGTTCTGGATGATGACGTTGTTGCCGGATTCGATGACCGTTACCGGAACGACCTTGCCTTCCTCAGTGAAGATCTGGGTCATACCGAGCTTTCTACCTAAAATCGCTTTCGACATTGTTCCACCTCCTCGGATTACAGCTTGATCTGGAAGTCCACGCCTGCGGGTATATCAAGACGCATCAAAGAGTCGACCGTCTTGCTCGTCGGCTGCAGGATATCAATGAGGCGCTTGTGCGTGCGCATCTCAAACTGCTCACGGCTGTCCTTATTGAGATGAGGGCTCCGAAGAATCGTATAGATGCTCTTCTCCGTCGGAAGAGGAATGGGACCAGACACAATGGCGCCGGTCTTCTTCGCCGTCTCGACAATCTTTACTGCACTCTGATCGAGGGCTTTATGGTCATAAGCCTTCAAACGAATACGGATTTTCTGCTGCTTTGACAATCTATTTTCCTCCTTACGTCTAAGCTCTATGGCTCAAACATTTCTCCGTAGCAGTTCCCTTGGTAGCCCAAGCCATCTGCCACGTCATCGCATTGGGGGGTACAAAATTTTAGACCTTACGATAAGGGCGACGCGAGCGCCGCCCCTATGTGAGGTCAATGGAGTTTATTACACTTCTTCGATTTCCGTGACGCGGCCGGCACCAACCGTGTGGCCACCCTCGCGGATAGCAAAGCGAAGCCCCTTCTCGATAGCGATCGGGGTGATGAGCTCGACTTCCATCTCGACGTTATCGCCAGGCATGACCATTTCCGTGCCCTCGGGGAGCTTGACGACGCCCGTGACGTCCGTCGTGCGGAAGTAGAACTGGGGACGATAGTTCGTGAAGAACGGGGTGTGACGGCCGCCTTCTTCCTTCGTCAGGACGTAGACCTGAGCCTTGAACTTCGTGTGGGGATGAATGCTGCCCGGCTTGGAGAGAACCTGGCCGCGCTCGATTTCCTTACGGTCGATGCCGCGGAGCAGTGCGCCAATGTTGTCGCCTGCGACAGCCTCGTCCAGCATCTTGCGGAACATCTCGATGCCCGTGACGACCGTCTGCTTCTTCTCGTCCGTCAGGCCGACGATCTCGACCGTGTCGTTGAGCTTCAGCTGGCCACGCTCAACACGGCCCGTTGCGACCGTGCCGCGGCCCGTGATGGTGAACACGTCCTCGACAGGCATGAGGAAGGGCTTGTCCGTGTCGCGCTCCGGCGTCGGGATGTAGTCATCGACAGCTTCCATGAGCTTGAGGATGTTCTTGGCCTGCTCAGCGTCGCCCTCGAGAGCCTTCAGAGCGGAGCCTGCGATGACGGGGATGTCGTCGCCGGGGAACTCGTAGCTGGAGAGAAGCTCGCGGACTTCCATCTCGACGAGCTCGAGGAGCTCGGGATCGTCAACCTGGTCAACCTTGTTAAGGAAGACGACGATAGCAGGAACGCCGACCTGACGAGCGAGCAGGATGTGCTCACGAGTCTGGGGCATGGGGCCGTCAGCAGCGGAAACGACGAGGATAGCGCCGTCCATCTGTGCAGCACCGGTGATCATGTTCTTGACATAGTCAGCGTGGCCCGGGCAGTCGACATGAGCATAGTGACGGTTCGGCGTCTCATACTCCACGTGAGCCGTGTTGATGGTGATGCCGCGCTCGCGCTCCTCAGGAGCCTTGTCGATATCAGCGTAGTCCTCGAAGGAAGCCTTGCAGCCGTCCGTCTCGGAGAGAACCTTCGTGATAGCAGCCGTCAGCGTCGTCTTGCCGTGATCGACGTGGCCGATGGTACCGATGTTGACATGCGGCTTAGTTCTCTCAAACTTTTCTTTTGCCATTGTAGTAAAATCCTCCCTTATTCACCTTTGTTCTTTGCGACAATCTTGTCAGCAATATTTTTAGGAACTTCATCATAGTAAGAGACTTCCATGCTGTAGTTCCCGCGACCCTGGGTTCTGGAGCGGAGGTCCGTCGAGTAGCCGAACATCTCCGAAAGCGGAACGAAGCCATTGATGACCTGGGAGCCGTTGCGGGCCTCCATGCCGTCGATGCGTCCGCGGCGCGAGTTAAGGTCGCCGATGACGTCGCCCATGTATTCCTCAGGGACAACGACCTCGACCTTGACGTACGGCTCGAGGAGGACCGGGTTGGCCTTTTCTGCGCCGTTCTTGAACGCCATGGAGCCAGCAATCTTGAAGGCTGCCTCCGAGGAGTCGACCTCGTGGTAGGAGCCGTCGTAGACCGTGACCTTGATGTCGACCATCGGATAGCCGGCGACTACGCCGCCCTCCATGGCCTGCTTGACACCTTCCTCAATCGGCTTGATGTATTCCTTCGGAACAACGCCGCCAACGACCTTGTTCTCGAATTCGAAGCCTTCGCCCGGCTCCCGCGGCTCAAGCTTGAGCCAGCAGTGACCGTACTGGCCGTGACCGCCGGACTGGCGGACGAACTTGCCTTCGGCCTCCACAGCCTTGCGGATAGTCTCGCGATAGGCGACCTGCGGCTCGCCAACCTTGCAATCCACCTTGAACTCGCGGAGCATGCGGTCGACGATAATCTGCAGATGGAGCTCGCCCATGCCGCTGATAATGGTCTGGCCCGTCTCCTGGTCTGTGTGGACACGGAAGGTCGGATCCTCTTCCGCCAGCTTCTGGAGGGCGATGCCCATCTTCTCCTGGTCGTTCTTCGTGGAAGGCTCCACGGCGACGGAGATGACCGGGTCCGGGAAGACCATGGACTCGAGGATGATCGGCGCATTCTCATCGCAGAGCGTGTCGCCCGTCGTCGTGTCCTTCAGACCCACAGCAGCGGCGATATCGCCGGAGTAGACCTTATCGATTTCCTTGCGGTTGTTGGCGTGCATCTGAAGGATACGGCCGATGCGCTCCTTCTTGCCCTTCGTGGAGTTGAAGACGTAGGAGCCGCCGTTGAGGATGCCGGAATATACGCGGAAGAAGGCGAGCTTGCCCACGTAGGGATCCGTCATGATCTTGAAGGCCAGTGCCGCGAACGGAGCCTCGTCGCTTGCCGGACGACTGTCCTCCTCGCCGGAATCCGGGTTGATGCCCTGGATCGGCGGGATATCCGTCGGAGCCGGCATGTAGTCCACAATCGCATCGAGGAGGGGCTGGACGCCCTTGTTACGGTAGGATGTGCCGCAGGTGACCGGCGTGAGCTTGCACTCGACGGTGCCCTTGCGGATGACCCGCTTGATGTCAGCCTCGGTGATTTCCTCGCCGCCGAGATACTTCTCCATGAAGTCATCATCGAGCTCAGAGAGGGCCTCGAGCATAATCTCGCGATACTCTTCCGCCTGGTCCTTCATGTCGTCGGGGATAGCGACCTCGTCCTCAACCTTGCCGAGATCATCCTCATAGACGATAGCTTCCATCTTGACGAGATCGATGATGCCCTGGAACGTATCCTCAGCACCGATAGGCAGCTGGATAGCGACAGCGTTCGCATTGAGGCGATCCCTCATCATCTTGATGACGTTGAAGAAATCTGCGCCGGTGATATCCATCTTGTTGACGTAGGCCATGCGCGGAACATTGTAGCGCTCTGCCTGACGCCAGACCGTCTCCGTCTGCGGCTCGACGCCACCGCGTGCCGTAAGAACAGCAACCGTGCCATCGAGAACGCGCAGGGAGCGCTCGACCTCTACCGTGAAATCCACGTGACCCGGTGTGTCGATGATGTTGATGCGATGATCCTTCCAGTGGCAGGTCGTAGCAGCTGACGTGATCGTGATGCCACGCTCCTGCTCCTGCACCATCCAGTCCATCGTCGCGGCACCATCATGCACCTCGCCGATCTTGTGGTTGACACCCGTATAGAAGAGGATACGCTCCGTGGTCGTCGTCTTACCAGCATCGATGTGGGCCATGATGCCGATATTACGCGTTTTTTCAAGGGAATACTCTCTTGCCACTTTGTTCTCTCCTTATATGATATGGAAGAAAAATTACCAGCGATAGTGAGCGAAGGCCTTGTTTGCCTCTGCCATCTTGTGGGTATCTTCCTTCTTCTTGATCGCTGCGCCTGTGTTGTTGGCAGCATCCATGAGCTCGCCGGAGAGGCGTGCATCCATGGTCTTCTCGCCGCGCATACGCGCATAGTTGACGAGCCAGCGGATGCCGAGCGTCATGCGGCGGTCGGGACGAACCTCGACCGGAACCTGGTAGTTCGCACCACCGACGCGGCGTGCGCGAACCTCGAGCACCGGCATGACGTTCTTCAGAGCCGTCTCGAAGACCTCGAGCGGATCCTTGCCCGTCTTTGCGCGGATCTCTTCAAACGCATCATAGACGACGCGCTCTGCGACGCTCTTCTTGCCGGAGAGCATCACCTTATTGATAAATTTCGTAACCGTCTTGCTGTGGTACACCGGATCCGGCAGTACGTCGCGCTTCGGTACGGAACCCTTTCTAGGCATTCGGAAACCTCCCTCTCATAATCTTCTAGGCAGCTTACTTCTTCTTCGCTTTCTTGGCGCCGTACTTGGAACGGGCCTGATTGCGCTCGGCAACGCCTGCCGTATCGAGCGAACCGCGGATGATATGATAGCGGACGCCCGGCAAGTCCTTGACACGACCGCCGCGAATGAGAACAACGCTGTGCTCCTGAAGATTATGACCAATGCCCGGAATGTATGCAGTCACCTCGATGCTGTTCGTCAGACGAACACGGGCGACCTTACGCAGAGCCGAGTTCGGCTTCTTCGGCGTGGATGTGTACACACGCGTGCAGACGCCGCGCTTCTGCGGGCAGTTCTTCAGTGCTGGTGCTTTGGATTTCTCCTGCATGCTCTTTCTGCTCTTGCGAACTAACTGGTTGATTGTAGGCATACATGCACCTCCTTCCTTCTATTTGAGATTTATTATTTATCAAACCAAAGGCAAAGCCTCTGATTTTGACGAAGTTAGGCGAGAACGGCAACGGCTGCCGCCCCGACGGGGATGCCGCTGGCTTTTCCAAGAGCCTTCATGGTGCCCCCATCCTCTACGGGAACCCCCTGCTCCTCTGCGGCCATCCGAAGCGGTGCGATTGCCCGCTCCTGTGCATCGTTTGCGAGGAAAAGGGTCGTCACGTCATTCCGCTTCAGCGCCTTCGCGCATTGCTTTATGCCGGATACATGCTCCCTTTCCTTCAGCTCGTCCAGTGTCATTGCTTTCACTCTCCTGCACGCCTCTCTTTCTCCGAAGCACTTGTAATAATATATCAAAAGGAAAAACCACTGTCAATATTTATTTTACAATGTTTTCGAAGTACACGCCACCTTGCGTATCTTTTTCTTCTTCAAAGTGGAAAAATGCTTTTTTAGGAACCGCTGATTAAATGAGGTGCTCCTGATTTGCGTGGATGCGCTGTATCTCCCTAGGAGACAAACCGGAGGCGTAGCAGAG